>JAPHEE010000008.1 GCA_029259545.1 Candidatus Alkanophaga volatiphilum
CAACTTCACTGGTATTCCCATGATCCTAACGAGCTGTAAAGACGTTCTCATGCGTTTCGCCTCAGCTTCATTTTGTTTTGGCATTCTCGTAAATTAATCTAGCGCCGTATCGTTCGGTGATGAGCGGGAGGCTCGCAACAGTAACCGATAGTTTTATATAACTTCATACATCTTAACCTAATTGATGCCCTTGATGAGGGTGAAGGAGGCGGCGGAGTATCTGGGGGTTCATCCGAACACGCTGAGGAAGTACATCGACAAGGGAGTGATAAGGGGTGTTAGGATAGGGACCCATAGGTTTGTGGAAAAGGCGGAGCTCGACAGGGTCATGGGGCGTCTCTCCGCCCCCGAAAAAAATACCGCGATCATATATGCGAGGGTTTCTACCCGCAAGCAGATGGAGTATTTGAAGAGGCAGAGAGAGCGCCTCGTGGATTTCTGCAGGAGCAGAGGTTTGAAAATAGTTGAGATCATAGAGGACATAGGTTCAGGCTTGAATGAGCGAAGAAGAGGTCTCAAAAAGCTCTTAAAGCTCGTAAGAGAAGGGAAAGCGAAGAAAGTTGTTGTTGAGTGCGAAGATAGGCTGACGAGATTCGGCTTGGGATACTTGAAGGAGATTTTTGATGATTATGGAGTCGAGCTCGTTGTGGTGAATCAAGAAAGTAAAAGCCCTGAGGAAGAGCTTGTTAGAGACTTAATAGCGATAGTAACCTCATTTTCAGGACGCATTTATGGGAAGAGAGGAGCTAGGAGAATAGTTCAGACAATAAAGGAGGAGAGTGCTCATGCCTAAGGTCACAATTCCTGGGTATATATGCGAAATCTCGGAAGAAGATAGAGAAGAATTAGAGAAACTAATGTTCAAGTTTGGAAAAGCTCGTAGAAGGGCATACTCGCTGAAGCAAAAGGGATACACGAAGCCTGGAATAGAGAGAATTCTGCAAGATGAAATAGGTTTGAACTCGCGCTATGTAAAAGATGCTTACAACTCAATAAAAAGCCTTCCTCCACATGTGACATTCGGAGGTCTTAAGAATCAAAGATCGAGGGAGAAAGGGAAAATTTCAAAGGAGGAATACCACAGAAGGAGGAATTCTATCGTTATATCTCGTGGAGATAAATCTAAAAATGGTAACCTCAACATACGGTTGAATTTAGAAAGAATGGAGCTTCGCATTAACACTGGCGAAGATAAGAAGTGGATATATCCAAAGGTATACATTCCTGAGAAATATCTCAAGAAGTATGGACACCTTCTTGATGGTTCTGCTCCTTATACTGTTCTCATAAAACGGCGCAGTGACGGAAAGTATAATGTCCACATAACCGCTGAAGTTCAAACAGAAGTGAAAGAAGGAAAGAGAGTGATGGCTTTAGATGTTAATGCAGGTCACATAGACTTTGCTATCGTGGAAAAAGAAGAGCCTACGGTTGTTTCTGTGGGTAGAATAGAAGTCCATGAGACGCAGTATGTGAGAAGAGGTAAGAGAGAATACCGAATCCACCAAGCAGTTGACAAAATAGGAAATATTGCCAAGCACTATGATGCGGATGTTGCCGTCGGAAAACTGAACACAGGCTCATTTAAGTCTGATAATAGAAAGGCGAATCGTAAAGTGAAGAACATGCCTCAACACAAATTCAGACAGACTCTAAAGAAGTTAGAGCGAAGAGGAATAAAAGTTGAGGAGAAATCTGAAAAGAACACGACGAGAGTTGGAGAGAAAATTTCTCCCCTTGTGGGCTTAGATGTTCATAAGTGTTCAGCAATCGCATTCGCTGTGAAAAGCATAAACTATAACCTCTTCAGGCATCTTATCACGCTCCTCTCTGTAGTCTCCCCAGATGAAGGCGATGGAAGTCCGAGGGGAAGACGAAGGAGAGGTAAGCGGGCTAACTGCCCCTGTCCAGGGCATAGCTGGGCAGCGCCTCAGAGCGGCTACCCGGCGATGCCTGGTAGCTGGGGCCTCTCCTTCCTGGAGAGGTTAAAAGCCGGCCTACCATGCCTTCATGTGAAGGTATGTTAGGCTGCGGCGACCAGGTAGCCTTAGTGAGGAGAAAGCTGCGAATCATTTTTTAAGCGAGAAGAAATGTTGTATAGAAAAGGAGATGCAAGAGAATGAAATAGACCTCGAGCATCTGGCTGAGAGCCTGCGGGATTTTGAGGGGGTGCAGCGGAAGAAGCCGATATACGACGTGACGAGATTGTTCGGGGAAACTGAGAGCGTCGGCGGGCGTACCGTCATGGGTTTCGGGGACGACGCCGCCGTGCTCGAGCTTGATGATGAGTGTTACGTGCTGCTCGCAATAGACGGCATCTGGGGACGGCTGCTGGACGCCGACCCATGGTGGGCGGGTTATTGTGCAGTGCTCGTGAACGTGAACGACATTGCGGCGATGGGGGGCATGCCTGTCGCAATGGTAAATATGACGGCGACGCAGAGCCGTAACGTATGCGAGGAGCTTGTCAGAGGGATGCGGGACGGCGTCCGGAAGTTCGGCGTGCCGATGGTCGGCGGGCATATGCATCCTGACACCCCTTATGATGCGCTCGACGTCGCGATCGTCGGCGTCGTGAAGAAGGGCTGCGTCCTGCTATCAAACGGCGCGAAGCCCGGTGATGTCCTCGTCATCGGTATCGACGTGCACGGACGAGTTTACCCCAAGTTCCCGCTTGCTTGGGACAGCACGACGCTTCGTAGCTCTGCAGAGGTAAGGAAGCAGCGGCTCACAATGGTCGAGATCGGGGAGAAGTGCCTTGCGACCGCCGCCAAGGACATCAGCAACCCCGGCACCATAGGTAGCGTCGGCATGCTCCTTGAGACCTCAGATGTCGGCGGCGTGGTCGATCTCAGGGCGATCCCAAGAGCTGAGGGCGTGCCGCTTGAACACTGGCTGAAAATGTACCCAGGTACCGGCTTTGTGCTCTCGACCGAGAGCGAGAGCGCCGCCAAAAAGTGCATCGAGATTTTCGAGGCTGCTGACGTGAACGCAGCGATCGTCGGCGAGGTTGACAGCAGTAGAAAACTGAAAATAAGCAACGGCAACGATGAAACGACGGTGTTCGATTTCAATAAGGACATAATCACCGGAATAAGGAAGCCTGCGAGGCGTTAAGATGGCGTCACTGATATATGCAGAGAGCATCCCCGAAGCCTACGTGCTGGCAAACAAGGAAGTGCTGGAGCAAGGCGTGGATGCAGCATCAGAGCGGGGTGCCGTCAGGTTCGTCGACGACCTGCTCGTCGTTGTGAAGCGTCCGGAAGTTGCGATCGCCGAGGGCTCACCGCACGCCTCGCACTTTTCAATATTTGCGGAGACGCCGAACGAAGTTTGGAGGATAAGCGGCGTACCCGGCGTCTTCGAACGCGATGAAACTTATGCAGACCGCTTCAGGGTGCCTTTAGATCAAATAAGTGAAGGAGTGGAGCTGATAAGGAGAAAGCCTCATTCGAGGAGGTTTTGTATAAGCGTTGCCCGCCCTTGGGATGTGCTGAGCAGGACGCCGCCGTCGCTCATGGAGGTTTACGTGCAGGTTTTGGACGCCGCCGAGCCGGACGCCGCAGGGCGAAATGCCGGAGAAGTCGGCAGAAGGGGTAGTGGACGTAAGGAAGTGCACGTTACCGGCTTTTTCAGGAGCGTCGACGTGTTCAATTACTTAAACTTAAATCTCAACGGCTTATGCGAGCTTCAAAAACTTGTCTGTGAGGAAACCGGTTATGAAAGGGGCAGCGTCGCGGCGTTCCTCGTGAACGCTCACTTTTACCTCAGGAACGAGCGTCAGGTGGAAGAAGTCGCCAGCAGTGCGGAGGCGGGCGGTGACGCTACGAGCGAGGCTGAGACCGTGCGGCTTGGCGGGCTGATAAGAGCCGGGCACTTGCCGGAAGGTTGGCATGAGACGCTTGCGCTCGTCTATCATCACGGGCTGCTTGCGGAGACGGAGTGGGGCGAGGTCTTTGAGAGGAAGCGGCGGGCGAAGTTCGCGCACAGGCTCCTTTTAGAAGTGGAACGCCCGTCGGAGGACATGGAGGACGAGAAGGCGCCGTTCACGAGGAAATATTTGGAGGAGTATGCGTTGCGTTACGTGCTCGGCACGACGAACCTTCCGGCGTCGCCGCCCGACATCGTCTACGAGGAGGGCGAAGCCTACACTTATGCCTCGAGGGCGAGATGCGAGCCTGCCGACGTGACGTTCTTCGGCCTCAAGAGGCCGATAGATCAGCTTTACCACGCTGTGGAGCTTCTTAAGAAGAATAAGATGACCAGGCGTGCTGCCGTCGTCATTTCGAGACCTTGGGACATTTTGAGCGGAGACCCTGCATGTTTAAGGGGTTATGTGTTCCATGCAGATGCGCAAGACCCTGAAATTTTGAGAATAACGCTGTTCATGCGTTCTAACGACGCTTACGGCGCGACGCTTGCGAATCAGTTTGCGTTCACGCGGCTTGCGGAGTTCGTCGCTGCGAAAGCGGGGTTCAAGGCTGTGAAATTAACACTACTCGCGACGAACATGCACATCTACGAGGACTCTTTTGGGTTCGTCGAGGGGTTGCTGAAGCCGAAGATGCCATCGTTCGGCGAGCTTCTCGGTTGAAATCCGACCCGCCTTAAAATCGCTCTCTTTTTTAAGAAACTCATCCAATTTCCCCCTTATGCGTGTGGCGATCAACGGCTTCGGTAGGATAGGCAGAGTGGTGCTGCGGGCTGCGATCAAAAAGGGCGTGCTCGGCTCCGGCTTCGAAATCGTGGCGGTGAACGACCTTGCGGAGGCGAAAACGCTGGCACACCTCCTGAAGTACGACTCGGTGCATGGCATTCTCAACGAAGATGTGCGGGCTGGCGCCGCTGAGTTGATCGTTGGCGAGCACCGGATAAAAGTACTTTCGGAGGCGGATCCCGAGAAACTGCCGTGGCGGGAGCTCGGCGTGGACGTGGTGGTCGAGGCTACGGGACGTTTCACCGCCCGTGAGGGCGCAGCAAAACACCTGAAAGCAGGCTGCAAGAAAGTTGTTATCACGGCGCCGGCGAAAAATCCAGACGTGACGATTGCGCCGGGCATCAACGATGCGATGTACGACCACGAGCGGCATCAGATAATCTCGCTGGCGTCGTGCACCACGAACTGCCTCGCGCCGCTCGCCAAGGTTCTGCATGAGCGGTTTGGCATCCGGAAAGGCTTCATGACGACGGTCCACGCCTACACGAACGACCAGCGGATCTTGGACCTGCAGCATCGGGATCTAAGGAGGGCGAGGGCGGCGGCGCTCTCCATCATACCGACGACGACAGGAGCGGCGGTTGCGATCGGTGAGGTCATACCCGAGCTGAAGGGCAAGCTCGACGGGATTGCGGTGCGGGTGCCGGTGGCGAACGTTTCCATCGTAGATTTCGTGGCAGAGCTGGAGCGGGAGGTGAACGCCGATGAGGTGAACAAGGCGTTTGAAGACGCCGCAAACAACGAGCTTAAGGGCATACTGGCGGTATGCCACGAGCCGCTCGTCTCCATAGACTTCATCGGCGACGAACACTCCTCAATCGTCGACGCGCTTTCCACAAATGCCATTGGAAACCTCGTGAAGGTGCTTGCATGGTATGACAACGAGTTCGGATACTCTTGTAGAGTCGTGGACTTCGTGACGAGGCTTGCGAAGCTGGGATTGTGATGCTGCGGCGCGCAATGGGGGATAAACAGCTATGGGGCTAAGCCTGCCCCAGCAGGACGGCGGGCGTTGGCGGTAGGTCAGGCTGCGACAGGGAGGGCGTTCGTGACGCTTGCCGGGCTGCTTGCCGGGCTGCACATCGTAATCAACAAAATAGGGCTCGCAGGTGGGCTGCACCCGCTGACGTTCGCCGCCTTCAAACCGATAATCTCCATCGTTGTGATCGTGACGATCTTCCAGAGGCGAGTTGCAGCGGAACTCCCGCTGCTCAGGGCGGAGCTCAAGCCGCTGCTGCTCATGGGCGTCGTCGGCTACGGGGTTGCGCCGATAACGCTGTTCTACGGGCAGAATCTGACCTCGGCAACGAACTCGGCATTTCTGCTGCAAACGGAGCCGCTGTTCGTGGTGGCACTCGCTGCCTTGATTTTTGAGGAGCGTATCGGGCGTCAAGGAGTAGCTTCCACGCTCCTGCTGTTGCTCGGAGCGTATCTGATAACTACCGGTGGCGTGCGGATCGTCCCGAGGCTCGGCGACTCCCTAATACTGCTGACGGCGCTGCTCTTCGGCGTCGGCGATGTCGTGGCGAAAATCCCGCTGCGACGGCTGAGCGCAAGCACGACTGCCCTCCTCGGATACACGTTCGGCGGCGCCTTCCTGATAGCGGTGTGGGGCTTTGCGTCGCCTTCCGCAACGCCGTCGCCGCACGAGTGGCTCTGGATTGCGCTCTCGTCACTGACCATCACCTTCTGCACGATATTTCTCTACGAGGGCATCAGACGTATCGGTGTGAGCCGCTCCATACTGCTTGTTTACCTCATAACGCCGCTGTCGGCAGCTGTGCTCGCACGTATCGCCCTTGGAGAAAGTATGACAGGAGTGCAAATGCTAGGTGCTGCGCTGCTACTATGCGGTGTGGCTCTGATGGCGAGCATGAGGCAGGAGGATAAATAATGAGAGAGAATTAATGGGTGAGGTGGCAAAGAATGCCGGCGGCGTGTGGAGTAGCATGCGACGTTTGCGCGCTTAAAGATGCCTGCGGGGGCGGCTGCCCGCCCGGCAACGACGAGGAAGCGGTGGCGGCACGCCTTAACTACATCAAGGAGAAGTTCGGGATGTCGTGTCCGATCTTGGAGTGCGCAGCGAGAAAGGGCGTGGATTTCTGCTTGCGGTGCGCCGACTTCCCCTGCGGGACGCACTACGAGCACGGCACGCCCTTCAGCCAAAAGTTCCTTGACATGATGAAAAAGTTCAAAGAACAAATGGAGTAAACTTTCACTTCAGACTCCGACACTCCTTGCCTTCAGCCTAAGTGTAGATACGACCTCTCAAAGCCACGCATTTCAGGGCAACTTGGCTCTTCGTAAAATTCTGCCCCCCAAACACTACCAAGAGTTTGCTTTACTATCTGTACTTCGTGGCGGCTCGCCTTTGTTTGCGGAGGGTTGCGATGCTGAATACGAACGCCAGCAGCCCGGTTTCAGCGTAAGAAGACCTGAGGGGCCATCGACTTCTCCGGTGCACATATAAGAAACAAACCAAACAAATTACGGCGACGGCGGGCACCCTGGGCGCTTCGCACCTTGCCCTTCGGGTCACTTAACAGGTAAATATGCGTTTCGTTTCCGCTCGCTCAAATTTCGCAAGGCGAAACCTCACATATCCCAGAGCGTTAGGCGTAATCGGGCGGTGCGGCTTGAAACAACAGAAACGGGTTGAAATGCGTGCGACTGCTAGATTACAGTCTCCACCTGAGCACGAGCATGCCCCATACAAGAGTCATTGCCGCTCGGCGCCGCCGACGAGGATTTCCTTGATGCGGACGTGCGGCGCGTACTCCGCAACAGGGACTTCCTGCCCGTCCTTTCCGCAGAAGCCGATGCTGCCGTGCTTGAAGTCCTTGCCGACGGCGTCCACGTTCCTTAAAGCATCGAGCGTGAGTCCGGAAAGCGACACGTTCTTAAGGCGTTGCTTCAGCTCGCCACGTTCCACTAAGAAAGCTTCCTCGGCGCTGAACTGAAATTCGCCTCGCGTCGTATCGACCTGCCCACCCCGCATGCCCTTTGCATAGATTCCAAACTTCACATCCTCAAGCATCTCTTCAAAACTCCAGTCGCCGCCAGCGATGACGGTGTTGCTCATCCTGACGAGCGGGACTTCGCTGTAGCCTGCTGCCCTTGCGTTCCCTGTGGGTTCGATCCTGATGTCGTCGATTTCGACGTCACCGCCTTCGAAGCCGCCGCCCCGCCCGGCGAGAAACCGCCGCCGCAGCTCGCCCGCCGTCTCCCGACTGTGCAGGTACGAGACGAGCACGCCGTCCTTTATGAGCGTCGTGCGTCTGGCAGGGACGCCCTCGTCGTCGTATTTGTAAAAACCGTGCGAACATTCGATAGTAGGGTCGTCGAAGACGTTGAGTAACGGCGACGCAATCTGCGTCCCGAGCTTGTCCGCAAGGATGGATTCGCCCGCAAGCACGTGGTCGGCTTCGGCGGCATGTCCTAAGGCTTCATGCATAAAGACGCCTGTTAGCTTGTTGTCCATGATCACCGGGACCCTTCCGGCAGGCGGCAGCTTTGCGTCTAAAAGACGGACCGCCCTGTCAGCCGCACGCAATGCCACTTTTTCGGCATCCGCCGCCTCGAGAAACTCCAGACCGGCGACGGCGCCCACGCTCTCCGTCGCCTCTTGGAGGACGCTGCCACGCCTTGCGACCACACGAACACGCAGCATCACCGCCGGCATCCTCGTCACGATGAGGGCGCCCTCAGAGCTCATGAACAGCCGCTCCTCGAATCCATCGACGTAGACGACGGTTACGCTTTTCACGTACGGGCTGTGCGTTTTCGCAGCGTTGAAAGCATATTTGACGAACTTTAGCTTGTCATCAACGCTGACGTCCTCAGGGCTCAATTTCGGCTTCAGCGAAAATTCGTCCTCGACGACAGTAACTTCCGCAAGATCCGCCATGCTGTCGGCTCTGGGGAGTGCTCTTGCGACGCTCAACGCCTCCTCAAACGCCTTTTTGACCCTCGTCGCTGAAAGTTCCGTCGTAGATGCAAAGCCCCAGGCGTTCTCGTAAAGGACTCTTACACCAATGCCGCTATCCACGCCGAAGGAAAGCTCACGCATCCGCTCCTCATTAAGCTCGATGATGGTGCCGTACGTTCGTTCAACCCGGATGTCCGCATACCTCACGCCGACGCCGAGGGCGTAATCGAGAGCTGGGCGCAATCTTAAACTCTCCACTTCTTCCCTAAAGTTCGACAACGGAGGTCTGTCAAACATAATCAGACCCCTTTTCGTGACATTTTACGCATGGTATTTCTCATGTAGGTCGTGTTTAATCCAATGTAGCTCCACGCGTGCCGACCGCGCGGGCGTCATCTTTCTGAGAGCGTCGCTTCATGCGAAAAAGCTAACGCCTATCCTCTTTCTAAGTTGTGCTGGGGCATGGTGGCATAAAAGATTTATTTTCCATTGCCAATTTTAAGCCGATGATCGTAAAGCAGGTGTTAAGCGAGGAGTTGCTGACGCTTGCAGAAGTACACGAGATATTGAAGTCCATCAAGGAGGAGCATAAGGACGAAGAGATGAGTTACGAAAAGCGGCGGGTGCTGGAGTACTCGACGAAGTTCTCAAAAACGAATGCAAAAGCTTCAAGAGAGCTTCTGAATGAGCTTCTGAAGCTGGAGAAGATGAATGAGTTCATAGCTGTGAAGATTGTGGATTTGATGCCGAAGAGTCGGGAGGAACTCCGCTCGATATATGCAAAGGAGGGATACACGCTCACCGAGGAGGAATTGGACGCGATACTCGACATAGTGGCGAAGTATGAGTAACATGGTGGGTAGGGGTATAAGGATGGTTCTTAAGGGGATGAAAGCGAAGAAGGACAGAGAAACCCACGCATGGGTGCTGGACCTTTTGCCTTATGGCTACCCCGATGACCCACGCCCCGTGTATCAGAAGAAGCCGGTGGTGCAAGCTGTCGGGGAGGACAGATTCACGCTCATGGAACTTTCGCCAAAGAAGGGTAAAATGCCTAGCCTTCACGAACGTGTTTACATCGGGGAGGGGCACAGGGACATTATCGACCATGTGAACCGCCGTCTGAAGTACGACGACTTGACGCCATCTGCGAAAATCGAGCTGACTTATGTTTTGGAGAAGATAGTCAAAGAGAATGAAGAGAAGTTCATACGAGTGTTCAACGAGGCGGGACCGATAACGACGCGGCTCCATACGCTCGACCTTCTACCAGGTATCGGGAAAAAGCTGATGTGGGCGATTCTCGAAGAGCGTAAGAAGGGCCCTTTTAAGAGTTTTGAGGACTTGACGAGGCGTGTTAAGGGTTTGTATCACCCTGAGAAAATAATAGCACGGCGGATAGAAGAAGAACTTAAGGATGAAAACCTCAAATACAAATTGTTCGTTGGTAAAGAGCGGATATTCGAGGTGAGCCATTAGGGTGTGTCTATGGATAAATACTGTCCTAAGTGCGGGTTCAGGGTCGATGACTTTTATTTTTGCCCTGCTTGCGGCTATGACTTGCGACGGCGTGCGAGGGCTGCGACGCCTCCGCCGAACCCATTGGTTGCAGCGATCCTCAACTTCATATTCCTCGGCGCGGGCTACATATACATGAGAAAAAGGCTCAAGCTCGGCTTTGGGCTACTTCTTGTCTTCCTTTTGTCCCTACTGGGTGTCGCCGCCATGCAACTGAAAAGCACGGACGTCGGGCTTCTTATTCTTGTAGTCGCTGACACCATCCTCTCGCTCTCGCTTGCGATCGACGCCTATGAGACTGCGAAGCTCGGCTGACGCCCGAAAGTTTTTATCTTCCCGTTGCTTGCAAGACCCATAATGGGGACACAGGGGAGGTGGGCGGGTAGTTAAGTTTAAATGGCTTTAGAAACGAAAATCTTCAGGGATGTTCCCGTGAAGAAGGAAGTTCAGCTAACTGTGGTAGGAAAAGTTTTCAGACCGAACAGAAGGAAAGTTTTAGCCCTGAATAAGTGCTTGAGGGAGTATTTCAAACTTGTGAACTGGTATCTCAGCTTTAACTCGACATCAAAGACTTCTCTGCACAGAAATGGCTATGAAAAAGCTAAACAACTGTTCAACCTCAACACAGCCCTAATTCAGACAGCGAGAGATAAGGCAGTAGAAATTCTAAAGAGCTTCAACAAAAAGAAGAAAGAAGGCAAGGTTAATACTGAGAGACCAAAGCTAAAGAGAATTTCAATCCGCTTTGACGAAAGATGCTACTCCTTTGCTAAAACAACAAATAAACTAACACCATACTGGCTAACTCTAAGTTTGAATCGCAGGAAGAGAGTAACTTTGCCAATAATCTTCGGTAAAAGACAGCAGAAGTTCATAGAGGAAGCTTTGCAAGGTGAATGGGGATTTTGCACGGTAGAAGCGGTAAAGAGAAACGGGGAGTGGTATGCCCACTTCGTGCTCAAGAAAGAGATTGAGCTAATCGATGAACCGGAAACGGTCATTGGTGTGGATTTGGGAGAGTGGAATGTTGCTACTGCCGTCGCTGTTTCAAAGCAAAATCCAGAGCCTATGAGAGGCGGATTCTGGAGCGGTGCAAAGATAAGAGAAATTAGAGGGAAACATGCTCATATCAGAAGGAATTTGCAGAGAAAGAAGAGACCAGACTTGGTTAAGCGGATCGGTCATAAGGAGGAGAGGATGGTAAACCAACAACTGCATATAGCAAATGAAATCATAGCCTACGCCAAACAGTTCGAAAAACCAGTAATAGCTATGGAGGAGCTTGATGGAATTAGAGAAGATATGAATACCTCAGCTAAACTCAACAGAAGGTTACATACTTGGAGCTTTCGAAAATTACAGCAATACATTGAATACAAAGCCAATTTAGAGGGAGTTCCCATAGTAGTGTATGTTAATCCAAAGAATACCTCGAAAAGATGTCATAGATGCGGGCATGTTGCCCAAGCTAATGGGAGAGAGTTTAAGTGTCCCAACTGTGGTTTGAAATATAATCGAGATATGAACGCTGCAATCAACATAGCCCATGCCTTAAGAGGCATGGGATGGGGAAGCAGTGAACCCCCCGGACTCCCAGATGAGGTCCTGACGCAAAGTCAGGATGGAACGGGAGAAGCCCCGTCCGTAGGGCGGGGTAGTTCACTACGGCGACGACGAATCATTGACGGCGTGGCGCAAGCGAAAAGGAAGTGTTCAAAGTTGAGGTGCTTCCCATGCCGCTGAGACGCTTACTTAAGTCCGATGGAGGTGAGGCGGCGGCTCTGAGTGTGGGCTGCCACACGGGCTTATGAAGACTTCAAAGAGGAAGATAGAGCATTTGCTCTTGTGTGCCGAGAAGGATGTGGAGGCGAAACGCAATTATTTCGATGACGTGCATTTAGTGCATGTGGCGCTCCCTGAAGTCGATAAGGACGAAATCGACACGAGCGTCGAGTTTCTCGGCTTTGAGCTCAGCTTTCCGATGATGATAGCAGCGATGACCGGCGGGCATCCGGAGACGAAGCGGATAAACGAGGCGCTCGCAAGAGCAGCAGAAGAATTCCATATCGGCATGGGCGTCGGCTCACAAAGGGCGGCGCTCGAAGACCCCTCCCAAGAAGACTCGTTCCGTATTGTCAGAGACGTCGCGCCCACAACCTTCATATATGCGAACATCGGCGCCCTGCAATTGAAAGAGTTCGGCGTGGAAGGAGTCGAGAAAATCATTGAAATGATAGATGCGGACGCCGTTGCCATCCATCTGAACTTCCTACAAGAAGCCATACAGCCTGAGGGCGAAACTGCCGCCCGCGGCTGTCTTTCTGCAATAAAGGAAGCGTGCGCCTCGCTTAAAGTCCCGGTGATCGTGAAAGAGACGGGCGCCGGCATGTCGTATGGCGTTGCTAAAAGGCTTTTCGAGGCTGGCGTCTCCGCAATAGACGTTGGCGGGCTCGGCGGGACGAGCTGGGCAGCCGTCGAAACGTACAGGGCGATGCGGGAGAAGGACGAGCTTGGGGAGCGTCTCGGGCGGCTTTTCTGGAACTGGGGGATCCCGACGCCGGTGAGTATTGTGGAATGCAGCAGCTTGCCGCTGCCAATAATTGCGACCGGCGGGATACGTTCCGGTCTCGAGATCGCAAAAAGCTTGGCTCTGGGCGCTGACGTTTGCAGCGCCGCACTTCCATTCGTTAAGCCAGCAATGCGGGGCGCTGAGGAGGTCGAAAAGGTTTTAGAAATCATGGCTGAGGAGTTAAGAGTCACGATGTTCTTGTGTGGCTGCAGCAACATTGAGGAGCTGAAGAGGGCGGAGATAATCGTCACTGGAAAAACGAGAGAGATGCTCGAGCAAAGGGGTTTTTTGAGGAGGGTCCAAAAGGCTAAGGAGAAATGAATTGATGGGTGTGGAGGATTATGGAAGCGGGTAAGTTTGGAAAGATAAAAATGATGCAGCTTCCAAGGTACGTGCTTGTAGGGCATGGCGTCTTGGAGGAGGTCGCAGCAGTTTGTAAGCGGCTGAAGCTGAGTGGCGTCGCTCTCGTCGTGACCGGAAGTACGACGAGACACGTCGCCGGCGAGGGCGTTCTCGAAATGCTTGCCGACAGTGGCTACGACTGTGGCTTGGTAGAGGTGCGTTCTGCGAGCACCGAAAGTGTGGAAAAAGTGAAAAGTGTTGCTGAGGAATGTCGTGCCACTTTCATGATCGCGGTGGGCGGCGGGAAGGTCATAGACGTTGCGAAGGTCGCATCTTGCGTGTTGGACGTCCCCTTCATTTCGGTGCCGACCATCGCATCGCACGACGGCATCGCGTCACCTCGTGCCTCAATTAAAGACAAGGGCGTGAACACGTCCGTCGCGGCGCAGGCGCCGCTCGCGATCATTGCCGACACCAAAATCATAGCGGAGGCACCGCATCGCTTCCTTGCGGCGGGCTGCGGCGACATCATCTCGAATTACACGGCGGTCATGGACTGGCGGCTGGCGCACAGGCTGAAGAACGCCGAGTTCAGCAGTTATGCCGCCGCACTTTCTGAAATGACCGCGAAGATGATCATGGAACGCTCGAAGGAAATAAAGCCGAACCTTGAGGAGTCCGCTTGGATAGTCGTGAAGGCACTCGTATCGAGTGGCGTTGCGATCAGCATCGCCGGCTCGTCAGCGCCGGCATCTGGCGCAGAACACAAATTCAGCCACGCTCTTGATATGATCGCCCCAAAGCCGGCATTGCACGGCGAGCAGTGTGGTGTCGGCGCCATCATGATGTCATACTTGCACGGAGCGGAGTGGAAGTACGTGCGGGATGCGCTGAGGAACGTAGGGGCACCGACGAACGCAAAAGAGTTAGGTATAAAGGACGAATACATAATAGAGGCGTTGGTGCAGGCGCATAAGATAAACCCTGAGAGGTACACGATTTTGGGCGATACCGGACTGACGTACGAGGCGGCGGAGCGGCTTGCGACGATAACAGAGGTCATATGAAGGTATGGCAAGCATTTTTGGAAGGATAAAGGGGATAAGGGAGGAAAAGATGAAAGAAAGTAGGTCTACCACCCTGATAGGGGTGAAATTGGCGAAGGTAGGAGAGGAATTCATATTCTTAGGAGCCGCACGTGAATGCGAGGGTTGCAAGCTCAGAAGCACCTGTATGAATCTCGAAGAGGGTAGGAGGTATAGGATAGAGGAAGTAAGAGATGATATCAGACATGATTGCCCTCTTCACGACGGCGGCGTCTGCGTCATCCGCGTCGTGGAGCCGCCGATAACCGTGGCGATAGAGGCGAGAAAGGCGTTTGAAGGCTCGAAAATAGTCTTTGAGCCGCCAGAATGCGACAAGAACGAGTGCGAACAATACGAACTGTGTCATCCACCGGGTCTCAAAAGGGGAGACAAGTGCACGATACTACGAACTCTGGGGAATTTGCCTGATGCCTGTGCAAAGGGGCACTTGCTGAAATTAGTGGAGGTAAAGAGATAAATATCCCTATTTTGAGCCCAGTCCTAACCCCTTTATGCCGAAGGTCTTTGGTACTTTCTCCTTCTCGTAAATGTACTGGTTACCACAGATCGGGCACTCCGGCTCGTACAAGAACTGATCTGGTGTACCTCTGAGCGAGCAGTTCGGACACTCATATTCTGCGCCGCCTTTCCTCTTTATCAGGCGGCGCCTGTGCCCCGTTCGACACGCTGGGCATACATAAACATATACGGGTTCTCCTTCCCAACCACATGCGTTGCAATAATATGTCGCCATGTTACCATCACCTTTTTATTATTCTTCCTCAGCCCCCACGGGGCATACGGACATGCATCTCGTGCACTTCGGGAAGTTTCCGATGGCTTCATCCCAGTCTAGAAGCTCTTTGAGCCTCGGGTTCTGCTCCTTGTACTTCGGGAGCACGCTCAGGGCGCTCGGCTTTGCATTTATCCAGTCAAGAGGCGGCGTGTCGACCTCGGTGACCCGCATGCCTCCGAAGTAGCCCCAGAAGCAGCGGTTGCGCTCGAAATTGTAAGGCGGGTAGTTCTCTTCAGAAAGCGCCCCCGTCGGACATTCCTCCACACAGGCATTGCACTTCCTGCAGACCTTGCCCACGAGCTTCGGTCCATCAGGTTCGAGCGGTGCGTCCGTGATTATTGAGGCGAGTAGCACCCTTGGACCGTACTCCGGCGTCACTAAAAGGTTTGACATTCCTTCCTCCCCCAAGCCCGCAATGGTTGCGATGAGCTTGTGGATGTAAGGGTGCAGTAGCCCACATATCTGGCAGCCTTTGTCGAAAGGAAGTTCTGGTCCTATGTACTTCGCTTTATATCCTTTTTCTTCGAGGAACTTCACCAGCTTTGCCCCTATAGTGTCGATCTGCCTTTTCAGCGTCACATACGACGAGCCGAAACTTGTGCAGAAAGTGAAGTCGTCCTCGTCGTCGAGCCCTACTGCGTCCTCTGGGAACGCTACGCAGATTGATATAGCGCACTTCGCCCCATCAACATAATTCTCTGGATCAAAATCCTGCTCTTGCGGAGGGTTCTTTATGAGGCTTGCATCGGCTATGCCTATCTTCGCAGCGCCTATCGTCTTCGCAAACTCTATAAGCTCCTCTTTCAAATCCGCCACTTCAAGCCCCCCTTAAACCTGATACATCAGCATCTTCTTCACACATATATATGTAGTTTTCCTTATCGCATGCCACATGCGACACCAGAGGGGGGATTCCAAAGTGATGGAGGAAATACGCAGGTATTTGGAAAGCAAGTTCGGGAAAGGCGTGAATGTGGTACGAGTGAGCGAGCTCACGCCGCAAGGAGAGCAGGAGCTAAAGGGTTTTGGCTATGGCAAGCCGTATCTCATCGTGTTCGCGACGCCGCAGGGCGAAAGGCGGGAAGCAGTGCTGTCTTCAATGCGTGGCGACCACTTCGGGCATGAACACTTCGCTGACAGGGCTCAAATCCTCCTCTGGCAGTATTCTGCTTTCAACAAGCTGCCGAAGCACGTGCGGGCGCTCGACGTCGGGTACTTCGCTCATGACGGATCTTTGAAGTCGGTGAGCGACGCTGCTGAGTTCTTCCTGCTGTGCGAGAAGGCGGAGGGCGTGGAATACTACAAAGACCTGGAGCGAATAAGCAAGGAGGGGCTTAAACCGCTCGACGAGGAGCGGGCGGCGGCGCTTGCGGGATATCTTGCGGAGATACACGCAGAGAAGGGCGGTCCGCAGCGGGAAGGGCTTTATATTCGGCGGATAAGGGAGCTTGTTGGGCACGGCGAGTGCATCTTCGGACTCGTGGACAGCTACTTCACGGGCGGCACGAGCTGCATCGACTTCATGTCCGAAGAAGACTTTTTAGAGCTGGAGAAGAGCTGCGTGGAGTGGCGGTGGAGGCTGAGGAAGAAAGCGCATAGAGTTTGCGTCGTTCATGGCGATTTTCACCCGTGGAACGTGCTTTTTCGTGAGGGTACCGACTTCACAGTCCTCGACAGAAGCCGGGGTGAATGGGGGGAAGCCGCCGACGATGTCTCTTCGATGACGATCAACTACATTTTCTGCTCGCTCTTGAAGTACGGAGAGCTTAAAAATGAGTTTAAAAAGCTTTTCGACGTTTTTTTCGAAACGTACTTGGATAAAACGGGGGATGAAGAACTTTTAGAGGTGATACAGCCGTTCTACGCGTTCAGAGGCCTCGTAATAGCGTCGCCGCTCTGGTATCCGCACATCTCGACGGGGGTGCGTATGAAAATATTCAGGTTTATAAAGAACGTGCTTGCCAGCGAGAGGTTCGAGCTGGGCGATGTGAACAAGTATTTTAAGGAATGGTAGCCGTTTGTAGCAGAGAACTTAATGAGGCGAGCTACTGACGAGCCTCCGCAGTAAATTTATTAGAGAAAAACCGAAAATTTCATAAATAAGGGGCGGGCTGTGAGTGACTGGGATGAGCGTCTGTGAGGAGGAGCAATACATAAACACGATATTTGAGAACGTGATGAGCGTCCGCCAGGACAAGTTTGAGCGGTTCTACAACGATATTGCGGAGGCTGATTGTCTGATTCCTGTTGGCGAAGGGCGCTCGCAATGTGCTCTTTACATCGGGTTGAGTCAGATACACAAAGAGGTGAAAACAATAGACGACATAGACTTCCCAGGGCGAAATATCGAGGAGGCTGCGCCGATCCTTGAAAAAGAATATGACAGGATAGCCCTGGTCGTAAACTCTGGAAGTGGCGAGACCGCCATCCCTAAAAGGACGGTAGAGCAGCTTGTCAGGTACATAGAGGAGACTGGTAGCGACAAATTTACGATCGACGCCATCGTCTCGAACCCGAATTCCTCGATAGGCAGGGTTGACAGGAAGGAATTTGGCACGGTCATCGAGCTTAAGGGGCGTGAGCGGGTGCCGAACAGCGCAAAAGAGTTCCTGAAGCACGGCATCATGAACGACATCTACGAGCTGGGCAGCATGCTTCTGATGCAGAAGACGAAGGAGGCGATAAACGAGGGTTTGGACGCTCAGGCGGTCTTCAGGAAGATGGAGGAGGAGATGAAAATTGTGGGGCGGCTGATCGACGAGTACGTGACATCAGAGCAGCTTGAGTGTCTCATTGAGAAGTTGGAGCGCCGCGGTCATGTCATCATCGGCGGGCTCGGGCCTGCGAGGAAAGTGGCGAGGATGACCGTCATAAGATTGCAGCACGTGAAGCGGGCAGTTGGTGACGAAGCTTATCTTGCGGGGCCGCTGGCGCCGAAGCCGCGAGCTGGTGATATTCTCATCGCAATCTCATGGAGCGGCGAGACCGATCCGGTCTTAAAGTGGTGTGAGGAGTTCAAAGCATTCGGTGCATACACGTACTCCATCGTGGGCAGACCCTCGAAGCTCTCCAGAATGACCGAAAGTTTCATAGTGAGGTCGTCGCCCGTGGAGTTCTACGAGCGGGCGGCGTTCCTCCTGAGCCCGCTGCCGCTGAAGCTGGTGGAGCGTCTGGATAAGCGGGGCTTCAAGCTCCCTGAGTACGTGATGAACTGGTACCACTCCGTCACGCACTAGAGGAGCGGTCTCGGCTGACGCTCCTCCGGCAGCTCCGGCAGCTCAGCCGTCCTTATCAAAACCTGCCTTTTTATGTGCTTTATCCTGTTCAGGGCGATCTCCTTACCCTTCTCCGAGAGCACGAAAATGGGGACTGCGACGCCCAGCTGGAGGAGGGCGTTGCGTGCGAGGCGTCTCACGTGCTTGGAGGCGCACGCCGTCACGAGGTCCACGAGCTCCATGAACCTCTTGGCTTCCGCCTCGCCCATCCCGGTGACGTGCACGCCGAAGAGCACTGCGCTTTTCCGCCCGCGCGCCGCGGCTTCGACCTTTCGGCATTGTTCGGCGGCGTCGAGGCTGCAGACGGTGACGCCCACACGGTCGTATTTCTCGAACGCAAGTGCCAAGCCCTTAGCTTGGTCGATCGTGGCGTTTGTTTCGTCGAGGATCATGCAGCCGCGCGCCTTGAGCCGTGCGATGACCTCGGGGATGGGCGAGGTCTCGGCGAGCCCGGACATCGCGCCGCCGATGCCCTGAATAACCTTGGGGTCGGCGGCGACGACAGTGCCGGCGCCGTCGCAGACCTGCACGACGGCGTCGAGCAGCCCCGAACGCACGGCGCTGCTGAAGATCTCGGAGGCGCCGAAGTCCACGAGGTCGTCGTCGAGCTCGATGACGCGGCGTGGCGTGCACATCCCAAAACGCTCGACCCGCAGCGCCACGCCCCGCCTGATCGTCTCGACGCTGATACGCTTGACACCAAGAAGAATGTCTTGAACTGGGCAATATTCAAGCTTTGGCTCTTCAATTTCCTTTATTTCCCCGTTTTCTATGATTATCCTCGTTTTTCCACTCGCCTCTATAACATGCCTGTCCATTTTTCCACCTAAAGTCCATTAACATCCTGCATAAGTTATTTATGCTGAGCCGCCGATTCAGATGCGTCGGCGGAAGGGAGGTGAATTTATGAGGAAAGTGCTCTTATTAGGACTGTTGTCGATCTTTTTCCTCAGCGGCTCAGTATTCGCAGCATATAGCGACGCGGGCGCCTCGCAGCAGCCAACAGTTGCTAAAGCCTCGGAATACGTAAAGGCGGGCGCTGACATTCTCGTTATAGAGACCGGCCTCGACGTGGAGAACTCCGTGTGCAATGCTTTGGACGAGCTCGGCTATACTTACGACTTTTACGATTGGGATTTCGGGCCGGTACCAAGCATCGACTACTCACAATACGACGTGGTGATACAGGCGAGTGACGGCGGCATGGTCTCGGGAACGAACATGGATGAGCTTGCAGCTTTCGTCGCAGGCGGCGGCAAACTCATATATCTCGGCGGCAGCTCCTTGAGCAACGTCGTTTCCGACATAGACACTTACCTGCTCGACGTAGATACTGCCAGCTATTACTGGACGACCGTCACGGGCACGCCGCACCTTCAGGTCGTAAATCCCACGCATCCTTTGGCGGCAGGATTGCCCGCGAGCTATAATTTCAACGACGTGAGTGCCACTTACTACATGCTAAGGATAACGGACGCTACGGCGACAGTCGTCGCTGAGAACGGCGATGGATACCCGGCGCTCGTGACGAAGAACATAGGCAGTGGCGTCCTGATCTGGTTCATAAACTCGCCTGCCGAGGACTACTGGACGTGGGCGTCCGATTACGCAATCCTCAAGACGATAATAAGGAACGCCTTGGAATACAGTGTTGCGGCGGAGCCTGAGATCTCCGTTTCGACGAACAAATGGGAATATTCGCCCGGGGACACTATGGTGATTTCTCTCCACATAGCAAACCCCACAGACAGTGCACTAATCCTTGACATTTACGTGGGCATACCGCAGTTCCACTTCTGGAGGAAGACAAGCACGCTGACGATACCACCGGACTACGACGGCATGTATAACATGAGCATACCCGTCGGCAACTGGGGAGGCGCACCGTTCGCGCTCGTCTGGTATGCGCAGCTGCGGAGCGGCGCCGACATCGTGGCTACGGACGCCGCCGCCTGCATATACTCGCCCCCAACACTGGCAAAAGCCACAAACATACCGTTCACCAATGTTATCAGCGACCTCAGCTCTGTGGGAATCCCAGCTGCTTGAAACAACCTTCCTTATTTTTCACATTTTTCCAATGACTAAAGTTCTCTTGCATATCCTACGGGCATGACGTAGAGCGGGCGATGCGCCCTCGGCAGGCTCAGAACCGAAGAAACTTCGTCGTCGTGGAACGCCCCGATCGCCACGGTTCCAAGTCCTAAAGCTTCGCACTGCAGGTATATGTTCTGACCGGCGTGCCCGACCTCTATCAAAACGTACCTGACGCCACGCTCGCCGTACCTGCGGGTCGTCCGCTCGTACTCGGCGGCGATGACGAAGGAGACCGGCGCTTCCGCGATGAACATCTGATGGAGGCAGGCGCTTGCAAGCTCCAAGCGGAGGTCTCCGGGCTTGTGCGGCGTTATCCTTCCTATTTCGCAGCGGTAGACGCCGGCGTCCACGCCCTCGACGCCGTCACGACCAACGACGGCGTACAACTCTAAAGGGTAGAGGGCGCCCGCAGATGGTACTTTCTTCGCCGCCCATATGAGCTGCGAGAGCTGCGCCGCCGTCAGACTTCGTACGCTGAACCGCCGGCGGGACTTCCTCCTTTGAATCGCCTCCTCTAGGGAAACCTCCCCTACCTTCCGTGGCTCAGGCAGTAGCATATACTAAACTTGGAGCTGGAGTAATAAGTGTTGGGCACGAAGGAAAAGTTTTAATTAGGAAGGTGGAGGATTAGTAGTGGAGCAAGCAGGGCTCTACGGTTTGACCTTTAAAGAGGTGTGACAAATGGATGAGACAAAAAAACCCAAGCTCAAGGATACGTTTAGCATAGAAGAAAAAGCGAAGTACATAACGAGGGAAAGCGAGGCTGGGATAATAGTAATGGACACGAGGAAGGGCAAGCTTTATGAGGTGAATGAGGTTGGCTCTCTGATAGTAAGGCTGTGCGATGGCGAGCACACGATCAAAGACATAGAGGATGCGATCTGTGCGGAGTATGATGTCGACCGCGAGACCATAAGGAGAGATCTCGCAGAGTTCTTGAAGAAGATGGAAGAGTTCCGCATGATAAAGTATGTGTGACGCCACGTGGCGGCGGGTTGGAGTTTTAAGTAGGTTGAGGTAACATTTAACTAATGGGAACTGACATAGGTAGCCTCTTCGAGCATAAGGAGCTCAGCCTTGAGGCCCTCGCTGGCAAGATAGTGGCGATCGACGCCTATAATACTCTTTATCAATTCCTCAGCATAATAAGGCAGCCTGATGGCACACCTCTCATGGATTCAAAAGGCAGGATAACTTCGCATCTTTCAGGCTTGATCTACAGAACCTCTAACCTTATGGAGGCAGGTATAAAGCCGGTGTTTGTCTTCGATGGCGAGCCGCATAGGCTGAAGGAGAGAACGCTCAAAGAGCGGGCTGCGCACAGGGAAGAAGCTCGCCGTCTCTGGGAAGAGCTTAAAGAGGTGGCGCCTGAGGAAGCCTTTAAATATGCACAGGCGTCCGCGAGGGTCGATGAAGCCATAATAAGCGATGCGAAGACGCTCCTTGGCTATATGGGCGTACCGTGCGTGCAGGCGCCCTCAGAGGGAGAGGCGCAGGCGGCATACATGGTGCAGCGAGGCGATGCCGACTATGTGGCGTCACAGGACTATGATTCCCTGCTATTCGGCGCTCCTCGTCTTGTCAGAAACTTGAGCATTAGCAGGAAGAGGAAACTGCCGTCAGGGCGACGTGTTGAAGTAAATCCCGAGCTCATAGAGCTAAGCCAGCTCGAAAGGCTCGGCATCACGAGAGAGCAGCTTGTAGACATCGCTATACTCATCGGAACGGACTTTAACGAAGGGATTAAAGGCATCGGCGCAAAGAAGGCGCTCAAGTTGATAAAGGAGCATGGCAGTCTCGAAGCCGCCCTCTCCGCGATCGGCAAGGAAATTGAAGACTACAACGAGGTGCGTCGCATCTTCTTGGAGCCGGACGTGACCGACGATTACGAGCTCGAATGGGCGGAGCCCGACGAGGATGCGATAAAAAGGTTCCTATGTGACGAGCACGACTTCTCGGAGGAGCGGGTGGAAAAAGCAATCGAGAAGCTGCGGGGCGGGGGCGAGTCCGAACGACGTGCCGCCGAGCGGAGAAGAAAGACGAGGACAAAAGCCAAGGCGGCGGTCGGGCAGGGACAGACGAGAATAGACCAGTGGTTTTGAGTTTAATCGTAACGATCGCATGAGCAGGACATTGCTGGTACTTTGGATAATAAGGGCAGTGGCGCTGGTGATAATTGTATTGATCGTAACGGAACTGGGAATGCTCTTCTTCGGCGCTCATACGAAAGCGAAGCCCAAGCAGCACTGGAAAGCGCGGATTCGTACTTCTTCATCGGCGAATACGACATGGCGTCCCAGCTGTACAGCGAGGCTTATGAACTTGTTCATAAGGAGATGTTTGTAGAGCTGTCCGGAGCTTCAGATTTTAAGGGATTCTCTGAGGAGTTGCTGACGGGGCTGCAGGACGAGTTGTACGCAATTGAGACCAAACGCCTCATGGCAGAGTGCGGAGCGTGCATAGAAGCTGGAGATCACCGACGCCGTTGAGACCGACGTTGAGTTGAGCAAGTATGAAGAGGCTGCCCTAGGCATTGACCGCATACCTGCGAGCTGAGGCTGCTATGACGTAAATTTCCGATCAATACTCCCAGTTCCTTCTGCGTGAGCAGCTGCATTTTGGCAGCTCATCGGACATAATTGAAGCTATCAACGCCGTCAACGACCTTAAGGATGAGCTGGTACTTCTTGAAGCAAGGAGGCGGGGAAGGGAGGAGGTTCTAAAGCTGCTAGAAAGTGTTTTGAGCATCCTGCTCGCCGTAGCCGGCTAGGCGGTGGCTCCGGGCTGGGCTGAGCTGAGCTAGGGCACTTTCAGCAGCTTATGGACCTGCGGTATGACCATTACTCTGTCCTTGAAGAACTCGCCTGCAGCTTCTGAAAATTTGTATAGGTCGTTCGCTGAGAATTCAACTCCGTTGGGCGAGGTGACGGGCTGTATGACGAAGTAGAAGTTCGGGGCGGCTGTTGCGAACTCCGAAATGTCCTCACAGAGCTTTTTCACGTCAGTCAAGTCGTCCTTTCTGAGCACCACAACCTTCACTATGGTCTCGATGCCGCTTTCTATAGAGATTCGGATGCACCTGAGTTCGTTCTCATAAAGGCTCTTATAGCCCTCGTCGCTGGGGAGGTGGTCGCGCAGCTTCACGTCGATGGCGGCGAAGTCAAAGAGCTTGATCACGTTGTCAAAACGTTCCGCTGAGAATCCGTTCGTCTCCAAATACGTGCTTATGCCCTTCTCTCGCAAAGACCTCGCAATAGCCGCCACGAAGGCATCTTGGAGCAGCGGCTCGCCGCCGGTGAAGGAGACGCTGTGGATGTCAGCCGTCAAGAGCCTCTTTATGCTGTCTGTGACCTGCGTCACGCTTAACGGGTTTTTCACGCTGCGACGCTCACCGGAGTGGAATTCGATGCTGCAGAGCTTCGTACGTTCCTTAGCGTGGGGCGTATCGCAGTACACGCAGTCCAGATTGCAGCCCGCAAACCGCACAAATATCTGGCGTCGTCCGACATAGGGACCCTCGCCTTGGAACGAGCTGAAGATCTCAGCAATGTAGCCCCTCGGCCCTCGTAGGAACTCCATTGGCGCTCCACTCCCTCAGATGATAGTACTCTCGAAGAGCTTTCTCGAACCCTTCCTCATCTAAGCTCTCAAAAAACCTTTCCGGAAGCGTATCTTCGAGCCGTCCTAAATGCTTCAAGTTGAACATGCGCTCCAAGCTCCAGATTCTTTCGCCGATGTTCAGCAAGTCCTCCGCTTTGTAATCCAAGGATGTCACCGCACTTAAAACCCTTGCATATTCTTCTTCACTCAATGCGAACGATGAAAACTTACACAGTACGAGCGAGTCTATAGCAGCGGCGAGATTCTGAAAGATGACGACGAGCGCAGCCTTGCCGTCGAACGTGAGACGGTTCACGAGCTTCGGCTTCCCAACGATTTCCAGCGAGACCATATACGCTCTGAGATGGCAGCCGCCGCGATTCGACGTCGCATATGCGAGCGCCTGCCCGAAGACGCCCCTCGGATCATAGCCCGGGAGCTCTAAGCCCTTTACACTCATACTCAGCTCCCTTCTGCCGCGGTTCGTCGCGAAACGTAGCGAGCCTTCCGCAAGCTCGGCTCCGATGCTCTTTCGCTCGCCGATTTTTCTCACAAGCTCTACAATCTCCTGACCACTTCCGCTTACAACGCCGCCTTCAGATGCAGTGGTATCGAAACGCCCTGTCAGCTCAAAGTAGCACGCAAGCGTCCCGCCACACGAAATCGTGTCAATGCCATAGTCATCGCAAAGTTCGTTCGCCTTTACTATTTTCTCGAGGTCAGCGTTGCCGCAGTTCGCTCCGAATGCCCAAAGCGTCTCGTACTCAGGGATCTTAACGCCGCTTTTTGTGAAGTGCTTGCAGGCGACGAAGCAGCCGTAGCAGGAGCGGCTCCGTAACTCATATTTCTCTCGAATCGTCTCACCTGACAAATTCTCAGCGGCTGCGAAGAAGCTGCGCCGGAAGTTATGCGTCGGCATGATGCGCATGTAGTTCACAAGGTTCACGAGCGCCGCCGTCCCGTAGTAAGAAAGCGCTTTGAGTACTGGGCTCGCCCTCAGTAGCCGCATCATATCTTCCTTTGCCTCTTCGAACTTTTCGGCGTCGGCGATGCCGTTATGCTTCCACCACGCTTTCCGCTCACGGCTCGCACGCACAACTACCGCTTTTAGGTTCTTAAAGCCCATGACGGCGCCGAGCCCGCCACGTCCACAGGCGTGATGCACGTCGCTCATGATATTTGCGAATCTCACAAGACGCTCGCCCGCGCGTCCGATGCATGCTACTTTCCGCCCCCCTCTGCCGAGCTTAACAGAGGTCTCTGTAACGTTACTGCATTTTAAAAACTCTGCATCCTTTATTTCGCAGTGTTCATCCTCGATTTCCAGATAGACAAGGTGCTCTGCTCGCCCCCTCACGACCACGGCGTCATAGCCTGCAAATTTGAGCTCGACGCCGAAGAAGCCGCCGGCGCTGGAGTCGAAAATTGTACCGGTGAGCGGCGATTTCGAAACGACAACATGACGACCGGACATCGGCGCTAAGCCTGTGAGCGGACCGACGGCGAAGACCAGCGGGTTTTCTTCGCTGAAAGCTTCGAAAACGCCGTGTTTCTGGGAAGCGTCGCAGAGGATTTTTACGCCAAGCCCCCTCCCACCTAAGAACTTGCGTGCGGTCTCTAAATCGAGCTTTTTCTCTTTTATCCTCCTATCACTGAGGTCGACATCTAGAATCTTAAAGTTCCAGCCCCCATGTTCCATCTTCGCCCCCCTCAGTCACTGCTGCGAACGAGCTTAGTTGAGCGCCTTCAACCGATGCCCAATTTTTCCTTAATACCCCAGCCCGCGAGGACGCCGGTGGAGGCGGCGTTCACGATATCTCTTGAGAGCCCGGCGCCGTCGCCCGCCACGAACAGGTTCTCGATGGACGTCTCCATGTTCTTGCTCACGTCTATCCGCATCGCATAGAACTTTATTTCAGGAGCATAAAGGAGTGTGGAGTCGGAAGCGACGCCTGGGATCACCTCGTCAAGCTTCTCTAGACCCTCAATGATGTCCATCGTGATGCGATGTGGGAGCGCCATCGAAATGTCGCCAGGTGTGACGTCGTTGAGCGTGTTCCGCACCAAGTTCCTTTTTATTCTGTCCCATGTGGAGCGGCGTCCTCTACGGAGGTCGCCCATCCTTTGGATAAGAGGCTTGCCGCCGCCGATCGTAGTTGCGAGCATGGCTACGGAACGCCCATAGAGCGTAGTGTTTTCGACGGGCTCCGTAAGTTCGACGCGTACAAGGAATGCGAAATTCGTATTCTCTGACTTTTTGTTCCTCAGGGAGTGCCCGTTCACTCCGACAAAGCCATCGTAGACCTCTTTCACGACGAAGCCGTGTTCGTTCGTGCAGAAGGTGCGGGCGAAGTCGTCATAGCGCTTCGTCCTTATGTGAAACTTTGGATCCCTGTTTATCTTGGTTATGGGGTCCATGATGATGGCGGGTACCTCGACACGCACGCCGATATCTATGCCGGCGTGCGCCGCCTCTATCCCGTGCTTCTTGACCATTTCTTCCATCCACGCCGCCCCAACCCTCCCAGGGGCGAGAAGCGTACATTTCCCCATTATCACGCTTCTCCCTTCATCGTTTTCGACGATAACGCCCTTGCAACGTCCCCCCTCTACCATTATGTCCACGACGCTGGTGTTCAGCAGGAAGTCGACGCCTTCGCCTCGCAAGTCCGCCTCAAAGTTCTTTATAACGGATTTAGCGTTGTCGGAGCCTATATGGCGTTGGTCTATTTCAACGAACCTCGCACCTGCGGACATTGCTCGTCGCTTCAACTCCTCTATCTCCTCTTTCTTCCCCTTATAAAGCTCAGGAGGCGCCCCGTATTTCAGAAACACGGAATCGACGTACCTGACGAGCCACCACGCCAGCTCCTCGTCGCCGCAGATCTCGGCGAGGTCGCCGCCGATGTCCGGACGCAAGTTCAAAGTGCCGTCCGAAAAAGTTCCGGCACCGCCGACGCCGCACATTATGTTGCAACGCTTGCAGCCCACGCAGACGCCGGTAAGCTCCATCGGGCAGTTCCGTTCTTCGACGTCCTTCCCCATGTCTATTATGAGAACGCTCGCCCTGCCCTTAAGCTCGTTCGCCGCAAAAAGCCCCGCAGGTCCGGCTCCCACAATCACGACGTCATACTCCTTTGTCATGACACCCGCTCGCCTCTCTTTATACATTTCCGTAGCAAAAAAGCTTATCAACCTTTAGCACCTTCGTAAAACTTGTTTGACGAAAGTCAAATTTTCATGCAAATCCTTGTAGTCCACCTCCGCCAGCCTGTGTTTATCCCGCCAGAAAGTTTCAATGAGCATATATTTGCCGACGCCCTCGATGCTCTCTAAAATCTGAGGGATGTCAAGCTCGCCTCGCCCGAGCGATATGTGATCCTGTAACCTTATGTCCACGCTCGGCACGCCGTGCTTGAAGCTGCCGCTGACAACGGCGCAGTCGTGAAGGTGCACGACCAAAATTTTGTTCTTAAAGCGAGAAAGCCACGCCTCAAGGTAAATTAAGGCTTTTTCCCTTAACCCTCTAAACTGCCTCTTCAGCCGCTCGTCCGCCTTGCCACCTGCAAGGTCGCTGCTGGCGTCCGGAGTTGCCGTTGCTGTTCTCGTCGTTGCAATACCTTTGTCTTTCTCAGCAACGCTCCACTTCTCATGTGTAGTTTCTGCTATTATCGCGTGCCCGACATCAAATGTGAGCCAGAGGTTCTCCAAGTCGAGCGCTTCGGCGAGGAGGTTGGCGTGTTCAAGTGGCACGAACACGTTTTCTACGCATGCAGGAAAGCCTAGGCTCTCACAAAGTCTTGCGATTTCTTTACAAGCTCTTAGCCCGTTTTCCTCGATCTTCTTGCGAACGTCTTCGAAGACGTGCGTCGAAACTCTAAACGTGGTGTGGAAATTGAAGTACAGCGGCTCGAAGGCGGCAGCGAAATTCACGCATTTCCGCATGATCTTAAGGCTCGCTTCGAATATTTCAAGGCGTGGCTGCGCAATGAAGACATCCAGCGGCGCATGAAAGGCGATGCTCATCCCCAGATCTCGTAAGAGCGACCTTAAAGATGCTTTTGCAGTGGCACTCACATACTCTGGGAGCGGATAGTCCAAAGCGAGCTCGAAATAGTCGAAGCCTATCTCATAAAGCTTTTGCGCCGTTGCTTCGAACGGGCGGTCGCCGTACCAAACTGTCGTGCCGAATCGCATTCACTACTCCTTCGTGGCATTGGTTATTAATGTTTCAGCTTCGGAGCTAAAGCGTAGCGACGCAGCCGAGCCCTACTTAATTCGCCTTTACAAAACGAAAGACTTTTTTACTTATGGGGGCAAAAGTGTTCAGGTGGCGGAGACGGGAGCGCACGTCTTCGAGGGGGGAGTACGGCACACGTACTTGCTGGAACGGGTGCGGCACTGGCGATTTATACTCTTAGTGTTCTCGCTGGTGCTGTTTCTGAGCGTTTTTCTCGCAACCGCCGTCGGCTCCACTTATGTGGGTCCGTCGGCGATTCTCAACGCTTTCAGGCTCGGCATCTACGACCTTTTGAGCAAGTTGGGTGTGGAGCTGGGCGCGCATGCCGGCGAGACGGCTGAGACGCAGAAGTTGATAATTTTGGACATTCGGTTGCCGAGAGTGATTCTTGGGGCGCTTGTGGGTGCGGCGCTTGCGGTTTCCGGCGCCGCCCTCCAAGGGCTGTTCAAAAACCCGATGGCGGACCCGTACGTCATCGGGATCTCGTCGGGCGCGCTCTTCGGCGTCACGCTCGCCCACTGCCTGCCGCTGCTCTCGCTGCTCGCAGCCGCCTGCGCAAAGCAGGTTTTCGCCTTCCTCGGCTCGCTCCTCGCCGTCTTCCTCGTGTATAACATCGCAAGAACCGGCAGTAGAATCCCGGTGGACATGCTCCTGCTTGCGGGCATCGCCACTTCCTTCCTGTTCCACGCCGTCTCGTCGCTCATCCTCTACCTGACGCTCCAAGGGGACTGGCACCAGATAATTTCGTGGGTGCTGGGCGGACTCTGGCTCGCAAGCTGGGGGCAGGTCGAAGCCGCCTTCCTCCCCGTCGTGATCTGTACAATTTCGCTCCTTTTCTTCGCACGTGACCTCAACGCCATGCTTCTCGGCGAAGAAAGCGCCCTACACGTCGGCATCGAGGTCGAAAAGGTAAAGAAGATTATATTGGTGCTTGCATCTGTGGCAGCGGCGTCGGCGGTAGCGGTCAGCGGGACCATAGGCTTCGTTGGACTCATGGTGCCGCATGCCGTCCGCCTCGTCGTCGGTCCCGACCACCGCATACTGCTACCGGCGTCTGCGCTTGCCGGCGCGTCCTTCCTGATATGGGCTGACGCCCTTGCAAGAGTTTCCTCTTTGGAAATTCCTGTCGGGCTAATTACTGCGATTTCGGGTGTGCCTTTTTTCATATATTTGCTGCTGCGACGCAAGAGGGCGATTGCTTATGCTTAGGGTTGAAAAGGTGAGCTTTAGCTACGGGGGGGCGAGGAAAATACTTGAAAGTGTGAGCTTGGAGGTGGACGGTGGGAAGCTCGTCGGCTTGCTCGGACCTAACGGCTCTGGAAAGACCACACTCCTCAGGATAATCAGCAAGGTGCTGCAGCCGAGCGGCGGCGTCGTCTTCCTTAACGGTAAGAAAGTCTCAGAGCTTTCTGTCAGGGAGCTCGCACGAGAGTTAGCAGTTGTGCCGCAGGAGACCGCTGCGAGCTTCGAGTTCACCGCCCTCGACGTCGTGCTGATGGGGCGGACCCCGCACCTGCGACGCTTCGAGCTTGAGAAGGAAGAGGATTTAAGGATAGCAGAGGAATGCATGCGGCTCACCGACTGCTGGCACCTCGCAGACCGCCCAATCACGACGCTCAGCGGCGGCGAGCGCCAAAGGGTATTCATCGCAAGAGCGCTGGCGCAGGAGCCGAAGTACCTGCTACTGGACGAGCCGACGGCGAACCTCGACCTGCGGTATCAGATTGAGATCATGGAGATCATAAAGCGGCTCGCCGTGGAGAAAAAGCTTGTTGTGATAATGGCGTCGCACGAACTCAACCTCGTGGCGAGTTATTGCGACGAACTTGTCCTGCTGAACAACGGAAGGATAATCGCGGCGGGCGCTGTGAGAGAAGTCCTAACGAGAGAGAACATAAGAAGGGCGTTCGGCGTGGACGTGCTCGTGGAGACGCACCCCCTGACCGGCGCCGTCTATCTTCTCCCGGTGAACGGGCAGCAACATACAGCGTTGCACTCGTAGCATTCAACACCTTTGTTGCGTTTGAGACCCCTTAGGGCTATTACATATGCCGATGCAGTATGAATATCCAAACCCAAGCCGCCGGCTATTATTTTTTCGCTCGTTGACGAATATGCCGGATTGACTTTTATCAGCACCCCATCCACTTCGGGAACCAAAATCTCCGTCTGTTGGACAAACTGTCCCAGAGCCATTTTGGATATTTTTCTTTTTGAGCTTTTATCTCCTTTGGCTTTCGGCTTGGAAAGCTTCTCGACAACATAGTATTTTACAAAAAGTCGCTACGGAAGCTCCCACTTCAGTGGGGAGATGAAGTAGGGGAGGTGGGTGGAAGTTTTTATACTTTGAAAACCTGACTGGAGCGAGGCGGAGGCTATAAGCTCCGGTCAGGCTGCGGTGACCAGCCCGAACGTCGTGAAGTTCATCCTCTGGAGCGGGGCTATAAGGCGGAGCGGGAAGGCTTAAAGTGAAGCTCCCGCCTCCAGTCGGGAGAAGCTCACCATGCATACCCTATCCAGGTTGAAGTCGGAGCCAGCAAAATGACCAGCAGCCCCCAGACTTCGACTCTTTCCGCATATATTTCAGATAAAGTTCGAGCGGGACGTTAACATGAATCTCAAGCTCGTCGTCCTTCAAATAGATTCCCGCCCCGTAAGGGACGCCAGAGCTTATCAGCTCTCATGGGTATATGCTTCCTGCTGAACCGGGCTTTGGCAGTAATCCATCTGTGTCTGCCGCTGGCGGATGGAACTTTTATGCGAACGGTATCCGTCGCATCAAACTTGATGTTCCTGTTGCCATTTTCGTCCTCGCTCCCGACCGAGAAGAGCTGCGGCTTCTTCAACTTCAAGTACGGCTGATTCGAATACAACCGCGCCCTTCTCAGCGCCGACACGGAATACCACGTTATTAAGTATTCTCGAAGTGAGTATTCACTATTTTGCTCTCCTCGATCCCCTTCCTCATTAACGAGTGGGCGTACTCGACAGCATCCTTGAAGTCTCTCATTGCGTAGAGCAGGAAGGCTTTATCCTCCAAGGAGTCGAAGCGTAGTTTCCCCTTGACGGTGGCTCGCACCTCTTTCCTTTTCCCCATTTCTCCACCACCAGCCTGTCGTTTTCAGGGTCGTAGTAGACAACCAGCTTGTCTCCCTCCTTCAATCCCTTCTCTCCGAACCTCCTTCGGCACCGTCATCCTCATCTTCGGCAGCACCCTATGCACACCCTACCACCCTGAATGAATCCGGGTTCGGTGAGGGGAGTGCCCTCAGTGACGAAAAGCGGATCGGCGACAAGGTGCTCCCGCAGTCGGGCTCGGAGGATGACACCCGTGATGAAGGTCTCCGCTAGCATCAAAAAAGCTACGAAGTAGCGGAGAATCAGAACGGCATCAGGTATAAATATTCTCTCGGCAAAAGGGAGAGCCGATGATGAAGAGAGTGGTCATTTTCTGCCTGCTATTGGCTGCAGTCACGCCGTTCCTCCTCGGCTGCATCGCTCCGCCGCCGGAAAAGGGAATGGTAATACGTTTCGGTTACCAGCCGAGCACGCACCAAGTTGCCTTCATGCTTGCGATGGAGAAGGGCTGGTGGCAGAGCGACCTTGCGAGGTTGGGGGTGGTCTGTGTCACTGAGGCGGAATTCCCGTCAGGGCCGCCGGAGATGCAGGCGATGCTCGCCGGGGATATAGATGTTGCTTACGTTGGTGCGACGCCGCCCATCACAGCCATCGATAAGGGGCTTAAGGCGAAGATCGTCGCCGGCGTCCAGATAAACGGGTCGCATCTCGTCGTGAAGCCAGAGCTTGCTGAGAGCTTCACCGCCGAAAAGCTTCGGGGCGCGAAAATAGCAACGTTCCCGCCTGGCTCCATCCAAAACACCATCTTGAGAAAATGGCTTCTGGAGAACGGATTAGATCCTGAAAAGGACGTTGACATCGTAGCTATGGGTCCCGGCGATGCCGTCACCGCGATGGGTGCCGGCGCCGTAGATGCGGCGTTCCTGCCGCACCCGTATCCGGCGATCATCGAGCTTGAGGGCAGCGGCGTGATGGTCGTGCCTTCTGGTAACATGTGGCCGAACCATGCCTGCTGTTGCCTCCTCGTCAGCGAGAAGTTGCTGGAAGAGCATCCCGAAATTGTGAAACAGATCATAAAGACGCACATAAACGCGACGTTATATTGCAGGGAGCATCCCGACGAAGCCGCTGAAGTCTATGCGAGAAAGTGCGGTTGGGACGTTTCCCAGGTCAAATATTCGTTAGATAGGTGGGACGGGATGTGGGTCTATAACCCATATATAGGGCTCAACTGCACCCTCGAATACGCAAGGGTTCTCTACGAGCTCGGCTATACGGAAAAACTCCTTACGAGGGAAGACTTGTTTAACACAACGCTGTACGACGAAGCGGTAGCAGAACTGGGCCTCTGATACAGATATCGATAAATTTTCCTCTTTTTTCTAAATCCTTAGATGAACCTCACAGCGCTCAAAGGTAGAATCTTAGAAGTAATATCGCTGTGCGTTGCGGTATTTCTTTGGCAGATGGTGTCAGACTACGTCGTGCGCAATTATTTCATCCTGCCAAGTCCTTATCTCGTGGCGCGCTCGCTGCTCGAGCTCTGGACGACGCTCCCCGTGGACATTGCGATCAGCATGTTGCACTTCGGCATCGGACTTTCATTAGGAACGGTTGTTGGTGTTTCGGTCGGCGCCGTCACAGGCTGGTTCCGTGTTGCGGACAGGATAGCCGATCCCATAATTGAGATCATAAGACCCATACCCCCGCTCGCATGGGTGCCATTTGCCATCGTCTGGTTCCACCTGACGCATCGAGCAGCGGGCTTCATTGTTTTCATAGGGGCAGTTTTCCCAATATTGATAAACACGTATGCGGGCTTCAGAGGCGTTCCTAGGGACCTCGTGGACGCCGCTCTCGTCTTAGGGTGCAAGAAGGAAAAGCTGATGCTCAGGGTAGCGTTCCCATACGCACTACCGTCCATCGCCACCGGCGTCCGTATAGGCATGGGCGTGGGTTGGATGTGCGTAGTCGCCGCCGAGATGTTCGGCGTGAGCCGCAGCGGACTCGGCTATCGGCTCTTCCAGATTTTCTACCCCCACCACAAAATGGCTGAGCTTATGCTTTACATGCTAATCCTTGGTCTCATATCGTTGCTTCTCGACCGCGTTTTCAGACATTTCGTGGAAGAAAGGTTGTTAGCGTGGAAAAAGGAGCTGGTGGCAGAGGCTTGACGCGTGCGGATGAGATGCAATAGGGCATACGCTTCACGCTGTTATGTACTCGTCGACTGTGAGTTGCTCGTCTTTCCGTCACCCGCCCGTGCGACCGAAATCAGCACCGAATCTCAGCGGCGAGAAATGAAAATAAAAGGAAAAGAATATAATGAACATCCCCAAAGGAGAGGAATAATGGCGGTGGAAGCGCTTAGAGAGATAAGAGCGGCGGAGGAAGAGATTAGGAAGAAGATAGAAGCTGCGAGGGAAGAGGCGGAGCGTATCATAAAAGAGGCTGAGCAGGAAGCCGCGAGAATCATGGAAGCTGCAAAAGAAGAGGAAAAGAGGGTGATGCAAGAAATAATGGAGCAGAAGCTGAAAGAGGGCAGGGAAGAGGAGGAGAGCATTCTAAAGGGGGCTGAGGAGGAGGTAAAAAGGCTGAAGGAGGAGGCTTCTTCCAAGATGGCGACCGCCGTGGATGTCGCATTAAAAATGCTTTTGGGCATTTCTTAGCTCCGAGGCGAGGCGTATGGGCGCTGCCGAGATAGTAAACAGGATAAGAGAGGAGGGGGAGAAAGAGCGAGAGCGAATCCTGAATGAAGCGAAAGAGAGGGCAAAAAAGATAATAGAAGACGCGAAAGCAGAGGCTGAGAGGAGTAAGAAGAGAGCTATGGAGGAGGAAGAGAGGCGGGCGGAGACCGAAAAGCGGCGAATCATACAGACAGCGAGGCTCGAAGCTCGCAGGAAAAAATGGATGGCGCAGGAGGAAATGATAAAAGAGGTGATGAATAAGGCGGTCGAGAAGATAAAAGAGGTAAAGGAGAAAGGTTTTGGCGAGTATAAATACGATGAAATCCTGAGAAACTTGATAAAAGTGTCTGCGATGAGCGCAGGCGGCGGAGATCTTGAGGTCATACTCAGTGAGGAAGACGCCCGTTTCATCAGCAAGAAGGACTTAGACGAGATTTCTAAGGACCTCGGCGCTAGTCTAACGCTTTCTGAGGAAAGGGTGAAAAGCATAGGTGGTGTCATCGTCAGGACGAAGGATGGTCGAATAGCTGTGAATAATACCTTTGAAAAGAGGCTAGAGAGACTTTCCGACGCCATAAGGGACAAGGTTGCCGCAATAATGTTCAAGGGGGGTGCTTGAGACGATAGCAGTTATAGGCGACCCGGACACCGCAACTGGCTTCAGGCTTGCAGGTATCGAGCGTGTGTACGAGGTTTCAGAGGAGGAAGATGTTTCCGAGATATTCAGTGAGCTGGAAAAGGAGGGAGTGTCCATTATAATAGTGACGGAAAGAATTGCGGAAAAGAACAGAGAGAAGATTAAGGAGATAAACGTAAGGAAGAAGGGTGTGGCGCCGATAATTGTGGAAATTCCAGACAAGAGGGGACCAATAGAGAGGGTGGATATGATAAGTGAGCTTACGAAGCGGGCTGTTGGCATTGTAATAAAATAGGAGGTGTTGTTGTGGTTAGCGAGATTGGTGAGAAGGGTGTGATAATAAGGATTGCGGGTCCGCTCGTCGTGGCGGAGCGGATGAAAGGTTGTAAGATGTATGAAGTTATAAGGGTCGGGGAGGAGCGACTACTCGGTGAGGTCATCCGACTGGAAGGCGATAAGGCTTATATACAGGTATATGAGGACACTACGGGTCTCAAGCCCGGCGAGCCTGTCTTCAGGACTGGCGCACCGCTCTCCGTGGAGCTTGGCCCTGGGATTTTGAAGAACTTTTACGACGGCGTGCAGCGACCGCTCGAAGTGATAAAGAGCATGGCTGGCGATTACATCACACGGGGTATCGAGGCGCCGGCGCTCGACCCCGACGTGAAATGGGACTTCAAGCCCGTCGCCGAGGAAGGCAAAAACGTCACAGGCGGTGACATTCTCGGCGAGGTTCCTGAGACGAAGGTCATCGTTCATAAGGTTTTGGTGCCACCCGGGGTTAGCGGAAAGCTTGTGGAAATAAAAGAGGGCAAGTTCACAGTGAACGACGTCATTGCCGTTGTGGAGACCGATGGAGAAGAAAAGGAGCTGACGATGAAGCAGCGGTGGCCGGTGCGGCGAGGTCGTCCTTACAAGGAGAAGCTGGACCCGACGGAGCCCTTACTGACCGGACAGCGGATCTTCGACACGTTCTTCCCGGTGGCGAAGGGCGGCACCGCTGCCATTCCCGGCGGTTTCGGCACCGGAAAGACGGTCATGCAGCACCAGCTTGCAAGATGGGCGAACTCGCAGATCATCGTCTATATCGGTTGCGGTGAGCGTGGCAATGAGATGACGGAGGTTCTTGAGGACTTCCCAGAACTTATCGACCCCTACACTGGCGAGCCACTTATGGAGCGTTCAACACTTATCGCAAACACTTCGAACATGCCGGTCGCAGCTAGAGAAGCGTCGGTTTACACGGGAATCACACTTGCCGAGTACTACAGGGACATGGGCTACGATGTCGCCATCCAAGCAGACTCGACGTCGAGGTGGGCTGAGGCGATGCGGGAAATTTCAGGACGTCTCGAGGAGATGCCGGGCGAGGAGGGGTTCCCTGCTTATCTCGCAGCCCGTCTTTCGGAGTTTTATGAGCGTGCCGGAAGGGTCAAGGTTTTGGGCTCTGATGAGCGTATTGGATCCGTCACCGTCGTTGGCGCGGTCTCACCTCCTGGCGGCGACTTCTCAGAGCCGGTGACGCAGAACACGCTGCGTGTCGTAAGCGTTTTCTGGGCGCTTGATTCGTCGCTTGCGGACCGCCGCCACTTCCCGGCAATAAACTGGCTCCGCAGCTACTCGCTCTACGTTGACGACCTGCGGGAGTGGTACACGAGGAACGTCGCCGAAGACTTCATGCAGCAGCGGGACGAGATGATGGCGATCCTGCAGAGGGAAGCCGAGCTCCAGGAGATCGTGCAGCTCGTCGGCGCTGATGCGCTGCCGGAGCGCGAGCGGGAGCTTTTGGAGGTTGCAAGAATGATTAGGGAGGACTTCCTTGCACAGAACGCTTACCACGAAGTTGACACTTATTGCTCGCTTGAGAAGATGTATTTGATGGCTAAGGTCATTTTAGAGTTCCATAAGGAGGCGCAAAAGGCTATAGACGCGGGTGTGCGGATAGAGAAGATACAGGAGATGAGTATAAAAGACGAGATAGCCAGGATGAAGTATGTGAAGAACGAAGAGTTCAAGCAGAAGTTCGAGGAGCTAATGAGGGCTTTGCGTGACGAGTTCAAAAGGTTAAGGGAGGAGTGAGGTGAGAAAATGAGTGTAGACGTTTCCGCTCGTGAGTACACCACGATATCTGAGGTTTCAGGGCCATTAATTGTGGTGGAGGGCGTGGAGGGAGCTTCTTACGGTGAGGTTGTCAAAATTTTCACGCCTGACGGCGAGGAGAAGACCGGTCAAGTGCTTGAGACGAGAAGAGGTCTTGCGATCGTTCAGGTTTTCGAAGGCACTTCTGGAATCGACACTTCAAGCACTAGGGTACGCTTCACCGGCGACATTATGAGGGTTCCAGTGTCGCAGGACATGCTTGGTCGCATCTTCGACGGACTTGGGCGCCCGATCGACGGCGGCCCCGAGATAATCCCGGAGGACCGCCTCCCGATCACGGGGGCGGCGATAAACCCGACAGCCCGCGCTTATCCGAGGGAGTTCATACAGACGGGCATCTCCACGATAGACGGCATGAACACGCTCGTACGGGGTCAGAAGCTGCCGATATTTTCCGGCGCCGGAATGCCGCACAACGACCTTGCGGCGCAAATCGCAAGGCAGGCGAAAGTCCTCGGCACGGAGGAGCCGTTCTCCGTCGTATTTGCTGCGATGGGGATAACCTACGAGGAAGCCTCCTTCTTCATGCGGGACTTCGAACGCACCGGCGCCATCGAGAGGATCGTGGCGTTCATAAACCTCGCCGACGACCCTGCGATCGAGAGGATCATCACGCCGAGGATGGCGTTGACGACCGCCGAGTTTCTGGCTTTCGAATACGACATGCACGTCCTCGTCATCCTCACGGACATGACGAACTACTGCGAGGCGCTCCGTGAAATTTCGGCAGCCCGCGAAGAAGTTCCGGGGCGGCGGGGCTACCCAGGTTACATGTACACCGACTTGGCAACGAACTACGAGCGTGCTGGCAGAATTCGTGGTAAAAAAGGCTCGATCACACAGATCCCGATACTCTCGATGCCCGACGACGACATCACGCACCCCATCCCGGACCTGACGGGCTATATCACAGAGGGACAATTCGTGCTTTCAAGAGATCTACACCGCCGTGGCATTTATCCACCGGTGGACGTGCTGCCGTCGCTGTCGAGGCTGATGAAGGAGGGCATAGGACCTGGGCGGACGAGAGAGGACCATGCGGACGTTTCGAACCAGCTGTATGCGGCATATGCTGAAGGTCGTGACATGCGGGAGCTTGTTGCGGTCGTTGGTGAAGAGGCGTTAACGCCGAGAGATCGGAAATATTTGGAGTTTGCAGACGAGTTCGAGCGCCGTTTCGTGACACAGGGACGTTATGAGGAGCGGACGATCGATGAGACGCTCGACCTCGGCTGGGAGCTGCTGACGATGTTCCCAGAGGGTGAGCTGAAGCGCATAGATCCGAAAATCCTTAAGAAATACCATCCAAAATACCGAGGTTCAAAACCTGCCGCATAATTTATCCTTTTTAACACACCCGTTCGAGTTGGCAGCAGAGCAGGTCTTGAGGATCCGTTTTCAGTTGTTAGGACGTAAGCAGTGGTTCATTTAGTAAGCTAAATGAGATCGAGCCGCCGCAACTCGTTTACCAAGATTTCAACAGCCTTTTCGCAGTCCTCTTTTGTCTTTCCACCAGTAATTACAAGCTTTCCGGAGCTGAATATCAATATTGCAACCTTTGGCTTTTCTATTCTGTAGACGAGTCCTGGGAAGACCTCAGGCTCGTATTCCATGCCCTCAAGCCCGAGCCCGGTGACGATCGCGCTGAGATTGAGCTCGGTGCCGAGGTCGGTCGAAGCGACGATGTTCTGGACGTTAAACTTCGGATGCTCCTCGACCTTGATTCCAATGCGACGTAGGTCTTGAGCTATTTTATCTATGACCTTACGGACGTCTTCAACGCTCTTAGAGCCGGTGCATACGACCTTTCCAGAGCGGAAGATCAGGAATGCAGCTCTCGGCTCCTTGACTCTGTAAACGAGCCCGGGGAACTTTTTCTTCGTGAACTTCGCGCCTTCAAGTTTCGACTCTATGTACTTCAAGTCGAACTCGTCGGCGAGTTTTGCATTTGCCACGACGTTTTCTATCTTTATGGGGGGTATCTTGCTCTTGCTTTCAGTGCTCATATTAATGCTTTTAAGGGGGGAAGATATATAAAACAAGGCGGGTGTGTCGGGTGCCGAAGAAGAAGATAAAGAAGATAAGGGGTTCGAGGTACTGCGGGCAGGGCGTGAAGGGCGGCAGGGGCGGCGGCAGCCGTGGCGGGCGTGGTAATGCTGGCGTATGCAAGCACCATTACATAAAAGCGCTGCTTGAAGGTCGAGAGATGGGGAAAAGGGGCTTCACGCCACCTTATCGTAGCGAGAAGTCTACGATGAACGTCGGCGAGCTCGACGAGCTTGCCGAACGCCTGATTGCGGAGGGCAAGGCTGAGCGGCGGGGCGACGCCGTATTCATCGACCTCACGAGGCTCGGCGTCGATAAGCTTCTCGGCGGCGGCAGCGTGCGCAGAAAGCTCATCGTCAGCGTTCCGGAGGCGTCGGAGCGTGCGAGGGCGAAAATAGAGAGGGTGGGCGGCGAATTGGTGATCGGTGGCGCTGCATGAGCGAAGAAGCCCCTAGGCTCCGGGACGTGCTCACGCCGATACTGAACAGGTTCCCGATGGTAGAGCGCCCGACGTACCACGTCCACTTCCGCACGAAGCTCTGGTGGACCGTTGGCATCCTCCTTCTGTACTTTGCGTTGTGCAACATCCCGCTTTTCGGGCTGTCGCCGGAGTCGAGGGAGCTGTTCGGCAGGTTCAGAGCGATATTCGCGGGCGAGTCCTTCTCCCTCATGGCGCTCGGCATCGTGCCCATCGTCGACGCTTCGATCGTGCTGCAGTTGCTCGTCGGCGCCCAGATCATAAAGCTGGACCTGAGCGACCCCGACGACCAAGCATTCTACCAAGGCTTGCAAAAGATACTCGTCGTGTTCTTCACCATTCTCATGGGCTTGACGTACGTCGTCGGGTATTACTACCCAGATCCTGAGATTGCGGAGAGGCTCGGCGTGTCCCTGCGTTTCGTATCCTTCCTGCTGTTCGTCCAAGTGTGTCTCGGCGGTCTTCTCATATACTTCATGGACGAGGTCGTCTCGAAGTGGGGCATCGGGAGCGGCGTCGGGCTCTTCATCCTCGCAGGCGTCTCCCAGCAGATCGTCACCGGCCTCATAAACTGGGTGCCTGACGAGACCGGGCTGGCAGTCGGCGTGATCCCGCGCTGGATCCAGATTTCGACGCAGCTCAGCCTCTACGAAATTCTGGGCGGCGGCATCACCTTCCTCTTCGAACACGGGCTCATTGCCCTCTTCACCACGATCGCAATCTTTTTCATAGTCGTCTACATCGAGAGCACCCGCATCGAAATCCCGCTCGCGCACTCGCTCATCCGTGGCGCCCGGGGGCGCTTCCCGGTGAAGCTGCTCTACGCCAGCGTCCTGCCCATGATCCTCGTGCGGGCGCTCCAAGCCTCGATCCAGGGGTTCGGAAGACTCCTGTATGCGAAGGGCGTAACGCTCTTCGGAACTTTTGAGGGGGGGAGAGCGGTCTCGGGACTCATGTATTACCTCGACCCCATCAGCAGCCCCTACGACTGGTTCCCGACGCTCGTCAGGGTGGCGTACCCGAACGTCGAGGGCTGGCAGATCGCCCTGCGTGTCATGACCGACATCAGCTTCATGGTCGTCGGCGGCGCAATATTCGCGCTCTTCTGGATCACCACTACGGGCATGGGTCCGAAGGATATAGCAGAGCAGATATACAGTGCGGGCTTGCAGATTCCGGGCTACAGACGCAATCCGGCGGCGATAGAGCGGCTGATGGAAAGGTACATTCCGAGGATCGCAATCTTGGGCGGTGCGATTTTGGGGGCGCTTTGCGTTTTTGCAAATATGCTCGGCACGCTCGGAAGAACCACGGGCACCGGTCTCCTGCTCGCCGTGAGCATCGCCTACGGACTCTACGAGCAGATGGCTTCCGAGCAGGTCATGGAAATGTATCCTGCGCTGCGCAAGTTCCTCGGCGAGGAGTAGCTGCACGACGCAGATGGGACTGTGGAGGGTTAGAAATATTGCTGCTTTAATTGCTTTTCAAGGGTAAAAGTAGGGGAGGAGGAGAGCAGGAAAGATATCCGGCTATGATGGGGGAGCAGAGCACTGGACGAGTGTGGCGGCTGCGTGTTCTATTGCCATCGTATGGTGACGAAAAGGAATCGGCTCTTGCGGTGGAGTCGCCTATTGTGCAGCACCGCTCATGGCAAACGATTTAGTTTCAGCAAGTACAGTTTGAGAATCACTGGAATGGTGGATGCAAGAGCATCGGTAGAGGTTACATATCACGGGAATGAAAGGGAGCGGGGGGAAAGTGCTTATGACCGAAAACCGTGGTGCTGACGAGGGCTAGCGACATGACATATTAGCGACATGGCAACTTGTTATGTATGGCTCAGAACAGTTGATGTCGGTGAGGAAAGCATATGTGGACTTATACAACCTCCTGAACGTGTTTCTGCATATCGCATATTGCATATTCCCTGCCGCATCTATCCTAAACAAATCCAGTATTGTAGACACTCACTTTCATTTGTTTCTGCTCTTTTGATCGAAACTTTTTAGCCTTCTTTTTGACCTTCCGCATGCGAGAGCCAAATATAAGAATAGGACGCCGAGAGCGAGCAAAACCACGCCGGAAATCAAATAATTTTGCTCAAGAGGAACACGCCTCACAGCCTTCACAGCTTCTTCCGGAATTTTGATGGAAAAATATATCGCAATAATCCCACAAATAAAACTTGCAGCAGAAGATAAAAGCAGTATTATCCTTGTCTTATGTGATAGGAGCAGTCTCTTTCCTTTCTCTGTTAGCTCATAGTATACCCTCTTTCTTCCCTCGCTCTTTCTCTTCTTCACCAAACCAGCATCAATCAATTTTTCCAAATTTTCATGAATTGTCGATTTTGGAAGATTCAATATTCTTGATAATTCACTCACAGTCATGGGTCTTTTAAGACTTTTGAGAATATTTACTCTTGTGTCCGACGATAATGCACGAAGTATCTTTCTATCAAGTGCTATTTTATCGTCCGTCATTCATTGTCTTCTTTATCTGGTGCTGGCGTTAGATGTATTCTTTCTGTGTATTGAGGTTTCTCTGAAGGCACGCCATCGTCGTTTTCTAATTCATCTCGCAGTGCTGGTATCGGCTTTTGCGGCTCGGTCTCGCTTATTCCGAGGAGTTCTTTAAGCGCCTCCATCGCTGTTACATTCGCCTCATAAACGCCCATATATACAATTGAGCTGTCCGAGTCCGGCACAAAATATCCGGTATCGCCTGTCCAGTTAATATAACCTCTCCTACCAGTGAAAATGCAGCCTATTTGTGCTTCGTTTTTGCATCCGCTGAGCATGATTATCGCTCCATCGAGTTCGATGTCAGGACTGGTGTTCGTGTCATATATACTTATATTCGTGGTTTCGGGGAAGATCACTTCCACATAAGTGCTGCCTGCGATTTTCTCTTTCAAGTCATAGGGAACGGGGCATCTTAATTGCGCTTCTATCGACCTGAGCGCATTTAAAGAAGATTCCCACAGCTCATCAAATTCTGGCGCTCCCGGAGTTAGCACCTCGACGCTGCCGTTTCCATAATGGATAATTATTTCGGACTGCACAGGCTCATACGAGGCAAACCCCTTAAGAATTATTGGCAAAACCGCTGCTACAATACCGAGCACCGCAATTGCTACCAGAAATACCACGATCCTTCCCATTTCCATCCCTACCTTAAACCGTCTCTTAGCAGGTTTATAAAACCACCGAAAATGTTCGGATTTTCCGAACGAAAGCAGAGATCCATTGTATTATTCGAAAAAGTATCATGTTTACTTGAGCGATGAGGAAAGGGAATATCTTGAAAGATTCGTTAGCACTGGAACTAACAAAGCTCGAAGAATAACAAGAGCAAGGATTCTACTGCTTGCAGATGAAAGCAAAGGGCGAGGAAAACAGATAGAGAGATCTCAGATTAGGAGTTTGCATGAGAACAGTAGCAAAGACAAGAGAACGCTTCGTCGAAGATAGATTGGGGGCATTGAACGAGAAACCCGTCCCGGTAAGAAACCAAAGCTTACGGGAAGAGATGAGGCAATGCTAATGGCAATTCATGCAGTGACCCTCAAGGGTACGGAAGGTGGACAATAAGACTCTTAGATAAGCTCGTAGAACTTGTCGTTGATTCGATATCCCGTGAGACGGTAAGAAAAATCTTAAAAACGAAATTAAGCCATGCTCAGGAAACAGTGGTGCATATTCATTGCTTTCGATCCGAGAGGCTGGCGTTTATGGTTCCTTTTACGAGAGATTTGAGCAGAAGAGGCAAGAAAACTGTGTAAGAAGTTTGAATTCCATTATACCCCAAAGAAGGCAAGCTGGTTGAACATGGCTGAGATAGAGTTCTCAGCTTTATCAAAACAGTGCCTGGATCGCAGGATAGGAGATATAGAAGCTCTTAGGGGTGAGATAAAAGCTTGGACAGAAGATCGAGATAGAAAAGGCGTTAAGGTTGAATGGCGCTTCACAACCAAAGATGCAAGAGAGAAGCTGAGGAGGCTAATGTTAAAAATTAAATTGCCAGTGCGCTATACACTCTCCCTGCCGTTTTCCCATTTACACATGGTTAGCGAACGAAATAACTTACTGGACCTAAAGCTTCAATGGATGCCTAATAAAAATATAAAAAGCCAAAGTCCGCATAAGCAGAATGTCGCCAAATATTTTCTTTTTGATGCAAAATAGCCTTCTAAACCTGCAACAGTGGATAAACAGACCCCATAAGTAACTACCCTTATTATTCTTTCAAGGTTAGGGGAGGGGTAAAAATAACCAAAATTAAGCAAAAGAATAAATCCCATAATCGGGATCGCTCCTACCAATATGGACCCAAATCTATTCTTTGTTATCCATCCATAAATGGCTGGAGCTGCGGGGAAAAGAAAAGCGACAAGGAGTTCTAGAATAACATGTATCATGGAAAGGTGAGCTCTATGGACTGATAGACCAACGCAAATGATCCAATCTAAAGCAATAATCAACAAAGATATGATCACCGGTAAAATTGCCGACGAAATTAATTTTCTTTTCTTCCTCAAAAGCTTACACCTCCTATTATTCGTAGCTCATCCATTGCTACATCCATTCAGGCCCATCGTAGAATACAGCAACCTCTTCCGCAGGCTCGTATTCGTCTGGCTCATACGGAAGGATCTTCGTGGTGTGCATCTGCAGCCACATCTCCATCAGACATCTGTTACAATCTTACGTCGTGTATCTACCGTCCCAACTACATATCTCATCAGCTACACATTAGCTTTCTGTTCGGAAAATCAGAGTTTCGGTAGTTTTATCAGGAGGTTTTGGACCGAAGAAGAGTTGTGAAAAGGGCATCGGGAATGTTGGAGGGCTGAGATAAAAGTATGTAAGTTAGGAGGATGGAGGCTAGACAGGCTTTACATCTCAAAAGTTCATTAGGATTGAGAGGAATGGGGAGTAGTATGCGCTCATCTGCGTTGAGGAAGCCCGTGCGATGAGCGGAGGCGAGAGTGGGGGTGAGTGGGGGGAGGCGAGGTTTGATAAAGGAAGGTGGGGAAAGTGTCGATAAATGTTTAAAGCGTAAAGCAGGTGCCGTCGAATTTGCGGAGAAGGGTGAGAGTGAAGGCGTTAAGAACGCTTTGGGCGGAACGCTGCCTCACAACGCTGTATGGGTGCGGTTGGACTCAGGAGCCGAAAGGGCATCCGTAGACGACACGAAGCCCGTCAGCAGGGCACGAAGCAAGAGCAGGTTGGAAGCTAAGCGGATCGACTAGTGAGCTAGGTGGTAGAGAGGAATTAATTCTTCTCATAAATTGGGAGGTGGAGGAGATGTTCCTGAGGCTGAGACAGGAGGCGGATGCGGCGCTGAGGGAGGCTTTGGACGGGAGCGGGCTGGCAGCCGATTTGAGGCGGGAGGAGTTGCCCGAAAATTTACTTTTGGAGGAGTCGGAGCACGCCGACATCTCATCCTCGATCGCATTTTTCCTAGCGTCGAGGCTGAAGGCGTCGCCGAAGGATATTGCGTCGAGGCTCGTGACGCACGCCGCGGACGCCGTGCCCGAAGGCGGGCTCATCTCGGAGGTGCGGGCGGTCGGCCCCTACATAAACTTCCACGCCAGTGAGCTCTTTTTCCAGGAGACCCTGAGGAGAATTAGGGAGGAGGGTTGCGACTTCGGCGGCTTGGGGCTTAAAGGCAGGGTGATCTTAGAGCACACCTCCGCAAACCCCGACGGACCGCTGCACGTCGGGCACCTGCGGAATGCGATCATTGGTGACGTGCTTGCAAGGGTCTTACGGAAGGCGGGCTACGAGGTCGAAACCCAGTATTACGTGAACGACATGGGGCGTCAGATCGCCGTCGCCGTCTTGGGGGCGGAGCGGTTCGGGCTCGACGCCTCGAAGAAGGGCGACCACGCCGTCGTCGAAGCCTACGTGCGGGCGAGCCGCGAACTGGATACGGACGAGAGCCTGCGGCGGGAAGCGGAAGCCCTCATGCGACGCTACGAGGAGGGCGACCCCGAAGCCGTGGAAAAATACAGGAGGGTCGTGGAGAAGTGCCTCTCCGGGGTGAAGGAGACGCTTGAGCGGCTTGACATCAAGCATGACCGCTTCGTTTGGGAGAGTGAGTTCGTGCGCAGCGGCGACGTCCGCCGGGTGTTGGAGGCGCTACGTGAGCGTGGGGAGGTCGTGGAGGAGGGCGGCGCGCTCGTCTTGAAGCTTAAATGCTCGGAGAAGGACCTTGTTTTGCAGCGGGGCGATGGCACCTCGCTCTACTCCACGAGAGACATCGCATATCACATTTGGAAGTCGAAGCTTTGCGACCGTATGATCGACGTGCTCGGCAAGGATCATGAGCTTGTGTCGAAACAGTTGGCTGAGGCGTTGGCGCTCCTCGGCGTGCCGCCGCCCGACGTCGTGATCTTCGAGTTCGTCTCGCTGCCCACGGGCTCGATGTCCACGAGAGCCGGGAAGTTCGTTGCTGTCGACGAGCTTTTAGATAAAGTAGAGGAGGCGGCGCTCCAAGAAGTGGAAAAGCGGCGTCCTGACATGAGTGAGGAGCAGAGGCGGCGAGTGGCGAGGGTCGTCGGCGTCGGCGCCGTCCGCTACGACATCGCAAAGGTCTCACCGGAGAAGCCCATGGTCTTCGACTTCGAGCAGGCGCTCGACATTGAAAAGCGGGGCGCGCCGTTCATCCAGTATGCGCACGCACGGGCTTCGAGCATTCTGAGGATGGCGGCAGAGAGCGGTTACGTGCGGCGCTCTGACGGCGACTTCTCACTGCCGGACTTCGACGCAACGCTCCTCTCGACGGAGAGCGAGCGGACGCTCATCAGGGAGCTTTCAAAGCTCGACTACGTCGTTGAGAAGGTCGTGAGAGAGTTGAAACCGCACCACTTGGCAAAGTACGGCAGGGTCGTCGCCGAAACCTTCAACAGGTTTTACAGGGATTGTCCGGTGCTCAACGCCGAACCCCCGCTCAGGAACGCGAGACTTAACCTCGTTTACTGTACGAAGGTCGTGCTGAAGGAGACGTTACGCCTACTCGGAATAGAGGCGCCGGAAGAGATGTGAGCGGCAGGCAGCGGGCGGCGGCACGGCGGCGGGCAGCGGGCAACGGGAGGCAGGGGGAAAGGGGGAAGCAGCCCGCCCCGACGGAGATCCGTCAGCAGGCTCCGCTGACGGCTCGCACAGCGTCGTCATTCGTCACGCTTTGCATGATGCTCCGGCTCCGGCAGAGGCGGCATAGTGAAGTCGCCGAGAGCTTCCAGCTCCTTGTACACCCTCACAATCGCATCTATTTCGTCCCTAGCAACCTTTGCAACCCTTCTTGCGATCTCCTCTGCCCTTGTATCTGCGGTTTCCTCCAAAACGACTTCGAGGAGGCAGTCGTCGGCGACGCCCACGTCAACGATCGTGCGGGAGCCTTGGAGCTCTGCCCTCACCCTTTCTACTAAGGGCGCCTTCGGGATGACCACGCCATCCTTCAGCACGACGGCGTCTATCTTGCAACGGCTCTCGCAGCCGCCGCAACGATGCACGTAGCTCGCCTTGCGATCCAAGTAGAACTTCAGCCGCAGCCCGCCGTTTTGATCCCTTACCGCCTTGCTTATGACCTCCATCCTCACCTAAAGCTCGACGCCGTGCAGCGGGAACACCTTTTCTTTGACCCTCCTGACGATAGCCTCGATGTCCCTTGAAACTTTACCCCTCACTTCGGTCTCCCCACGGTCGAACAGCTTTATGTATTCTTCTTTGTTTTCAGGCATTTTTCCAGCGACGGTGATGAACATTACCGCCCAGCAGCGGGCGACGTTTTCCGGCGCGTACCCGCCGCCACCGAAAATTAAATAACGCCCGTTGCAAAGCTCATGCGCAAGCTCGTGCATGGTTTCTGCGATTGCTTTGTAAGCGGCGGTCGTGAGTGAGAGCCCGACAAGCGGGTCTTCATAGTGCGAGTCCACGCCGAACTGGTGTAGAATGATTTGTGGCTCGTAGCTCCGCAGCAGTGGCGGCACGATTTCTTTGAAGGCATAAAGGTAGGATGCGGAGTTGGTGCCTGCGGGCAGCGGGACGTTCACAGCGTAACCGTAGCCCTCGCCCTCGCCGATCTCGTCCACACCGCCAGTCCCAGGGTAAAAGAAAAAGCCGTATCTGTGGAATGAGATCGTCAGAATTTTTTCCCTGTTGAATATTTCCTGCGTGCCGTCACCATGGTGCCCGTCGATGTCCACGATAGCTATTTTCCCCAACCCGTATTTCCGTTGGAGATAACGAGCGGCAAGAGCGACGTCATTAAACACACAGAAGCCCGCAGCGCTGTTTCTGCGCGCGTGATGCAACCCGCCACCGGGATTAAAGGCGTGCGTAACTTCACCCTGCATTATCAGGTCGGCACCGAGGATCGAGCCGCCGGCGCGTGCCGCCGCCCCCTCATAGATCCCTTTTGTGGCAGGCGTGTCGCCATAATCCAAGAGCCCGTAGCCCTGCTCGCTCTTCTCCCTCACGAAATAGATGTATTCGGGGTCGTGCACGAGCATTAACTCCTCTTCGGTAGCTGATCTAGGCTCGTAAACCTTCGTGCGGATGTCATCGATCACACCGAGCTTCCTGAGCAACTCCAAAGTTTTCTTCTCCCTATCCGGCCTGAACGGGTGGAACGGTCCAAAGTCGTACTTCAAGTATTCGTCGCCGTAGATGAAAGCAGTGACGCCCGGCATTTCGACCACTACTCTGTAATTACAATCTGGTGCTTGGTGAGGTTCACCTCTTTAATCCTGCCACGCACCTCTCTGCGCTCGCCGAGAAGCCCCACAATACGCACGTTTGAGCCCTCTGCGACGACTTCTACAGCTTCTTCCATTATCAACTCCCTGATGCCGTTTCGTTCCAGAAACACGCTCGACTCGCACATGTTTTTAGATTGGCATGAGGTCTTAAATTACATGCCGCCCTCCTTCTCGCCCTCCTTTTTCTCCCGCACGACGAACTCGCAATGTTCGTCGCCAGCGGAGACGCATTTCACCTCCTCAACTACATATTCCTTGCCGGTGAAGCAGCGGGTGGCACCGGCGATGAACCCTGCAATGTAATGGCAGACCGGCCTTCCTACTTGTCCATGCTCCTTTGCGAAATAAGTGCCGCCTTTGAACCGCAAAACACGCTCGTTGTCCCGTTTAAAAAACTCTATCTCGCCGACGCCGCTGAGCGAGAAGAAAGCATCGGTGTAAAGTGTCCGCTCTTTTATATTCTTGTCCTTAAGTCCGAAACGCTCAAAGAGCCAGCCACAGACCCGCTGCCCTGACTTGACGCCCGTCTCGTAAAGCAAGGCATCGGGCAACTTCCACCTTGCATCGTAGGGGATGACATCATCTATCGTTTTTTCCAAGTCGAGAATGCAACTCAACCACCTTTTAAACCCTTCATGCCAGTTCTTCTCTAGGACGCCTTTTATCTCTTCGAGAGCGCTCTCGTATGTCACATTTTCTTTTTCTTTCATGTTTTAATGTTTGCTCCACCCAGTTAAAGATTTAACCGCACGTATTCGGGAGAAAGGTCGCAGCCCCATGCAGTCGCCTCGTACGCGCCGACACCAAGATCCACAACAATCCTAAGCTCCCTTGTTTGCATGACTCTCCTGGCATGGTCGACGTCGACGGTGGGCGATCCGTTGCTGACGAGCTTCACGCTGCCGAAAACGCCGCTAATATCCTCAAGGGCTATTGATATCCGGGATTCATCGAGTTCCACCCCTGCGGCGCCGACGGCTGCCACTATTCGCCCGAAGTTCGGACTCTCCCCGTGTATCGAGCTTTTGACGAGTGGTGAGCGCACGACAGCTCTCGCTGCCGTCCTTGCATCCTCATAGGACGCCGCACCCCTGACATGAACTTCTACAAATTTCGTGGCACCTTCACCGTCTCTTGCAATCATCTTTGCTAGCGTCTCACAAACGTAATTCAAACCCTGTTGGAATGCCTCGACGCTTGCCTCTTTGACGCCGGTTGCAACGAGCAGTACCATGTCGTTCGTGCTCATATCGCCGTCCACGACTATCATATTAAAGGAGCGGTCCACAGCGCTCTTTAGGCAGTCTTTCAGCTCGCGTTTATGTAATCTGGCATCGGTCCAGACGAATGCAAGCATCGTAGCGAGGTGCGGGAAAATCATGCCAGCGCCCTTTGCGATGCCACCGATTCGCAACTCTGACTCTCCGTCGTAAATGCGAATTGCGGTCTCTTTCGGGAAGGTATCGGTCGTCATAATCGCACGAGCAGCGGCGACACTGCCCTCCGCGTTGCTTGTCAGCTTTTCAGAAACCTCTTTGATTTGTCGTTCGATGAGCCGCATGTCAAGCTGCTTGCCGATGACGCCCGTGGATGCGACGCCCACTTCCTCCTCAGGAATGCCGAGGCGGCGAGCCACGAGCTCCGCCATCAGTTCCGCATTCTTCAACCCTTCCTTTCCCGTGAATGCATTTGCGCAGCCGCTGTTCGCTACGATAGCGGCAAGCCTGCCGCACTTCTCAATCCGCGCTTGCGTGAGTTTCACCGGCGCCGCTTTCACCTTGTTCGCGGTGAAGACGCCGGCGGCGCTCGCATTTTCCTCTAGGTCTCCGGCTACTATGGCTAAACCGTTCTTACCCTCTTTGACCCCATAAGCACGCACGCCGCCGACAGCACAGATCCCCCCTTCAACCCGCTCTATTCTGAACTTCATATGCCAAGGGGCGAGGAATACCAGCTCTAAAAGTCATCCGCCCCCTTTCACCTCCTCATAACAAACTTGTTCTCTTTTTTCCTGAATGGTATTGTTTTAGCTCGCTACGAGCCATAACAGGAAGGGTAACCGCCAGTGCTACCGCATCCGCCACATAGCTTCAGGCAGTTTATAAAATCGTCGCTTGCAAACCCTCGCTTTTCAGAGCGGGGACAGGGGGGGTGGGGCAGGGGGTTGTTGGCAGTAGTTTTAAATACTCTGAATTCCTGCAAGAAGATGGAAGGTTTCCGATGCCGTCCTTGCGGGAAGCGTTGAGTGGCGTGTAGCCATCGGATAACGAGTCGGATGGGGTGGGGCTATCGTGAATCAGCCCTGAACCCGTGGAGCCTCAGCCTGAATGCGTGGAGCGGAGAAGCTCCGCACTTCAGTGCGGGGCGGCTCCCCATCCAGCTCCAAAACCTCCCCTTCTAATCTAAGTCTCGACAGCTTTGCATGAAAACTCCGTGCCGGCATGCCCGGCTGATCATCTTAGTGCTCTTGTCTGAGCGGTCTTTTCGGCATGGCATCCAAAACGAATAGTGCATTTAGAAGTACGTCTTCGCCGCAAACGCCCATTTTCGAGCTGAAGTTCCAAGAACCAGTGTCCGCACTATTCCCTTGCATGTTTTACGATGTGAGGCGCTTCTGGGATGATTATCTCGGAGAGCGCTAGGCGGACGGCGTCTGGCGAGCCGGGAAGGCAGAATATAGCCTTTCCGGCGGCGACGCCCGCCACCGCTCTGCTTAAGATGGCAGCGGTGCCCACTTGCTCGTAGCTTTTCAGCCGGAAGAGCTCGCCGAAGCCCGGCAGCACCTTCTCAAGGAGTGGCGAGACTGCTTCGATGGTCACGTCCCTTTTGGTCAAGCCGGTGCCGCCTGTTGTCACAATGAAGTCCACGTCCGACGCTTGGAAGAGCATTTTGACACTTTCTTGTATCTTTGTGAAGTCGTCAGGAATGATGTCGTAAAACACAACTTCGTGCCCGCTCTCCTCAAGAAGCTTCCTCGCAATGCTCCCAGAAGCGTCGTCCACGGGCTCATTTCGTGCTTTACGCTCGTGTTTAGACGTACTAACAGTGAGTATTGCGCACTTTAGCTTCCTCTTCGCAGTCTTTTTATGAAGCTCAGGGACGCTCGCCATCTCATTTTATTCGCCGTGCGGGTAAAGAAATGTGCATCTCCCAGATCATCAGCCGCAGCTTCACAACTTCACAACACGATTCCACTTGAAATATTCCTTTACTTCCGAGTTCGAGGTGAAACATTTAAATATTATGGGCATCTTACTTTCACTTGTACATTCACATGTGGCGATGTGCAGATGAAGATCCGTGTTGAGGTCACGTATGACGACGGCACGAAGACATCTCTCGACCTCGAAGGCAGCCTGCCCAAGAGCAAAGCCATTGAGAAAGTCGTTCATTTTCTTAATACTGAGCTCTCATCGCATGCACCTTCCATATCTTACAGCATCGACGAGCTCACGATAAAAGAACGTCTTGAATTCTTTTTGAGATACGACGAGAGAGCGCCCAAAGATTGGTTCACAACTTCAGACGTGAAACGAAAGTATGAAGAGGTGTATGGGACGAGTATAAAGCTTAGCACAATCTCTACCTACCTCACGAGGCTTCACAATGAAGGCATCTTGGAGCGGAGGGGCTCGAAGTTCAAGAGGGAGTATCGAGTCGCCAGCAGCTACAAAAGGGCTGAAAAGAGCGAATTTGAGACCAAATACTCATCGTCCATCCCTCGTTAGTGCGCAAGCGTCGATTGGCTGTCTTTAACTTGGAATTAGAACGCTCTGAGCACGCTTGAGATGCCGAGGACTTTGAAGTTGAGGTACGGCACTGTTTCAGGATGGTAATTAAAGCAGGACCTAGAGGCAAGAGGAACATGAAGGAGGCGAGGAGGCTGGCTAAAAGCCAGAGGGGTACCTGCGACAAGGACAAGATGCCTGTAGTAGCCGTGGTGGAGAGGGGAAACAAGATTCGCCCCCATAGGAATGTCAAAACAAAGGAGATCATCGACAATACGGACGCCCTCTCGAGCTACAACTACCCAGTGAATCGGCATCGAAGCATCAACCACAACAGCGACAAGTAATAGGATGACAATAAAAGCAGAGCCCTTTTTTATATCCGCCCCCTGATGGCTACATTTGAAGGCGTACCCAAAGGAGAAGTTTGCACTATCTGTTCTCACTATGTGAACAAGACTAAGAACACGATGATTCTGCGTCTCGACCAGAATTCTGGATTAATTGTAATTGATAAGTCGTTCAAAGCGTATGAGCAAACTTTTTGTAAGTGAAGGGCTACGTCCTCAGTTTTATCCTACCAGTTTAATCTAGAGCAAAAAGGCTCTACATCCCACCAATTTAATCCTTCGATGAAGTGACACGCCTCATATATATCAGAAAATTTATTGTCAAAACCATAGTAATAATCTGACGAGGTAACTTTTATTTCGCCGAGGAAACCAAGGAAATATGTATATTTGTTTCTTGGTGGTGAAAGGTAATTACTCAAGTAATCCTCAAAACTTCTTGGTAGAATATAACCACCAGCGCCATACTTGTTAAGATAGTCAAGGTAAGATTGATAATACATTGAGTATTTCTCAAACTTGCCTTCAGGACTAATTACTATCCCCGGTGGTTGATATATATCCTCACATAAAGCAGTTGCTTCAATCGCAACCCTACCATCTTCTGGAAGTTCAACAATTACCCAAGCATGGTCTAACTCTTCAGACTTAACGATATAAGTGTCGAATCCTGCCCCCTCCAAATACCATTCGAGATATGCTGAAGCATGACTGCATCTAAAGGAGCTAATATTATATCGTGGTAGTTTAACAGTCATTAAGGTATCATAAAGCGTCTTTATCGAGTGAATTTGCGGATCTGAAACCATTTCATCAGCTTTTGAATAATAACCTCTTGGAATCATCAATGTCGAATAATTGTCTGTTTCACTCCACCAATTACTAATATCCTCGCACACGCTTTGAAGAAATAATCGAATTCCTCTAGATTGAAAAACAAAAATAATGATAATTGCCAAAATTGCTAAGATGGTTGTAACCTTTTTAATCCCTACCTTCCTTTCATAGTTCGGCTTTTTCTTTATTGGTTTATAAATCTTAGTTCTCCTGCTTCTTTTTCTCCTGTACACATTTATTTTAATACTACCATCAGCATTCAATACTGCTACAATCTTGTAAACATAATGCCTCCCTTTCACGTATAATGTGTTTATGCCTTCCTCTTCAGTAACCCCTGCTTTACACCTCGGTATATATCTTTTAACCCACTTCGGTGTTTTGTGAGGAGGTATTTTTCTCCAATCTCTTGATTTGCCCATAATTCAACTCACCAGCTATCCTTTCCGTCTTGATTTTTCTTTTGCTCTTACTCCTGTTTAAACTGTTGTACGAACGCCTCTATGCTAGTCTCGACCCTAAAGCATATGAGCGTTAGAATCTTGAAAACTCAAGGAACTCCTCAAGCTTCTTTGCTCCCCGCCCGCTTTCCAAAATTTCCATCGCATGCTCCAGTCCTTCGCTCAAGCGGTCTGCGACGCCCCCGACGACGAGCGCGGCGGCGGCGTTCAACGCCACGATCTCGATGCGGGCATCGCTCTCTTCGCAGTTCAGCACGCCACGCAGGATCCGAGCGTTCTCAGCGCTGCTGCCGCCGAGCACGTCTTTCGTACTCGCAGGCTTTAAGCCGAGGTCCTCAGGACGCACGTAATACGTCCTGACTTCGCCATTTTTCAGCTCCGAGATCTTCGTCTTGCCGAGCGTCGAAAGTTCGTCAAGTCCAGGCTCGCCGTGTACGACCATCGCACGGTCGGCATTAAGAAGTTTAAAGACCTTCGCAATCTTCTCCGTCAGCTCTGGCGAGAACACGCCCATTAACTGTGATTTCGCGCCTGCGGGGTTCGTCAGCGGCCCGAGTATGTTAAAGACGGTTCTGATGCGGAGTGCTCGACGGACGGGCATGACGTTCTTCATTGCTGGGTGGAAGTTCGGGGCGAACATGAAGCCGATGCCGATGCGTTCGATGCTCTCTTCGATTTTCTGCGGTGGGAGGTCAAGACGAGCGCCTAGCTCTTCTAGGACGTCGGCGCTACCGCATTTCGACGTGACCGAGCGGTTCCCATGCTTCGCAACCGGCACCTCGCAAGCAACCACGAACATAGCAGTTGTGGAGATATTGAAAGTTTTGACGGCGTCGCCGCCGGTCCCGCAGACATCCACGAGCTTTTCGACCTTGGGGCTTATGCGCACGGCGAGCTCCCGCATCTTCCTCGCAAACGCTGATATTTCGGTGGCGGTCTCACCTTTCATACGCAACGCCACGAGGAACGCTGAAATCTCGACGTCGGAAGCTCTACCACCCATCATTGCCGCCATTGCCTGCTCAGCCTCTTCCTCGCTCAAATCCTCAAACTCTACAAGCTTAGCCACGAGCTCGCTTAGCATTTTGCATCCCTCAGTTACAGCAAACACCGCCTAACTCACGTCTAAGAAGTTTTTAATGATTTTCAGCCCGTGCTTCGTGAGGATGGACTCAGGGTGGAACTGCACGCCGAAAATCGGCAGATTCTCATGCCGCAAGCCCATGATTTCGAAGTCGTCTTCGCTTCTTGCTGTCACTTCAAGACATTCCGGGAAATTTTCGTCGTCCACGACGAGCGAGTGGTAGCGAGTCGCCTCAAATGGATTGGGAACGCCCTTAAAAAGGGCGCTCCCGTTGTGTTTTATTTTTGAGGTTTTGCCGTGCTTCAGAGTTCGTGCGTTTCTTATGCGACCACCGAAGACGTAACCGATGCATTGGTGTCCGAGGCAGACGCCAAGCGTTGGGATCGCATGCCGCACTCCGTACTCCAGAATAACGTCGTTGGAAAGCCCCGCGTCCGCCGGCGTCTTCGGCCCTGGTGAGATTATAATATGCGTGATTCCGTAGCGTTCCGCCACCTTCGCAACATCGTCCAACGTCGCGGTATTCCGCAGGACTATGGCTCGTTCGCCTAGGACCTCTACGTACTGGACGAGATTGTAAACGAACGAATCGATATTGTCTATTACGAGAATCATTTTCCACACCCTCAGAAGGCTAAATGCCGAGAGCCCGCATCATCGCCATGCACTTGCTCACGGTCTCGTGATACTCACGTTCTGGTTGCGAGTCCGCAACTATGCCAGCACCCGCCTGCACATAGGCTTTTGCGGTTACAACGCCGGGGGAGGTGCGTCGCTTGCAGTTCTCAAACACGATGGTCCTGATAGTAATTGCTGTATCGAGGTTACGAGTTAGAGAAAAATAGCCCACGCATCCTGCGTAAATTCCGCGGCGTGCCGGCTCAAGCTCCTCGATAATCTCCATCGCTCGTACCTTCGGCGCTCCGGTGACGGTACCCGCCGGAAAGACCGATGCCAATGCGTCGAACTCGTCGTAGCCATCAGCAAGCTCCCCTACGACCTCGGAAACTATGTGCTGAACATGTGAATACTTCTCGACGTCCATGAATCTCGTCACCCTGACGCTTCCGGGCTTTGCAACACGTCCTATGTCGTTCCTTCCTAAATCAACGAGCATGACGTGCTCCGCCCGCTCCTTCTCATCGCTCAGCATCTCCTCCTCAAGCCTCTTGTCCTCGGCGGCGTCCCGTCCCCTCGGACGGGTGCCGGCGATCGGGAACGTCGTTAGATTTCGTCCTTCGACCCTCAGGAGCATTTCGGGACTCGCACCCGCAACCTTACGCTCGCCGAAGTCGAGGAAAAACATGTAAGGCGAGGGGTTGAGGGCTCTGAGTCGCTCGTAGACGTGCAGCGGGTCGCCACAGAAGTCCGCTGAGAAGCGTTGTGAGAGCACGACTTGGAAGACATCACCGTCGTAAATATAACGTTTCGCCCGCTCCACCGCCCGCTCGAACCCTCCCCTCGTGAAGTTCGACCTGACGTTTCTCGTTTCCAGCTTTTTGGTCCGTAGCTCTTCCTCCGTCGCCGCCCGCTGCTGCCGCTCGCCGTAAAATGCACGGAGCGTGTCGAGCGCAAAGCTCAAGCTGCCGCCTTGCAACACTTCACCTCCGACGCCGCTCCCCGCCTCCGAAAACTCCAGAGTTAGGAAATACATTTTTCCATAAAAATGGTCGAAAAGAATGTAGCGTTTTGCAAGCATAAGCTCGCAGTCCGGCTCTCGAAGCTCGTCGCTGGCGTCGTTGCCGATGTCCTCGAAGTAACGGATGAGGTCGTAGCTGAGGTAGCCGACGAAGCCTCCGAAGAATCTCGGCAGCTCTTGACGCTCTTCGGCGTTGAAATTTAGCTCTAGCCTGCGGAAAATCTCACGTAACGCCTCAAACGGGTTTTCAAAGCCTCCTGAAAGCTCTTCCAGCTCTTTTAAAGCGGTGTCGCTCGTGCGTATTCGGATCTCGTCGTCCTTCGCCCAAAGTTCGGCGGCGGGGGAGAAGCCAATAAAAGAATAACGGGCGAGCCGCTCGCTCCCCTCTCGAGACTCCAGCAGGTAACTTTTGCCTCCATAGCGTTGCCGCACCACCTTGTAAACCTCCATCGGGTCTTCTTGCACCGAAGTTTCAATGAAAATAGGCGTCACGAGCACTTTGGACATGATTCCGCGCAGCTCAGCTTTTCAGCCTCCTCAACCTTACACCTTTGGCAACCGCTCCACGAGCTTTTTTATCTCTTCCTCTGGATATTCATAGTCCACGAGCTTTTTCCTGAGGAAGGCGTCGTAGGCGGCGAGGTCGAAGTGCCCGTGCCCGGAGTTTGCGAAGAATATGACTTTCTCTTCACCCGTTTCCTTGCAGCGCAGCGCCTCGTCGATCGCCGCCTTCACGCAGTGTGCCGTCTCAGGGGCGACTACGAAGCCTTCCGTCCTTGCGAATATGGTGGCAGCCTCGAAAACCTCGTTTTGATGATAGGCAACAGCTTCCATGTAGCCATCATGCGTCAGCTTGCATAGCAGCGGCGCATCGCCGTGATACCTGAGTCCGCCGGCGTGAATTGGAGGCGGCACGAAGTCGTGACCAAGCGTATACATCTTCAAGAGTGGCGTCAGGCGGGCGGTGTCGCCGTGGTCGTAAGCATAGATTCCTTTCGTGAGTGTCGGGCACGCCTTCGGCTCGCAGGAGACGACCTTTAGATCCTTGGCTTCGGGCTTCCCTCGGAGCTTGTCGCCGACGAACGGGAAGCAGGCGCCGGCGAAGTTCGAGCCGCCGCCCACACATCCAAACATCACGTCCGGATACTCGTCAAGTAGCTCGAACTGCTTTTTCAACTCCAGTCCTATGATGGTCTGATGTAGCAGCACGTGATTCAGCACCGAGCCCAACGAGTACTTCGTGTCGTCGTGCTTCACCGCATCCTCGATGGCTTCGCTGATCGCAATCCCCAAGCTCCCCGGCGAGTTCGGGTCCTCCTCAAGCACCTTCCTGCCGAACTCCGTGCGGTCACTCGGCGACGGCACGCATTCCGCGCCCCAGACCTCCATTAGAATGCGACGATAGGGTTTCTGATTGTAGCTCACTCGCACCATGTATA
>JAPHEE010000009.1:0-2076 GCA_029259545.1 Candidatus Alkanophaga volatiphilum
AGTTGCAGACGAGGCCAGAAAAACAAGGATTGAAACATCTCTGCGTCATGCAGGACCCATCGCCAGCCTCTCTCGAGTTGCAGACGAGGCCAGAAAAACAAGGATTGAAACAATATCGTTCGTAGCGTCGGCTTCACGCCCTGCTCCTCGAGTTGCAGACGAGGCCAGAAAAACAAGGATTGAAACACCACCTACTCGCAACATGCACTCCCGCACCAGTACTGTTGCAGACGAGGCCAGAAAAACAAGGATTGAAACCTGACGACTCGTCTTCAACGTAGACAGCGTTATTTACAAGGTTGCAGACGAGGCCAGAAAAACAAGGATTGAAACACTTCTTCTCCCATCTTTGTGCCACCATAAACTCTCGTTGCAGACGAGGCCAGAAAAACAAGGATTGAAACAAGCAGCGCTTCTGCGACTGCGACGCTATCGGCGAGTTGCAGACGAGGCCAGAAAAACAAGGATTGAAACCTTAAGACGGGCGCCGCCGGAATTGCACCGGCTTTAGACTTGTTGCAGACGAGGCCAGAAAAACAAGGATTGAAACCTGCTCCTTTATCAACTCCTTTATCTCAGGCACTCTCAAGTTGCAGACGAGGCCAGAAAAACAAGGATTGAAACCTGATGCTCTCACCGACGTACGCCGCCTCATCTATGGCTAGTTGCAGACGAGCCAGAAAAACAAGGATTGAAACGCGACCGTTGCAGCCTTCACCCATATCCCCTTTCGTTCTTGGAGTTGCAGACGAGCCAGAAAAACAAGGATTGAAGCTTGAAACGCTTCCACTCACATCACTGTCGTCGGTACAAGGCGTGGGCGACCGTAATGTTAGAGTAGCGTGGCGGATATGCTCTGACTGGGGTGATGGGAAGGATGGACAGTTTGCATATGCTTCTAAGAGATGATGCGAAGTTCGTATGTCCTCCACATCGGGACGAAATGCGAAGTTCGGATATACGAAGTTAGGCGTAATCGGGCGGTGCGGCTTGAAAAGCTTGAAAATTCAGATAAAGAAACTGAAAATGGGTGTGAGCCTATGGAAAAAGGCAAGATCTATAAACTCCTGAAAGGAATTTTTAGAATTCAAACTGGTTTTGCATTAGTTAGAATCTGGTCTTTGAATAAAGTTTATCCAAGAAAAACAAATATACATCTGTTTGATTTGATCAATAAGATGAGGCGGAGAAAAATGAAATGAGTTGCACAGCCCGACCCCCCGCTCGCTTTGCTCACTTCGGGGCTATCGCCCACGCCCAACAGGTGCATATCCGACTTCGCTAACGCTCCGTCCAAATTCTCGCTCCGCTCGGAACTTCGGATATGCCCAGAACGTTATACGCCATTGCAAAACCAATATTTAAACGTGCAAGACTTTAAGGGGAGAGGAACGAAGATGGGGAAGGTGATAGAGAAGGTAAGACTCACAAGCTTGTTTGAACCGGAGAAGTCGGTGGAAGTAGAGGCAGTCATTGATACGGGTGCAACGATGGTAGTTTTACCTAGGGATATAGTAGAGGAGCTTGGATTGAGGAAGATGCGAGAAGTGAAGGTGAGATATGCGAACAATAAGGTGGAGACGAAACCTATTTACGGTGTAGTAAATATTGAGCTGAAGGGACGCTCGGCTAATCTTGATGTCTTAGTAGAAGAGAGGGGCTCACAACCTCTCATAGGGCAGGTGCTGTTAGAACTATTAGACCTCATAGTTGAACCTAAGACAAGAAGGGTCATACCAAATCCCGCTTCTCCTGAGATGCCGATGATGGAGATTCTCACGGCAACGGCGTGTAACAGCGAGTATGCGGTCCGCTTCGCTCACCCAAACCCTTACGGCTTTCGCATACCCGCAGAACGAACGTTGTCCGAAATTGCGGGCGACGAGTAAGAAAAATAAAAATACGGTAATTGAAATATATTCCGAGAAGGTTGGGAAGCCAATAAAAGTAACGATTAACCCAGAATTGGCTGAAAAAGAAAAATTGAGAAGAATAATAGGGTTATCAAATTCCGTAACAACAGGCTAAGCACGTAGTAAGCTAAATAATGTCATTACATGCCGTCCATACCGTCGC
>JAPHEE010000009.1:2574-56763 GCA_029259545.1 Candidatus Alkanophaga volatiphilum
TAAAGGATAAAAGTTACGAGGAGTTTAAAAATAATCGTATGCTTCAGGATGCTGTTATAAGGGAGATTGAGATAATTGGTGAGGCCGCTAAAAATCTTTCAAAGGAGTTCAGGAGCAAACATCCAGATATACCATGGAGACAAATAGCTGGCATGAGGGATAAGCTGATACATATGGATATTTTGGAGTGGATTTGGACGCTGTATGGGATACAGCAACGAGAGATATCCCATCATTGAAAAGAGAACTACAGGAAATCATAAAAAGGAGGAGATAAAATGAGCGGGGTTCGGGACTCTCGCAATCCTTCGGATTGCTCGGTGCTGACGCACTCGGACAACATGGGATATGTGACTTGTTCACGCCTTTTGCATAAGGCTGCTGCCCTTCCCGTCGCCGCTTTTCCTCACCCGCGAAGCAAGATTATAAAGGGCTCGTTAATCTTAAAGCGATGTCCTTGGAGGTGCGGCTGTGCGGCGTCAGGCTGCGGAACCCGACGGTTCTCGCCGCTGGCGTCTTGGGAACGAGCCCTCACATTCTAAAAAGGGTTTACGACGCAGGCGCCGGTGCGGTCACGACGAAGTCCATCGGACCGAGGGAGCGGGAGGGACATCCGAACCCTGTCGTCGTGGAGTTCGAGTGCGGGCTTCTGAACGCCGTCGGGTTGCCGTCGCCGCCGCTTGAGGAGAGTGTGGAGAATCTGCGCAGAGCCGTGAAGCTTGTGAAAGGATCGGTGATCGCAAGCATCTACGGCGAGACCGCCGCCGACTTCAGACATGTCGCATCGCTCGTCTCTGAAGCGGAGCCGGCGATGGTCGAACTCAACATTTCCTGCCCGAACGTTGAAGGACGCATCCCCGCGTTGAACCCTGCGGAGAGCGCCAAAATCGTCGGCGCCGTCAGGGACGTTGTAAAGCAGCCGCTAATCGTGAAGTTAAGCCCAACGGACACCTTCACGATAAAGGAGGTGGCGAGGGCGGTCGTGGACGCCGGCGCCGACGTCATAGCCGCCGTTAATACGATGCCGGCGATGGTCATCGACGTCGATTTCGGGCGTCCGGTGCTCTCGAACAGGAGGGGGGGCATGAGCGGCGCCGCCCTCCGCCCGATAGCGGTGCGCTGCGTCTACGACATTTACGAGGAGGTTGCGGATGCGAACGTCCCGATAATAGGCATAGGCGGCGTCAGTTCCGGTAGGGATGCCTTAGAAATGATGATGGCGGGCGCGAGCGCCGTCGGCGTCGGAACCGCCGTCCTTAAAGGGCTTGACGTATTCAAACGCATATTAGCCGAAATGGAGGAGTTTTTGGAAAAGCGATGCCTTTCATTGGCTGAGGTCGTAGGGATGGCGCACGGTAGGTAGGGGCGGCGAAGATGGCGAGGGCGAAGCCGAGAGCCGCAAGGGTCGAGAGGATCGTGGTGGAAAACGCAAGAGTGAAAACCTTCATGTTCGATCTGGAGCTGGAGGCGGAGCCCGGGCAATTCATTATGCTCTGGCTGCCTGGCGTCGACGAGAAGCCGTTTACGCTGAGCTACATGCCGAAAGTGGGCGTGAGCGTCGCAAGGGTTGGCGCCTTCACGCAAAGGCTGCATGAGATCCGCGAAGGCGAAATGTTGGGTATAAGAGGACCTTATGGGCGCGGCTTCAGTCTTTCAAGCTCGGACGCCGACGTTTGCTTGGTTGCCGGTGGCGTCGGCGCCGCGGCACTCGCCCCGCTGGCGGAGACGCTGAAAGCGTCGGGAGCGAAAATAACGACGGTACTCGGAGCTAAAAGCGCATCAGAAATACTTTTCGAGAATAGATTCTTGGCATGCGGCGAGGTGCTTGTGTGTACTGACGACGGCTCCAAGGGCAGAAGAGGGTCTGCAACCGCTTTGTTCTCGAAACTGCTTGAAAGCCGGGACTTCGACGCCGTCTACGCCTGCGGACCCGAGCTTATGATATATGAGGTTGCGAGGTTGTGCGAGGAGCGTGGCATAAAAATGCAGGCTGCCGTCGAACGCTACATGAAATGCGGCATCGGAATCTGCGGCAGCTGCGTGCTCAATGGACGTCGTGTGTGCGTCGAAGGTCCGGTCTTCGACGGCAAAACCCTTCTCATGAGCGAAGAATTCGCAAGCGTGCGCAGGGAACGCTCCGGACGCCTGACGCGTGTCCAGTAGATCATATAGCTCCGGCTCTTTCTAACTCTTTTATGCGTTCCTCGTCGTAAAGCAGTGAAGATAATACCTCTTTCGTGTGCTCGCCGAGCTTTGGAACCTTCCCCACATCAGGACGCAAACCTGCGAATTTTAGTGGGATCCCTTGCGCTCTCACACCCCTTTGCGGGCTGGAAGCCTCTAGGGGAGGAAAGCCCCCGAAACATTTTTATTCCTTCTAACTTTTATCGATGATGCCCAACGGCATGTCCGTTGGGCGGATGGGTCCCTGACCGGCCGAGCTGATGCGTCTCCGCAAGCCGCCCGTCCCGTGTCGGAACCTCGCCCCGGCGGGAGGCAGGTCAGCTTCCCTAACCTTGGGTAGCGGCGACGTGCGGGCGCATTTGAAGACGTCAGCGACCGTGTTTATGGAAGCTGCGGGCACGCCGTGCCGCAGAGCGTCTCCACGACTTCGTCTCGCGTTCGCGCGCCCGCGTCCACTCCTCGATGATGGGTTTCAAGAGGCTCTCAAAGTTGCGATATCGATCTTCAAGCGTCTGGACCTTGGATGATTTACTAAGTCCTCCCCCTATCGCTCGGCAAAAACGCTCCCAGATGGTCTGAGATGCCGCTGTTATGATCACTAAGCCGTCTTTCGACTCAAAGGCGTATGGTGCGATCAAAGGAACTCCAATGCCGCTAGGTCCCGGAACTTCGCCCGTCCACTCATAGATTGCAATTTCTCTGTACATGAGGTAGACCATGCTGTCGTACATCGCGACGGCGACGTGCTGCCCCTCGCCTGTGATATTGCGGAAGCGGGGCGCCGCGAGTATCGCAGACGCCATGAGCGTCGCCGGAAATATATCGCCGATGCTGGGTCCAACCTTCACGGGCAGCCCGCCCCTTGGGACCCGTGATGCGGGGAGCACGTCCTTATGCCCGAAACCCGTGATCGTCGCGTATATGATTCTCGGGTTCACCTGCCTCAGCATTAATGACCTCAGCACCAAGATTTACGAGGAGCATCGTGCAAAACGGCCCTGCGAGGAACCCTGTAGGGTCTAATACTCTTAACCTTCAAGTGTTTCATAGTACTACTCTAACAACCATAGTAACAGAAAATAGCGGGGGGTGGATTCGAACCACCGATCTCCGGGTTATGAGCCCGGCGGGATTTCCTGACTACCCCACCCCGCTGTTTATACTTATGGAAAAGTTCATATAAAACCTTTACGTCATTCTCTGTGAGGGCCGGTAGCTCAGCCAGGAAGAGCGGCAGGCTCTTAACCTGTTGGTCGGGGGTTCAAATCCCTCCCGGCCCGCTTTTCCGTCGCAACTTCTTGATAAAAGCTACATAGTGCCGTAGTAATCGTAAAGCAGTTTTGAGTAAAAACATATAAACAACTTCTGCCAATCCCTTTCGACCCTTCCTCGGTAGGGCAGGAGTTGGGAAAATGCATGGCGGCCATCCTGAGGTGCATCCTGAGGTGGTAACATTAGAAAAAGATATCCTAAAGAGGAACGAAGAGCTCGCATCGCAGGTTCACGAGATGCTGGAGAGGAGCGGCGTGCGGGCGTTCGACATCATGGGCAGCGTGGGCTCCGGGAAGACGACGATCATAGAGCGGCTTGTCGAGATGCTGAAGGCGGAGGGCGTGCGTTGCGGCGCCATCACCGGCGACGTCGCCGGCGACTGCGACTACCAGCGTCTCGTGCGGCACGGCGTCCCTGCAAAGAACATAAACACCGGAAAGCAGTGCCATCTCGACGCGCATCTCATACTGCACGCCCTCGAAGATTTCGACCTGAGCGGAATAGACGTGCTCTTCATAGAAAACGTCGGGAACTTGGTCTGTCCTGCGGACTTTCCGTTAGGCACGGAGAAGCGGGTCGTCGTGATTTCGGTAACTGAGGGCGACGACATCGTGCGTAAGCACCCTCTCATCTTCCAACTCGCGGACATCGTCGTGCTCAACAAGATAGACTTGGCAGAGTTCGTGGGCGTCGAGCCGCAAAGGGTTGTCGAAGACTATTTCAAAATCTCACCGAACGGCAGGATCTTCCTCACGAACGCAAAGAGCGGCGAAGGACTGGTGGAACTCAAAAATGCGTTGCTTTCTTGATCTGAGATGAGGCTCGATTGAGAAATGCTGTTCAGATTCAGGGATTCGGCGGTCGCAAGGAAAATTGTAGAGCGGCTTAAGGAGATGCGTCTGGACATTCGGGTGATGCACGTATGCGGGACGCATCAGGATACGCTCGTGCGTTTCGGGCTTGATGAGGTCTTTCAAAGCGTGGGCGTGGAGGTGCGGCAGGGTCCCGGCTGCCCGGTCTGCGTGACCACGCCCTTCGAGATAGAGCAGGCGACGACGCTGGCTCGCTGCGGAAAGACCATAGCGACGTTCGGCGACATGGCACCAGTTCCATCGGTGAGCGGCTCGCTCTTGGACGCTCGTGCGGAGGGCTGCGACGTCCGCATCGTCTACAGCGTCGAGGAAGCCGTGCGGATCGCAGAGCGGGAGCCGCAGCGTGACGTCGTGTTTTTTGCTGTCGGTTTCGAGACCACGGCGCCGACGACCGCCGCCGCTCTCCTGAGCGAGCCGCCCTCGAACTTCTACGTGCTTTCCGCTCATCGCTTAATACCACCAGCGATGGAAGCCTTGTTAAAGCTCGGCGAGCTCCGCATCGACGGCTTCATAAACCCAGGGCACGTCTCTACAATCATCGGAACTAAGCCCTATGAGCATATTTCTACCAGATATAAGGTGCCGCAAGTCGTTGCTGGCTTTGAGCCTCTAGATTTAATGATGGGCGTTTACATGCTCGCACGCCAGATAAAAGAGGGGCGGTGCGAAGTTGAAAACGAATATTCGAGGGTTGTCAGACCGGAAGGCAACGTCAGAGCACAGAAAATGATGCGAGAGGTGTTCAAAGTTGTCACCGTGAATTGGCGAGGACTTTCTGAAATTCCAGAGAGCGGGCTCTCGCTACGCCGCAGCTTCGAGGAGCACGACGCCCTGAAGGTCTTCGAGGATGAGCTTAAAGAGTTGTCAGAACGCAAATCCGAGTTCAAGGAGCCTGCGGGCTGCCGCTGCGGCGAAATTCTGCGAGGCTTGATCTATCCCAAGGAGTGTCCGCTGTTCGCAAGGCGGTGTACCCCCGAAAGCCCGGTCGGACCCTGCATGGTTTCGAGGGAGGGGAGTTGCAACATATTTTACAAGTACGGGCGGAAATAGGGTATGCCGCTTGCGGCGTGGTGGGGGATGTCTGATGGAAAAGCTTCCGTGGTGGAACGATGCCCAGAAGGCGTTAGCGGATGAAGTTGAGCGTTTCGCCGACGAAATAACGCTGCGTGCGCAGGAGCTTGTATGGCGTCGTAAATATCCTGTGGAAATAATAAAAGAGACGGGGAAGCGAGGATGGCTCGGCACGATACTCCCGGAAGAATACGGCGGCTCCCCGGAGACGGGCTTCACGGGCTCCTGCATCGTCCTAGAAGAGCTTTCGAGGGTGAGCTTGGCAGGTATGCACTGCATCGTGCACCTGTGCGACGAATACATGCTGCTGAAGCACGGCAGCGACGAGCTGAAGGAGGAGTTCCTGCCGAGGATGGCACGTGGCGACCTCATCGGCGCTTTGGTGGTGACGGAGCCCTACGTCGGGAACGACGCCGCCGCCATCGAGACCGTCGCCCGTAAGGAGGGCGATGAGTACGTGCTGGAGGGCAAGAAGCGTTTCATAAGCGGCGTCGGCGTTTCCGACGTCTACTTCGTGCTTGCGAGGACGAGCGACGAGCCAGAGGCGGTGCGCCGCCACGAGCACCTGAGCATGTTCGTCGTCGAGCGGGGGGCTGAGGGCTTCCACGTCGAGCGGGTCAACGAGCTCACGGGCTTCGACAACATATACAATGCGTACTTGGACCTTGATGGCGTGCGGGTGCCCGCCGACCGTATGATAGGCGAAGAGGGCGAGGGCTGGCGCGTCCTCATGACGATGGCGAATTACGAGCGGCTTCTGGCGTCCGCAGTCCCCCTCGGCATGATGCGGGAGGCGCTCCGCTATGCAATCTTCCACATGAGCCGCCGTGTCCAGTTCGGGCAGCCGACGCTCGCCCTCCCGACGAACCAGTTCAAGGTTGCGGACATGCTCATGCGGTATCACGCCGCCCGCCTCATGACGTACCACGCCGCTTACCTCTTCGACCTCGGCAAGGAGCCGATAATCGAGGTGGCGGCTGCCCGCTGCTTCAACGCCGACCTCGCATTCAGAGTCTTCGAAGACGCCACGCAGTGCATGGGCGGCGACGGCGTCACCAAGTTCTACCCGGTCGAAGCCTTCGTCCGCAACGGGAAGATCGGACAGCTCGCCCCGACCACGACGGACATTATGAAGGTCGTCGTCTTCAGGTTCGGATTGAGAGCGTGGGCGGACGCCCTCCGCCCGCCCCGCCGCAAGATCCACGACGAGCTGAAGGTGCCGGTCACCGTCGGCTACTACGGCGACGGCGCCGCCGCAGCAGAGAAAGAAAAAGCCGAGGGGCGCAGCATCACCGAGGACGACGTGCTGAACGCCCTCGCCGAGAACTATAAGGTGAACCCCGGGCTCTACATGCACCGCAACGATCTCAAGGAGGAGCTCGGCGTGGACGACGATAAACTCGACGCGCTTCTGACGGCGCTCGAAAGCAAGGGGCTTGCGACGCTCTACCGCCGGAAGGGTAGGATAGAGCTTGCGAGAGCCACATTCAAGGGGCTGAAAGCTGCGAAGGTCGAGGAATACCGGTGGTTCCCCGAATGGGTTGACACGGAGCACATGTTCTGATTTCTCCCTTCTGATTTCTCCCAACCCATGAGGAGCAGGAGGATAGTAGTGGCAATTACGGGCGCGAGCGGCGTGATTTACGGGATCAGGCTGCTGGAGGTGCTGAAGGAGGAGCGGGTGGAAACCATCCTCATAGTCTCAGAGACCGCAAAAAAGCTGATACCACTAGAGACGAGCTTCGGGGTAGAAGATGTCTACGGGCTCGCATCACAAGTTTACGAGAACGACGAGCTGACGGCGGAGGTCAGCAGCGGCACCGCCGAGTACGACGGCGCCGTCATCATACCCTGCAGCATGAAGACGCTCGGCTGCATCGCCGCCGGCATCTCGGCGACGCTCATCACGAGGGTTGCGGAGGTCTGCCTCAAGGAGGGGCGCAAGCTCGTGCTCGTGCCCCGGGAGACGCCCCTGAACGCAATACATCTCGAAAACATGCTCACGCTGCGGCGTGCCGGCGCCGTCATCCTGCCGGCGTGCCCCGCCTTCTACCACCGCCCGGAAAAAATTTCAGAACTCGTGGATTTCATCGTCATGAGGGTTTTGGACGCGCTCGGCGTGCGGAGCGAGCTCGTCCCCCGCTGGGGAAAATGCATTTTGTAAAGGTCAAATTTATTTGATGAAGCGGGGGCGGCGGGCGGGGCGCCATCCAAGCCTCGTGCGGGGCGTCTACTTGTAAACTGAAAACTCCCGGAGCAGCGACGTCCGCGGCACGAGCCCCACGGGCTTCCCGTTCTGCATCACGAGGAGGCTCCCGACCCCGTAGCGGTTCACGAGCTGCACCGCCTCGTACACGGAGCGGTCGCCCTCGATGGTTATCAGCTTCTTCTTCGCCAAGTCCTTCGCCTTTATGTTGAGCTTCCCGCTGGCTATCGCCTTGCAAATGTCCTTAAACGAGAGAATTCCTATTATCTCGTCGTTTTTCGTCACCACCGCCCTGTCCACATTGTTCTTCAGCAGGATCCTCGATGCCTCTTGGATGGTAGCGGTCGCCGGCACCTTCACCAAGTCCCCCTCCACGTACTCTATGACCTTCTTCTTCGGGAGCGATATTATGCTCATGATGTTGCATATCACCACGTTCTCGATGTCGTCCCTGCCGACGACCTCCCCTTTCAGCACCACCTTGTTCACCGGCGTCGGTCCCACCTCGATGATATCGCCGGCGTCGAAGTCCTTGATGTCCCCTATCATCTTGATGTGCGCCGTGCAAACCTCCGGGTGCCGGACCATTTTGAACTCTATCTCCTCGACGGTCACGCCGTCCACCGGCTTGCCGTTCCTTGATACGGGCACCGGCGCCTCCTTCTCAGTACTGACCTCTAGGACCTCGTAGGCTTTTCCGGTGGCTTTGTACCCGCCTTTCGGTCCAGGAACCCCCTCCACGAGCCCGAGGGACTTCAGCGTCTGCATCTGGTTTCTGATGGTGCCGGGGTTGCGTCCGATGAGCGCCGCTATCTCCTCGCCACGAATCGCACGCCCCTCCCGCCTATATAGGCTGATAAGCGAGAGCAGTATCTGCTTCTGGATCGGCGTCAGCTCTATCGCCATTTCGCGCCTGTCCTCCCAATGCGTCGATTAATAGTTAAGATTCGGTCAGGTTAAGATTGAGTCCCGCAGGTTATAAATGTTGGGTTGCAAGGGGCATATATGAGGGGGCACGAGGCACCGTCGTGACGCTCCGCACCGAGTACATCCCATTGCTAAGGCACCGTCCCGATGTTTCAACGCCGACGGCGTGAGCCAATTGGAGGGCGGTGGGTCGAATGCCACTTGGGCGTGTCAGCAGCGCCCTGGGGGTTTGCAGTGATCGCTGCGCCACTCCATACGAGGCGACCCGCACGGGCTAGCTGACGCAGCCCTCGACGGGAGCCGCCCCCAGTCACGTGGTTCGGCGAGCGAGTGTCATAGCCGCAGGCGTCCCCCGGCGCCCTCAGCCCCACCCCCACGTTAAAGGCTTAAAAAGGGAGAGCCGCTTTCGTCCCCACAGCTAAGGGGTGGTAGGATGAAAATACGGGGGCAGGTCTTCCACATATTTCCAGATAACACGAACACCGACGAAATAATATCCGGGAAGTACAAATATGACGAGCTCGACTTGGAGAAACTAGCGGTGCACACGTTCGAATCTGTGTATCCGGGCTTTTACGACGAGATTAAGAACTTTGAGAGCCCGATACTCGTGGCGGCTCGCAATTTCGGCTGCGGCTCCTCACGAGAGCAGGCACCGCACGTCTTAAAGGCGTGCGGCGTGCGCTGCATCGTCGCAGCGTCGTTCGCCCGCATCTTCTTCAGGAACGCCATAAACATAGGGCTGCCGCTCGTGGAGTGCGACATCGCGGGCGATGTGAAAAAAGGCGACGAGCTCGAAATAGATTTTGAGGGCGGTGTGATCAGAAACCTGACGAGCAATGAGGAATTTTCGTTCAAAAAGCTCCCACCGTTCCTGATGGAAATATTTGCAGAAGGTGGATTGATCCCGTATCTGAAGAAGAGAGGAGGATTCCGCTGAATAGCACCGTTAAGGAGTTTCAGCGAGCGCCCCCGAGCTACGCAGTTCTGACATGAGCACATAATATAGTATATGCTGCTGAAATAATCGAGTCATCTTGAAGGGCTTTCTTGGTGCCCTGCGCCCTCCGCCCTCGCTTAGCAAGGGGTTCCCGGGGAGGTTGGGAAGTGCGGTTTAAACGAACCGCTCCCCGCCGGGCGAGTCACCGCAGCCCGCCGCAGGACATACCCACGTCCCAAACATTCAGAGTTAAATTAATACCTCTACCAGCCCCCCACCTTCCTAATTCATCCCCGCCTCAGGACGAGCATTCTTAGCGACCGAAGGTAAAAATTTATCGGTACCGCAAAAATATTAAAGGAACAAAGCTTAATTTCCTAATTAAACATGCTGAAAAGTGGTACTCACTACGCTTTAAATCATCTACCTGTTGCCGTTTTCACCGTGGATGCCGGCGGGCGGATAACATCGTGGAACGATATTGCGACGCTCATCACCGGCTTCGAAGCCGAAGATGTCGTGGGTGAGCTTTGTATATTCCTGAAAATATGTCCAGAATGTGAAAAAACGTGTGAGCTTCGCCGCTTGATCCGAGAGCCGGCGGCAGAGAGTGCTGGAGATAGGGAGATTAAGTTCATCGCTAAGGACGGCTCTGAACGGTGGGCGCTTAAGAGTTTGCGCCCGCTGAGAGGCGAGGGCGGCAACGTGCTCGGCGCCGTCGAGTGCATCGTTGACATAACGCCGCTAAAACGGCGTGAGGAGGAGCTTTACAGGCACGTTCGCCTTCTTGATAGCTTGTGCGTGTATGCGGGGCTTCTCGACGCCGAGGGTCGTTTGGTCTTCGCAAACGCCCCGCCGGTCGAGGGTCTCGGCTACGCCTACCACGAGGTCATAGGGCGTCGCTTCTGGGAGTGCGGCTGGTTCGCCGCAGATGCGGGCTTGGCGAGAAGGGTTAAGGACGGCGTCATGCGGGCGTTGCACGGCGAGACCGTCACCTTCGAGGCTGACGTCTTCGCAAAGGACGGCAGCAGGGTCCCGATAATCTTAAATATGAAGCCTCCCCGCACCGCTGAGATTGAGGCTCTTAAAGGCGTCGAGAAGATCGAAGGCGTGGTCGTCGAGGGCATTCTTATCAGAGACCTGAGAGCCGTCAGGCAGAGGCTGCGGGAGGTCGAGGAGCTTTACCGGGTGCTTGCAGAGAAGACGCCTGTGGGCGTCTATCTGCACAGAGGTGGACGCTTCGAGTATGTGAACGAGCGATGTACGGAGATGCTTGGGTATTCCAGAGAGGAGCTGCTAAACATGAACTTTTGGGAAACGTCGCTGGAAGAAGAACAGGACTTCGTGCGGGAAGTCGGCTTGAAAAGGCTCCGTGGCGAGCTCGACGCCACGTACGTGGAACACCGCCTCGTGCGCAAAGATGGTAAAGTCGTCTGGGTCGGCGCTTACTCTCAGAGAGTCGTGCTCGGCGGCAAGCCTGCAGTCCTCGGCACAATCATCGACATAACAGAGCGGAAAGAGGCGGAGCTCGCCCTTAAAGCTTCGGAGGAGAAGTTTAAAAGCATATTCAACTCTCAGATAGATGGAATAGTCATCTCCGACGAGAATGGCATCCTCCTAGACATCAACGACCGAATAGTGGAAGTCACGGGCTTCGGTCGTGAGGAGTTCGTAGGCAAAAGCTTCTGGGAGCTGAAAGCGCTCACTGAGGAGAGCAAGAGGAAGGTCGCCGAGATGCTGCCACGCCGCATAAGAGGCGAGGAGTTCCCACCTTATGAGGTCGAACTCGTGACGAAGGACGGCAGGATCATTCCGTTCGAAATTCATGGCAGCCGGATCACCTACGACGGCAAGCCCGCAGCGCTTGCGGTCTTCAGAGACATCTCAGAGCGTAAGTCGGCAGAAGCCGCAATCAGAGAGGCAAAGGAGCGCTACGAGACGCTATTCGAGGAGAGCCCCGACGGGCTGGCAATCGTAGAGCCTGACAATACCATAAGCATGGCTAATAAGGAGTCTGCGAGGATGCTGGGCTACAGCAAGGAGGAAATCGTGGGCTCGCCGTGGATGAGGTTCGTGCCGAAGGAGGAGGCGGAACGCATCCTTGAGCATTACAGGAGGAAGAAGAGAGACCCCTCCTACGAGCCGCCCACGCATTACGAGGTGACCTTGGTGCGCAAGGACGGCAGCCGCCTCATCGCCGACATGAAGATCATACAGGTGTTTGAGGGGAAGACGCTGCTCGCCCTCAGAGATATAACCGAGCGTAAGAAACTGGAAGAAGAGCTGAAAGAGCGGTTGGAAGAGCTCGAAAAGTTCTACAGGGTCACCGTCCACAGGGAGCTCAGGATGATAGAGCTTAAGAAGCGGATAAAGGAGCTTGAGGAGGAACTGAAGCTTTTGAAGGAGGGTGCGGAAAGCACAGCTTGAACGATGCTGGTGTTTTCATTGTTCTTAAGATTTTGGTCGTATGGTCACACTACGTACTAACCGTAATAGGAAGTGTTCTAAAGGAAGGTGGTAGTGGTTAAGATCGGGGGTGGAGCTTGGGGACGCGGAAGAGTATTTCCGTGAGGATCACGGCTCTCGTCGTGGCGGTCATGCTCGTCTTGCTGCTGAGCATATCGCTCGCAGGCTATTTTGGCGTGAGGCGGAGCGTTTATGCAAAGCTGGAGGCGCAATCGCTTTCCATAGCTAACTGCTTGGTCTGCGTTTTCGGGGAGCGGGATCCGAAGTTGATGCAGAGAATCGCCGAGAGCGTGGGCGCCATGGAGGGCGTGCGTCGTGTCGCCGTCGTGGATGGCGACCTCAGAATACTCGCAGATAGCGACGTTCGCAAGGTGGGCGGCGTCGTGGAGGCGGAAGTGGAGCCGTATCTCGCAGACGTGCTCGCCGAACGGGAGGTTAGAGTCGTGAGGTGCGACGACGAGAAGATGTACGTTTGCGTCCCGCTGCACGCTGATGCTCACAATGGCGCCGTCGTCGGTGCCGTCCTTGTAGAAATGGATTTAAGGCAGGCGAGCAGGGAGGCGCTTCTGCACTTCCTGCGCTGCTCGCTCCTGCACTCCTGTGCAGTAGTCGCCGTCGCCGTGCTCCTGCTCCTCGGCATCAGGCGTATGGTGATAGCGCCGGTGCGGCAGCTCTCGACGCTCCTCCGCCGAGCCTCCGCCGGCGACCTCGTCGAGGTCGGAAAGGACTTCGGCGAGGACGAGATAGGCGAGCTTTTCAGAGCTTTTGGCGAGATGACCGAGAACTTACGACGCCACCGTGAAGCTGCGGAGAGATCGCAGGCGGAGCTGCGTCGTGCGAACCGAGAGTTGGAGGAAAAATTGAAAGAGCTTGAGAAGTTCTACAGACTCACCGTGGGCAGGGAGCTTGAGATGATGAAGCTGAAAGAGAAAATAAAGATGCTGGAGGAGGAATTGAAAACGAGAAAAGCTGAGTGACCCTTCGAGAAGTCCACCCGTGCGGCACGTGCCGGCACGGCGTGCGTAGTGCGTAGCGTAGCCGCATCCGTCCCGATCGGGTCGGGCTGGTCGCCGTGCCGCTTGAGCCGTTCGGCTGGGAAGAGTGCCTTTGCTTGCAACGGCGTCTTCCAGCACGTATCGGTCTAAAGTCCGCCTCGCCGCCGGCTCGCCGCAGTCGCAACTTGGAACTACCGCTACGAATCAGCGGTCTCGCCGCCGCTTGGCAGCCATGAATCCAAAGTCGTACATGAAGCGTTCCTGCGCCATGACGACCTCGACGCTGCTTTTCGCCCTTCTGTAGGCTTCGAGCATGTGCTCGTTCAGCTTGAAAAACGTATCGCCCCACTTGAACTTGCTCATTATAGCTCTTGCCCGTTCGACGTGACCGAGGATGAACAGCGCCGCCGCCAACGCCTCTGCGGAGCTCAGCATGAACGGCTTGCCGAAGTTCGTGGGGTTCGCCGCCAGTAAGAAAGGCAGCGCCCTCGCATTTCTACGCCGGAGAAATGCGGAAAACTCGTCAATACGCCGCCAAGAACAATCGAAAACGGTTATACTCCTCGCATTTTTGTCCTCCTGCGAGAGCGCCTTATCTGAGAGGGGGCTCAGGAGCAGCGTGCTCTTCGGAATCTCCTTCAGCCGCCGCAGCGGCGTGACGACGCCGAGCCTTATGAGCTTCCGTGCGGTGCACCGCTTCACGTCGCACTGACCGGCTTCGTAGGCGTAAAGACGCACAGTTTTAAGTAGCAAGGAGCTCTTAAATCTTTTGCGGCAGGATGCCTGACGCACGGTGGAACGATGCGAGTGCGAGCAGTTTTATTCGACCTCGACGGGGTGCTTGTGGACTCCAAGGATGCGTGGTACGAGGCGTTCAACGACACGATAAAAAAGTTCGGTCTGCGGGGCATAAGCAAGGAGGAATTTGAGGAGAAGTACTGGGGACCCGACCTGCGGCATAACATCGACGAATTGGGACTGAGCGAGGCAGCCGTGGAGTACTGCCTGAAGCGACAGCTCGAACTCATCGACAGAATGCGGCTCTTCCCCGATGTGAGGGGCGTGCTGGAGACCACACACCAAAAGTACAAGACGGGATTGGTCACAAACACCCCGAAGAGGAACACGCTGAAAATCATAGAGCATTTTCGCCTCGGAAAATACCTCGACGTCGTGGTCACCGGCGATGACGTCAGTCGAGGCAAGCCCGACCCCGAAATCATACTGAAGGCGTGCGCCGCCCTCGACGTCGACCCCGCCGAGACCGTGCTCATCGGCGACACCGAGAGCGATGTCGAGGCGGCGAGGCGTGCCGGCTGCTTCGTGATACTTAAAAGTGAAAACTTGGGCTCGAATGCTGGCGGCGTGCCCGTCGTGAGACGCCTGTCTGAAATTCTGGTGCTGTTGGAAAAGTAGCAGTCGAAGACGCCGCCCTTTCGTCGTCGTAGCCGGACGTGCCAGACCAGTCCGGTCTGCGGGTCGGCAGGCAGCCGAAGAAAAGCGTCCTCGGAAGTCGGAAGTCTGCACGCTTCAGCGTTTCTTCGCCGTAGCCGTCTTGGTTCCACGGGGGGTTTATCAGGACGGCGTCGAACCGCTTGAGCCGCCCGCCCTCGGTGAACCTCGGGTAGAGGAGGCTGTCGCCGAACTCGATGAACGGGTCGGGGATGCCGTGCGAAGAAGGTTCATCGCAGCCCGCCCCCGTCAACTACCACCGCCGGAGCGGCGGCTTGCGGTCCTCGGCGTGCGTCGCCGCACGCTTGGCGTGTTCGTCCTTTTCCCTCTGTCTCCGGCGGACGCACACCGATGAGGCGGTTGACCGCAACCCTCTCAATTAAAACTGATGGCACGCCGCCGGACCGCATGCGCGGCGCAGCCCGCCCCGTCCAGTCGGGCGAGGTTTTGACGGAGAGCTGATGCCTCGGTGGCGTGTGAGCCGCTTGGGGGAGTGTGAGCCACCTTGGTGGCGTGTGACCCTCGTTCAGCCCGCTAGCCTGCTCCGCCATGCTGCGTTGGCGAAACCAATGCGCTCGTGCGTCGCCGACGCCGCCGCCGGACGCCGCTGTGGCGGGAAAGCTCGACGAGCTCGGCAACCCTTAAGGTTTGAAAGCGGAGGGCTTCACGACTAAAAATCGAACTCTTCAAGCCTCCTGCGTCGAGTTTCACGGCGTCCCGCCGCCGCCCACCGCTCACCGCAGTTCCCTCTAAACGCAGGCGGAGAGTTCGGCTTTCGCCGAGAGCTCGCCAAAGGCTTCATGCTTCGATATCCTTTCGTAGCGAGCAGCAGAGAAGAAGTACGGGAGAGTGGGTCCGGAGGGATTCGAACCCTCGACCGCCCGGTTATGAGCCGGGTGCTCTACCTGGCTAAGCTACGGACCCGCTTTCATCCCTGTTAACATATCGTCAAGGCTATAAAAATAGTTCACGCCGCCACTTCCCATTTTTAAACCGCTTAGAATTCCTCATCAGGCATCTGCATCTTCCGCATCCAGACGCCTACGGCGCACCGTGCCCTGTCGGGGTCTTCGAAGCAGCGTTCGATATCATCGTCCTCCGGATTGCCGATGAAGGGGTTCACAGCGCCCCTCTCGATGTTCGCCACCCATACCAAGATGTCTTCGTCCAGCGGGAACTCCCTGAAAAACCGGATGAAGGGCAGCGGCGTCTTCTCCGTGGGGACGACGAAGACGGTTCTCTTCCCCCCCTCCAGCCCGCCCCGTGCCTTCAGCTCGCTTAGGAACGTGGGTATGTAGCACACCGTGGGGAGCAAGAAGAGCTTGAGGTGCGTGTACCGTTTCTCGGCACTCATCTCCACATGCTTGTCCTTCCGCTCGATTTCGGAGACTGTATATCCGGCTCTTTCGAGAAAGCTCTTCAAGACCTCGCTCATCTTATCCAAGGGCGTTCGCAGGAACGCCAGTCGCAGAAACGCCTTTTCGATCTCTTCGTGCATGAAGCGGTGCGACGGGGGGCAGTAGAAGATCTCGCCCTGATAGTTGATTTTGACGTGGAGGTCGGGCGAGAACACCGAGAGCTTCTCGTGCGTCGTTATGCTCTTGAATACCAGTTCGGGAAGACTACCCTCGAGCGCCGCCTCCAGCTCCGCACGTGTCTCGTCGCTGAGCCTTTCCACCTCCCTGTTTATCACGAACCAAAGCTCCTCCTCAGATAAGACCTTGTGCTCTGAGATGTAGGCTGAGAGGTTGTTCAGGATTTGCAGCAGCGGCGCATTCCACGCCTCCTTCCTCTCGCTCATCTCTTTAATATTGGCTCTTCTTTATTAACTTGATGCGCGCCGGACTCGCAAGTCGCATAAAAGCTATAGAGATTTCAGGAATACGAAGGGCGTTCGAGGCTGCCAGCGGCGAATTCATAAACTTGGGGCTTGGTGAGCCGGACTTCGACACGCCTCAACACATAAAAGAGGCGGCGATCGCTGCCATAAAAGATGGCTTCACCAGCTACACTTTTGGGAAGGGTATAGAGGAGCTGAGGGAGGCGATAAGCGAGAAGTTGCGCGAGGAAAACGGCATCGACGTGACGAAGGATGAGATAATAGTCACTTCCGGCGCAAGCGAGGCGCTGCACATAGCGATCCACACGCTCGTCGAGCGCGGCGATGAGGTTCTAATTCCAGACCCCGGCTTCGTCTCTTACGCAAACCTCGTAAAACTCGCCGAAGGAGCGCCGGTGAGCGTGCCGCTGCGCAAAGAGGACATGACGATGGACGTCAATGCTGCAAGCGAGCTTATTTCGGAGCGAACGAAAGCCATTATTCTAAACTCACCCGCAAACCCCACCGGCGCTGTGTTAAGCAAAGAGGACGTGAGAGCATTTGCGGAGCTCGCTGAAGACCACAACCTGCTCATCATTTCGGACGAAGTTTACGAGAAGATAATTTACGAGGGCGAACACGCCAGCCCTGCGAGCTTCTACGAGAACGTCGTGACCGTAAATGCTGTCTCTAAAACGTATGCGATGACGGGCTGGCGTCTTGGTTATTTAGCGGCGCCTCGCAGCCTCGTGGAGGAAATGCTAAAGATCCATCAGTATATTCAGGCGTGCGCCTCTTCGATTTCACAAAAAGCAGCGCTCGCTGCACTCACCGGCCCGCAGGACTGCGTCGCCGCGATGGTTCGGGAATTCAGAAAGCGGCGGGATTTCGTCGTCGAAGCGTTGGAAAGGCTTGGGTTGGAGTTTGCAAAGCCGAAAGGGGCGTTCTACGTCTTTCCAGAGGTGGAGGACGAAGATGACTTCGTGGAAAGAATGAGACGAAGGGGCGTCATCGTGACCCCAGGCTCGGCATTTGGAAAATACGGGAAGAACCACGTCAGGATATCCTATGCTGCAAGCCTTGAAGACTTGAAAGAGGCGTTTGCGCGGATGGAAGACATTATTAATAGGTAGAGACCTCTCCATTATTTTCCGAGCCCCACGGCATTGCTCCGTCCTTCATTCCACTTGGTATATAATAGCCCAGTTGGTATTAAACTCCGTGATATTCAAGCAAAGATGGTACTGCAAGCGCTTGTTCATAGCTGGGATAGGCGAGCCTCTCCCGACTGGAGGCGGAGCTTCTTTAAGCCTCTCCGCTCCGCCTTATAGCCCCGCTCCGGAGCCTCACGACGTTCGGGCTGCTCATCTCAGCCCCTGACCGGAGCTGAGAATTGAAGCGAGCTATACGGTGTGGGCAGGCGTCGTGACGCCGGAGGGGAGCGTAGCTTCGTGCCGCACGCTTTCCAACCTCCCTCTAACTCCCAATGCCTCCGGTGGAAGCCCTGCCTCCAGTTGGGGAAGAGGTCACGAGCATGCGCTTGCGCGCTAACACTCGCGACATCTCAATTTTTCCTCTAACCCCTATCTTTTTCCATCAATTCCGGTCAAAGTAGACGTTTAGCTTTCAAAACGCAGGAGATGACATGAACCCAGACATGCTCCGTCCCTTTCCCACCCTTATGCACCAAATACGTTATCACTTGTCCACTCTGGTAATGGCAGTGATTTTAAGTTACGGATCCAAAAAGAAATCGATGCCAAAACGCCTTGTTATTAAGGACATAGAGAAGTGCGTGGGCTGTGGCGTGTGCATGTACGCATGCGCGAGGCGCAGCGCTAAGGACCCCGAAATAGGGATAGACCGCTCCGGCATACTGACGACCAGCTTGAGCGGCTTCGAGCGGGGCGCCACCGTCATCTTCTGCAGAGCTTGTGAGGAGCCGCCGTGCGTTCCGGTTTGTCCGACCGGCGCCCTGACGCCGAGAGCCGGCGGGGGCGTCTCCTACAAAGAGGACCTCTGCATCGCTTGCGGCAACTGCATAAAAGCGTGTAATATCGGCGCAATCTTCGAACGAAGCGACGGGAAGCCGGCGGTCTGCGTCCATTGTGGGTATTGCGCGAAGTTCTGCCCGCACGGCGTCCTCGCCTTCGAGGAGGTGCCGGCATGAACGCAAGAACCAAAGTCCTGAAGATAGACCTTTCTCGGTACAAATACGAGGTTGAAGACCGGAGCGAGCTTTTCGAGCGGTGGCTAGGCGGCGTCGGCGTCGCCGTCCAGCTCCTGAGGGAGGAGATGGACGTCGGAGCCGACCCTCTGAGCGAGGATAACGTCATCGTCTTCGCCATCGGACCCCTCACGCCCGCCTACCCCATGGCTTCGAAAACTGTTGCGCTCTTCAAAAGCCCCCTCACCGGGAACTTGGGCGAGAGCCATGCCGGCGGGCGGACGGCGACCAGCATCGCAAACGCAGGCTACGGCGCCATTATAATTAAGGGGGCGAGCAGGACGCCGGTCTATGTTGTCGTGGACAACGAAAAGGTGCACTTCAGGGACGCCCGTGGCATATGGGGCATCAAGAGCTCGCTGACCGCCGGCAGGATAATCGCCGAACGCGAAAAAGGGCGGGGCATGCGGACCGTCATGAGAATAGGCGGCGCCGGCGAGCGTCTCGTGCGTTACGCCTGCGTCACCACCGAAACCTACAGGCACTTCGGGCGGCTCGGGCTCGGCGCCGTCTTCGGGAGCAAGAAGCTCAAAGCGCTCGTCGTCATCGGGCGCGGCTCGTACAAGCCCGCAGACGCCGCCGGCTACCGCAGAGTCTACGAGAAGATCTTCAGGACCGCTCTGGAGTCGGACGTGATGAACAAGTATCACCTGCTGGGCACGCCGGTGAACGTGAACCCGCTGAACGAGCTGGGGGCGTTGCCTACGAGGAATTTGAAGGCTGCGAGGTTCGAGAAAGCGGAGGAGATAAGCGGGGAGGCGTTCGCAGAGTTCAACCTCGGACGACGAGTAGGTTGCAGCCACTGCCCGATCGCATGCATCCACATAGCGGTCCTCCGTGAACCCTACGAGGAAGAATCCTACTTCTACAAGACGATAATGATTTCCTACGACTACGAGCCTATTTATGCGCTCGGCTCGATGTTGGGCGTAGGTAGCCGTGACGGTCTCCTGAAGCTGATCCACAGGGTCGAGGTTCTCGGGCTGGATGCGATGAGCACCGGCGTCTGCCTGGCGTGGGCGACGGAGGCTCTCGAAAAGGGCTTGATTTCGGAGGAGGACACTCTGGTGAGGCTGCGGTTCGGCGATCATGAGGCGTACTTGAGAGCCATGGACTTTCTGGTGGAGCAGCCGAACGACTTCTACAAGCACCTTGCGCAGGGCGTTGAGAAGGCTTCCGACGCCTACGGAGGTAAGGACTTTGCGCTGGCGTTCGGCGGGAACGAGATGCCGGGGTACCACGTCGGCTACGCCACGCACCTCGGCTACCTGATAGGGCTGCGGCACAGCCACCTCGACAACGCCGGCTACTCGCTCGACCAGAAAGCCGATGTGAGAGCTATGACGCCTAAGGAAATTGTAGACTCGCTGGTCGAGGAGGAGATATGGAGGCAGGTGCTTTCCAGCTTGGTCGTTTGTTTCTTCGCCCGTGGCGTTTATAAGCCGGGGACGGTCGTCGAGGCATTGGAGCCGTTGGGCATCAAAACAAGCGAGGAGGAGCTTCGGGAGCTTGGGAGGCGAATATATGCAGAGAAATTAAGGCTGAAAATGGACATGGGCTTCACTTTGGACGCCTTAAGGCTTCCAAGGAGGATATTCGAAACTGAGACGCCGCATGGCATGCTAAAAGAGGAATTTTTCAGGGAAGCTTTGGACTACTATAAGCAGAAAATCGAGAATTTGATAATAAGTTAAGGAAAAAACCGAAGCCTAGTATCTGAACCTCTCACTCAGCCATTTTTCGACAACTTCTCTCGCGAGTTTTCGTTCTATCGTCGCATATAAGACGTTCACAACGCCAAGGAGCTCGCCCCGCCGCACGAAGCCATTACTTATCGGGTGAAAGAGCGCTTCTTCGAAAACTCTCTTGTCTTCTACGAGTTTCGGCTTGCCGACGCCGACTAACGCGGGCACGAAGCCAAGAGCATGCCGCATCACCGAGCACGGCATTATTATCGCGCGCTCTGGAACTTCGATCCTCTCGATTTTTATGCTGACAACCTCGTTCGCCCGCACCTCCTTGTCCTCGCTCGCGATGACCATCTGCCACTCACCCTTGGGACCCGCACTGTAGCTGTAGGGGAACGCCTCCGTAACAAGCCGCTCAAGCTCCCCTCCCACTCTATTTTTCCAGTAAACAAGCTCTATCTTCGGCATGAGGATAGGGTTAGAAGTCCGGTTTTTAAGCTTTACCATTGGAATGCGATAACAGGGTCAGGAATTGATGAAAGCAAAAAGCAACTAACGCCTCAGCAGCTCCTTTAAGAGCGAGTAGAGCAAGTAAGGGAGAGAAAAGACGAACGCACCGAACATGTAGCAGCCGAGACAGCTGACCTGCCTCCCGCCGGGGCGAGGTTCCGACACGGGACGGGCAGCTTGCGGAGACCGCATACGGCTCGGTCAGGGAGCCGTCCTCAGTCAGCATTTAGCTGACCGAATCATCGAAAAGTTAGAAGGAAGGAATAAAATGTTTCGGAAAGCGGGCTTTCCTCCCCTTAGAGGCTTCCAGCCCGCAGGAGGTGTGAGAAAGACCTTGAGCCAGAGCATCTTCCATCTCACCGCCGTCACGACGTGCCGCAGTGCTCCACCTCTGCTCAGAACGCCCGGGTCGGGATTTGAACCCGAGTCGGAGCCTCGACAGGGCTCCATGATAGACCCCTACACCACCCGGGCATCGTTTTGAGATTGATGAGGGGTTAATAAATACTTTTGACTCCATGCTTCTTAAACCCCTCCTGAGGGCATCATTTCCCGCCGCCTTTTTCTTTTGGCACCGTTGTTAAAGCATACAATAAAGCATATAATTCTGCACATGTGATCATGACGAACACTTTTTTGCCTACGCAACCAACTAAAATGGGGAGGTAAGATGCGATCTTTCATCGCTATCGACATGTCCGACGAGCTGAAGCGCGAAATAGCAGAAATACAAGAAGAGTTTCGGTTTTTAAGAGGTGTTAAATTTGTGAAGCCGGAGCAGGCGCATCTGACGCTGAAGTTCTTAGGCGAGGTGCCGGAGAGCAGGATAAACGCCTTGAAGAGGGCTTTAGATGAAGTGCGTGCAGAGGCTTTTGAAATGCAGCTGCGAGGTGTCGGCGTCTTCCCTAATGAAAGACGTATAAGAGTCATCTGGGTGGGCGTTGAGGATTCGGCGGCACTAAACGCTCTGCATGCGGAAATCGAAGCGAGACTGAATAGGTTAGGATTCAGAAGAGAGCCACTGAGCCCGCACGTAACGCTATGCAGGGTGAAAAGCATGAGCGGTGAGGAGAAAAGCCTTACGCTAAAGAAACTCGGCGAGCTTTCCGACAAAAACTTCGGAAAAATGCTTGTCAGCGAGGTGAAGCTCAAAAAGAGCGTGCTCACGCCGAAAGGACCGATATATGAGGACGTGTACATCAAAACTTTAAGTAGGGAAGGATGAGAAGGAGGCGTACATTAGCGGATTTCCTATATTTTGAGGAAGAAACGGGAGCCGAGGAGCAGTCTGTGGAGCGTAGTTCTCCTGAAGCTGAAAACAATACCGAGGTTGGACCGTTCATTGCCAACACGGAGGCGGAGCGCCGTCTCGACGTTCATATCTTCACGGTTGGGGAGCTCACGAAGTACATAAAGGGTATGTTGGAGAGTGACGAGCTCCTAGGCGACGTTTATGTCCGCGGCGAGGTCTCCAACTTCAGACAGCCAACTTCTGGGCACATGTATTTCACGCTTAAAGATGAGGCTGCGGAGCTTGAGTGCGTGATGTTCCGTCGTGAAAATGCAGCGCTCAGCTTCATCCCCGAAGACGGCATGAAAGTCATAGCCCGTGGCAGCATCGGCGTCTATGAGCGGCGGGGCAGATACGAGCTTTACGTAAAGGAGCTGAAAAAAGAGGGTTTGGGCGAGCTGTACCTAGAATTTGAGAGGCTTAAGGAGAAGCTCAGAAGCGAAGGGCTTTTTGATGCGGCTCGCAAGCGTCCGCTGCCGAAGTTTCCGAGGCGCATAGGTATAATCACGTCGCCGACCGGCGCCGCGATCCGAGACATGCTGAAGATAATAGGGAAGCGGTATCCGAACGTTCATGTTTTAATAAGTCCTGTGAAGGTGCAAGGCGAGGAGGCGCCGCTTGAAATAGCCAATGCAATAAAATTGATGAATCACGTGAGTGAGACGCTTTACCCTATAGACGTGCTGATCGTGGGGCGGGGCGGCGGCTCCATAGAGGAACTTTGGGCTTTTAATGAAGAAGTCGTCGCGAGAGCGATCTACGAATCGAAAATCCCAATAATCTCGGCGGTCGGGCATGAGATAGATTTTACGATTGCGGACTTCGCCGCAGACCGCCGGGCAGCGACGCCATCCGAAGCCGCCGAAATCGTCGTCCCGGATATGCGAGAGCTGAAGAAACGCTTAGAAACTCTGGAAATAAGGCTTCGTCAGAGCGTCCTGAAAAAGCTTGAGGTTTACAAGAAGCGGCTGGAAAGCGTAGAACGCAGCACTGTCTTCAGGAAGCCCACTGAGAGATTGGACAAGTACAGGCAGCAAGTGGATGAGCTGAAGAGCAGGATGCTCGCTGCCCTTTCGCACCACCTCAAGCTAAAGAAGAGCATGTTACAAGGCGTCGCCGGGAAGCTTGACGCCCTCAGCCCACTTGCGGTGCTCGGTCGCGGGTTCGGCGCATGTTTGCGGCTCGACGGTAGTGTCGTGCGCAGTGTTGAGGACGTGAGCGTCGGCGACGCCGTCAGAATATTGCTGAGCGATGGAGAATTGCTGGTTGAGGTAAAAAGTAAAAGTAGGAGGGGTGCTTGATGGAACTGAGTTTTGAAGATGCATTACGGCGGCTTGAGGAAATTGTGGAGCTGTTAGAGCAAGGCGACCTGCCGTTGGAGGAAGCATTAAAACTTTTCGAAGAGGGGATTGTGCTCTGCCGGTTTTGCAACAAGAAGCTTGACGAGGCGGAATATAGAGTTGAAATGCTCGTGAGTGAGGGCGGAGAAGTGAAAACGGAAAAATTCGAATGGGATCGAGGCGGGCGGCAGGAGACCGACTAAGGAACTAGCTATTCCAGTATGATCAGGGAATCGGCGGCAACGACGCCCTTACCCCGCTCCCTTACGAACAGTGGGTTTATGTCAAGCTCTTTTATTTCAAGATGCTCAGTCACGAGCTCTGAAACTTTGAGAAGGACGTCAACGAGCGCCTCCACGTCGGCAGGCGGTACATTGCGGTAGCCTCTGAGTATCTTGTAGCCCTTTATCTCTTGGATCATCTCCTCAGCATCCTTCCGCTCTATAGGGCAGATCCTAAGCGAGATGTCTTCGAGGACTTCCGTGAAGATGCCACCTAGTCCAAAGAGGATCGTTGGCCCGAAGATTTCATCTTTTTTCGAGCCGACGAGCGTTTCGACGCCGCCTTCTACCATCTCCTGAACTAAGAACAAAGGCTCGATGTCTTGCGCCTTCGCCCTTTCAGAAATAGCTTCGTAGGCAGCGAGCAACTGCTTATCATCCTCGATGCCCACGTGGACGCCGCCGAAATCCTGCTTGTGCGTGACCTCGTGCGAGCAGATTTTCAGGACGACCGGATAGCCGATTTCCTTGGCAGCTTCCAGAGCTTCCTCCTTCGTGCTTACTACTTTTTCTCTGGTTATTGGGATGCCACGCTCCGCGAGTATTAGCTTCGACTCGTGCTCATTGAGAACTTTCCTTCCTTCACTGAGGGCGGCTTCGATTATCTTTTGTATCATTTTAAATCATCCTTATGAGCGAACTTACATCACTCGTCGGACTGCTTTTCTGCGGCACACTGACTTCCATCTCCTCTTCTTCCAACCTCTTGCTGTAGGCAACACTCTCCTCCACGCCCGTCATTATGGCGGTTACCTTAACGCGCCCGCTGTAGTTTTCGTCGATTCTCGCACCCCATATAACCGTGGCGTTCGGATCGATCTCATAGGTTAGGAGCTTCACGATGTCGTCAGCTTCCTTTATCGTGAGGTCAGGACCGCCGGTGATGTGCACCAAGCTGCCTTTTGCGCCTCTGTAATCCAAGTCGAGGAACGGATGACCGAGCGCCGCTCTGACCACCTCTTCAGCTTTATTTTGCGACTTCGACGTCTCGCCGACGAGCATGACGGCGACCCCCTTAAACCGCATCACCGCCCGTAGGTCGGCGAAATCTAAGTTTATCAGTGAGGGCTGCGTGATCGTCTCGGTGATCCCCTTCACGGTGTCTGCTATTATCATGTCCATTACCTTAAATGCCTCCTCCACAGGCAGGTTCGGCACGTACTGCAGAAGCTTCTCGTTGTCGAGCACGATGACAGTATCCGCAAACTTCTTCAGCTCCTCAATTCCATCCTGCGCCTTCTTTATCCTCGCCCTCTCTGCCTTAAACGGCGAGGAAACCATAGCCACGACGATCGCGCCAAAATCCTTGGCAATCTCGGCTACGACGGGCGCAGCGCCCGTGCCGGTGCCGCCGCCCATCCCGGCGGTGATGAATACAAGGTCCTTACCCCTGAGCGCATCCTCGATGACCGATTTATCCATCTCAGCGGCTTTCTTCCCAATCTCAGGCTCACCGCCCGTGCCCAAGCCTCTTGTCAAAGCCTTGCCTATCAGTATTTTCTTCTGCGCCTTTGTGTTATCGAGATGCAATTTGTCGGTGTTTATTGCAATCCGGTCCGCGCCTTTCACATCTAACTCCTCAAGCCGGCTTATCGTGTTGTTCCCGGCGCCGCCGATCCCCACAACTGCGATCCGGGGAACCCCGAAAAGTTGCGGCTCCGGCTCGTTGGCCTTGCTCGTGTCGTTCCCGAATATCATCCCCAACTCATTTACCAAGAGACTCTCCCCCCATATGGCATCCTAGGAGGCAATAAATAAGAGTATCGTTACTGTAATAAATACCCTCCCCTGAACTTAAGGTGTAAAAATTGCAGTAGTGATTTCCGATGATATGGACTCTTACAGCCATATTGCGGCGTCCGAAATGATATTTTATCCAAAAGCACTCAATTACGCAGTTACTGCCGTCTAAATCATGTAAGGGGCGCACCTCTATGGGAACAAGCGCTATTTCCACTGTACTGATCCCCTCTTCATTTCGATGACGCTGCTGTCGTACTTGCAACGATCACTCCATATTCACTTGTATTCGTAAAGAGTGAAATATAATGATCATATCTCGAATCAGGGCATGTATGCACGTTTATTACTGTAGGGAGCTTATTTAAAGTTAACATGGACGCACTTCACGCTCATAACATCAGGGTAGCACTTTGGCGCCATGAGTTGCTATTTTACTTTTGATGACTGCGCCGAAGTCTGAAAGACGCTCGTATATGTTCTCAGGTAGTGTATACGAGATCTTACGCCCGTCACCTGCAAGTCCGACTGCGAAGACCGTGTCGCCGAGCATTGCGACGCTTGCAAGCCCACCTTCTGCCTCCACCGCCTCTATAGCGTCCATACCTCTCTCACTTATAAGTTCGGTTTCATAGGCGAAGCGCTTAGAGGTCCGCATGAAGTTTTCGAGGCTTGGCGCCTGCATGAAGTCCCTCATTGCTTTTCTCCCCGCCTCATTGATTCTACGCATCGCCCCCTCGTCCTCTAAAATGGACCTCGTTGGCAGCTTCCCGAAGGTGACGGCTCCGATCTCGACATTTCCGCAAGGTATTTTGTCGATGACGCCGATGCCTGGCGGTCCTGGTGAGAGTCTGATGACGGCTCCGCCGTAGCTCTGGGCGATAACATCGCCCAAACCCGTCCTGTTCGTCACTTCCGCAACATGGGCGAGTTGGGCAAGGCGGTTTAGCGACATTTTGAGGGAAAAAAGTTCATTAAGTGCGAGCGCTGTGCTTAAGGTGCCGGCGGCACTCGCACCGAAGCCGCAACCCACCGGCACGTCTAATTTTATATCCACGACGACAGGTTTTCCTGCAAGTCGTTCTACGACGAGCTTTGTGGTGCTTGCCTCGGCTTCGACGCCGTTGATGCGGATGCAGTGTTCCCGTTCATCACTAAGGCGGACTTCGACGATGCAGCCCGCTTTGAGAGCGATGCCGCAGCCCACAGAGCCCATGCGTAGTGGGCTTTCATGCCTAATTATTTCAAAGAAGCCGGTGATGTGCGACGGCGAGTACGCCTTCGCGCTGCGAGCGAGCATGGAAAATTAGAAGAAATTAGAAGGTTCCGATGACCTTTTTCGCCTCGCCGATGATCTTCAGGACTTCGGCGACATCGGGAGTCTCAAGCTCCTCCGGCACCTTCACTTCGGTCAAGCCGACCCACGCCGGGCACGCGATCAGGCGGACGCCTGCGTCCTTCGCCGCCTTCACGAGCGCCACAGGATCGGCGGCGAGTCCCAATTTTTTAGCGTTTTCTTCTATTTTACTTTTATAGCCCTCAAGCAGAGGGGCGAGTCTGAACTTACGTTCCGCCAACGCTACAAGCGCCTCCTGCGTGAAGATGACGGCAACGTCGCCACCCGCCTTCTTCGTCTCGATCGCCGCAACCAAGCTGCTTATATAAGAGTTTACCATACCATCTCGGCATATCACCACAGTGTCCACCATACTCCCACCACCTTCCCCCTAAGCCGCTTTTTCCTAATAATACTTTCGGTTCCAAGCACGCCCAATATTCTTTAGTCTTTATTCGCGTTGTACGCTTGTCAAACTGCTGCCCTAAATTTTAAAAGCGGCTAGGATTAAACCATGTACTGAAGATAGTCCCGTGGTGTAGGGGTCAAGCATGCGGGCCTTTGGAGCCCGTGACGGCGGTTCGAATCCGCCCGGGACTACTTTTCCTCCTCTTCTCGGCTCAGCAGCTTCACGCTGTCGCCTCTGACGGTGATGGGTATGGGGACCACGGCATCGAAGAGCTCGATGGTGACCTCCTCTTTTATTTCGTCCACCCTTTTGACCCGGGCGCGCTCACCTTTCAGCGGTCCGGATATTATTTCGACGATGCTGCCCTCGGTGATGCCGGTGATCGAGGGCTTCGGCGTCAGGAAGTGCTCGATCTCGCTGAGGCTCGTCTCGCCCCGGACGAGCGATCTCGCGTGCGGTATGTGCTGTATCGCCTCCTCTATGGCGTCGGGCTTCTCAGCTTCGATGAGCACATAGCCCTTAAGGTCGTCGGGCACGAGGATGGCCCGGACCCCATGATCCTTCCTGCCTCGTATCGCCCTTTCTATGAGGTTCGCAACCGCCTGCTCCTGATTCACCGTGGTCTTCACAGCGTATATCGGCATCCTACCACACCTATCCCGGCAACACTGCCATGAGAACGTATATCAGGAAGCCTATGAGCCCTACGAATAAAATCACAACGCCCGCGATCTTTGAGATCCTTAAAAACTCCTCCCTTGTGGGCCTCCTTGTAAGCTTCAAAATCATGTAATACTCTCTCAATTTCGTCTCTAGATCCTTCATGCTCACTTGGGAGATTCTTGGTGACATGCTTATCACATCTTGTTATTTGTAGTAGCCCATCGGTCCCCGCCTCTATTCTGGCACCCTAGCATAATTATACTCTTCGAGAACCCTCAGCATTTTCATCCTTCATCTCTCGGCAGTGCGTTACCCAATTATGTCGATACCGTATTTTTCCTTTTTGGTCACCTTTCCGAGTATTTGATCCGAACGTACGCCAGTCACTATCACCATCGCCCTTATTGTGTTTTTCAGCTCTGGCATTATCTGCGCACCCCAAATTATCCTCGCATTCGGGTCTACCATCTTATAAACTTCCTCGACAACGCCTTCCGCTTCCTCGATGGTCATGTCCTCGCCACCGCAAACGTTCACGAGCGCTGCCTTTGCGCCTGAGATGTCCACATCGAGCAGAGGTGAGCGCAGAGCACGACGCACTGCCTCTATCGCCCTGTTGTCACCATTAGCCTCGCCTAGACCGATCATCGCAACTCCGCCTTTCTGCATCACCGTGCGAACGTCCGCAAAATCTAAGTTTATCAAGCCAGGCTTCGTTATCAACTCGGTTATCCCCTTAACAGCTCGCATTAAGATTTCATCAGCAACCTTGAACGCTAAATTTAACGGAAGCCTGGGGGCGACCTGTAGAAGTCGGTCGTTCGGGATTACAATGACGGTATCCGCCGCCTCCCTTAACCTCTCAAGCCCCATCTCGGCGTTCTCCCAACGAACTCGTCCTTCGGCGGTGAACGGCATGGTCACGACGGCTATCGTCAGGGCGCCGTCCTCCGCCGCCGCCTCGGCGACGATGGGCGACGCGCCCGTGCCGGTGCCGCCGCCGAGCCCACAGGTCACGAACACCATGTCCGCGCCCCTGACCACTTCCTTTATCTCGTCTATGCATTCCTTTGCAGCCTCCTCACCCAGCTGCGGGATGCTGCCGGCGCCTAGACCTCTCGTCGTCTTCTTCCCTAAAAGCACCTTCCGGTGAGCCTTCGCGTAGAACAGGTGCAAAGCGTCGGTGTTCATCGCGATCAGCTCGGCGCCCTCGATCCCCTCCTCCATCATCCTTTGTATGGTGTTAGTGCCGCTGCCGCCGCACCCTATCACCTTTATGATGGTCTTCGCCCTCTGCAGAATCTCCTCTATCTCCTTATTTACAACCTCCCTCTCCCTACTTATCACCTCATCAACGATACGCTCCATATTATCACTATCCTAATGCGGAGGGGGGGATTCGAACCCCCGAACCCCTACGGGACTGACCCCTCAAGCCAGCGCCTTTGTCCGCTCGGCAACCTCCGCAATCTCCGTTTTCAATTTCATGTATTTCTCCTTCAAAGCTTTTACGGCTCTTAATACTATCTCCCAAACGTCGTAAGAACCATCGGACTCGACATTAAAAACGAACGATTGCTTATCATAAAGCACCTTTATGGCGTTTCTATCGCAAACACTCTCGCAAAGCTTGCATAGCGAGCAAAGCTTCTCATCTTTTACCGTCACTGTACCCAATGACACCTCGAGTATTCGCTTCGGACACTCCTCAACGCATTTTCCGCATGCATCGCATTTCTCCTCGTCTATCTCGACAATGGGCATGTTTTTATAGCCACATGCCGTCACCGGTTGCCATTTTGCATGCTTTTTCCCAACACCAAGCCTTGCAATCGCCTCTATCATCAAACTCTGTCTTGAAACTGTTTTTATGCCGTCTATCCGCACCTCTCTTGAAATCAGCTTGACGATGGGGATGTTGGGATACGGGCGGACTCTCTCGTCGGACGAAACAAGTTCATTGGAGTAAACAACTCGCTGCCCCACCTCCTCTGGGCTTTGAGCAGTAAGGGTAAACGACACCTGGCAGAAGCCACAGCCCTCCCCCTTGCACTCGCAGTCCTCAGGAAATACGAATTCGTCTATGTTTTCGGCTCTCAGAGGGATGAGTGCGAGCCTCAGCGCTAAAATTTCGTCGAAAAGTGGCGAGGTGTTTTCATAAACGTTGACCTCATCGATTGCGAGCTTTGGGACCTCCGTCATCATCGCACGCCGCAGGGCGTTTGCAAAGTAGGGCTTGACACCTCTGAGGATGAACTTCATTGCCAAGTCCGTGAGTTCGAGAATTTCCACTTCCATCTCGACACCTCAAACCCTTCTTCCTCGCTTCCCACCGGGAGGTCGCGTGCCGTCGTGCGGTATGGGCGTAACGTCCTCTATTCGCCCTATCCGCAGACCAGCTCTTGCAAAAGCGCGAATTGCAGCCTGCGCTCCAGGTCCAGGACTTTTTTCTCTGTTCCCGCCCGGCGCTCTCACCTTTATGTGGATGCCCACTATACCCTTCTCCTTTATTTTCTCAGCAAGCTGGAGGGCGAGCTGCATTGCTATATAAGGCGAGCTCTCGTCCCTGTCAGCCTTTGCTATCATGCCTCCTGAACCCCTTGCGATGGTCTCTGCTCCCGTAAGGTCAGTTATCGTGATTATCGTGTTGTTAAATGATGCGTAAATGTGAGCGACCGCCCACTTCCCGTCCTTCATGCCTGCACCTCACCTAAGCCCAGCTTCTCAGCAATACTCTCATCAAAATATTGTACCTCAGGCTCTTCATCCACAGATACGATATAGCCGGGGGCTGTCACGCGGCGACCCGCCACTGCGATGTGCCCGTGTACAATCAGCTGGCGAGCTTGTTTCATCGTCTTCGCAAGCCCTTTCCTATATACTATCGTCTGCAAACGTCGCTCTAAGATGTCTTCAACATTCAGCCCTAGTACATCGTCGACATCGCCGTCTGGTTTTAGCAACCCCTTGCGCTTCAAACTCCTCAGAAGCTCCTCCTTCTTACGCAAGGCATGCTCACTGCCCTTCATACTGGAAAGCGCTGCCAGTATTCTTCTCACTTCCCTCCTATACTTTTTTATCATCGTCAGCGCCTTGTAAATTTCACGCTTGTTCTTCAGCCCGTACTTCTCCACGAGTTCCTTCTCCTCCTGTATTCTTGTTGCTTCCCAAGGATGTTTTGGTGTCTCATAGGTCTTCCTTTGCCTCTTAGGGTCGCCCATGCCCCCACCTCACTTCTTCTTCCTCCTAACGCCGACAGCGGGACCCTTTCTACCTGTGGAGCGTGTCCTTTGCCCTCTCACCTTCAGCCCAAGCTCATGCCTTATGCCCCTATAACATCGTATCTTTTTCATGAGGTTTATATCCTCCCTGACCGTCATCAGCAAGTCCGAGCCTAAGATGTGCTTGTCCTCGCCTGTGTAGAAGTCCTTCCGCCGATTCAGCATCCAACTTGGCAGTCTCTTCTCGACACTCTCCAAAGCGTTCCTCAACCTTTCTATCTCTTCGTCGGAGAGCTTGCCCATCGTCGCATCCGGATCGATACCTGCAGAGATTGCTATCGCCTTTGCAACTCGCCGCCCTATGCCCTTTATGCCGCAGAGCGCATACTGTACGCTTTTCGTTCCATCTAAGTCTGTATCTATGAGCCTTACTATGTGCTTAAACTCCTTATCCGCCGTTTCCTCTGCTGCGTCCTCTGCCATCCGCTCACCTTCTTTTTTATTTCTCACGCAGCATTTAAATATGTCGCCACAGTGGCTGGGAGCGTTTAACGCCAGATATAAGAACGAACAAACCAGAGGGAAGAGGCGCTCATCAATTGTCGTGCGTCGGCTCAACCTCAAATTTCAGTAGCTCCTCCCAGAGTCGTAGCGTCTCCAGTGCCTCCTTCTCATCTATAACTTCGATCGCAAAGCCAGCATGCACTATCACGTATTGCCCGACGGCGACATTCACAAGCGAGATGTTCACGTCACGTTTGACGCCACCGAAGTCCACCTTCGCACGGTCGCCATGGATTTCAAGCACTTTCGCTGGTATCGCTAAGCACATGAAAATCGTTTCATTCCGCACCTAAATATTTTTTGAGTCGATGAAGCTTGGAAGGCGATAACTGTGCTTCCTATCCATGACAGCCCTTCCGATTTCGCCGTGGTCGACGCTTGCAATCGTTCCTTCTAGGAGATGTACTCGGAGTTCGAAAATGTATTTGAATTCCAAATAATAACGGAGGTGAGAGGCGGCTTCCTTCACCTCCTCCATTATAATCCACGCCGTCGGGGCTTATGAAAATAACCGGCGTTAAAGTTAGGGAAAGAATGAGTGTGGACGAGCTGGTACGTGAGCTGGAGCGCTGCGCCTTCGGCGCTCGCCGTCTTGCCGTCGCCGTAGATATTTACAATGAAATGCTAGAGCGGGGCGCCGTGAAATTTTTGGGCTTAGCAGGCGCCTTGGTTCCAGCAGGACTGCGAGGAGTGATTTCAGAGATGCTGCGTTCGGGCTTCGTGGACGTGCTTGTGACTACCGGCGCAAATATAGTGCATGACATAATCGAGGCGCTCGGAGGGCATCATTATCTCACGACGCTTGCCGTCGAGAGCATCGACGACGCCGCGCTCCGCACGCAAAGTACGAGCCGCATATATGATGTGCTCGTACGTGATGAGGACTTCGTGCGGCTTGAAGAATTCGTGCGTTCAACTCTTGAGGAGCTTAATACCAAGGGCATGCTAAGAAAGCCTATTAGCATAAGGGGGTTGTTGGTAGAGTTCGGTAAGAGGCTTGACGACGAAGATTCAATTTTGAGGGTCGCCGTTGAGAAAGGGATTCCAGTTTTCTGTCCGGCGTTCGCGGACTCCATGCTCGGGCTGCATGCCTCGCTCTTCAGGCAGACGGCACCGCTTGTCGTAGACGCGATTGCGGACATGCAAGAACTTATCGGTCTCTGCTACGACGCCGAGCTCGCAGGTGCGATTATACTCGGCGGCGGCGTTCCCAAAAACTTCATATTTCAGGCAATGTTACTATCTCCAAAAGGCGGCTTCGACTACGTCATCCAGATCACGACGGACACGCCGCACGCCGGAGGTCTCAGCGGCGCCACGCCCGACGAAGCCAAATCCTGGGGCAAGGTGAAGAGCGATGCGAAGACCGTCGTCGTTTATTGTGATGTTACCATTGCGCTCCCTATCATAGTAGCAGCTCTTAAAGAGCGAAGACGTAGATAATGAGGGTGGTGGCATGAGCGAGGAGCTTTTCGAGCGGGCGAAGAAGCTGCTGGGCGAGCCCGAGAGGATGGTATCGCTGATATTCGAGGCGGCGGAGGGGATGCTCGGCACCGTCCCCTTCATCCTCAAGGAGATGGCGAGGCGCCCTGAGGTCATGATCCCGGACGTGATCGGCGATTTTTTCGCGCTGCGTCCGAAAGCCTTGGATGCGAAGACTGCGGAGCTCGTCGCCCTCGCCGCAGCAGCCGCGCTCAGAGCAGAGGAGTGCATAAGCGTGCATATAGACGCCGCTCTTAAATGCGGAGCTACCGAAGAAGAGATTTTTGACGTTTTAATGATAAGCGGGATAATGGGAAAGACTGCGATCCTTGCGACCGCATTACGAAAATTGAAGGAGAAACGAGAGAAATAGGAGGCTCGGTCGTGGCTGCCGAAGAACGACTTCCGAGGACGATACTTGAGGGTACGGAGGAGGTAGTGACGCTTGAGGAGCTGAGGGCAGCCCTAGAGGACGCCACTGGTAAGAGGGCGTACGTGGGCTACGAGCCGAGCGGGAGCATCCACCTCGGGCACATGATTACAGTGTTGAAGCTTGCGGAGTTCCAGCGGCTTGGATTCAAGGCGACGGTGCTGCTTGCCGACCTTCATGCGCACCTTAACGAGAAGGGGAGCCTTGAGGAGGTAAGGGAGATTGCCGAACGCAATAAAAAGTGCTTTCTTGCAATGGGCGTGCTCGGCGACGATACTGAATTCCTGCTCGGCTCGTCGTTCCAACTGGACGCCGACTACATGCGAGATGTCCTGCGGCTTGCGACGATCACGACGCTAAGCCGGGCAAGGCGAAGCATGGATGAAATTTCGCGGAGCGTCGAAAATCCTAAGGTCTCGCAGATGATTTATCCGCTAATGCAGGTAATGGACATCGCATATCTTAACGCGGATGTTGCAATCGGTGGGATCGACCAGCGTAAGATCCACATGCTCGCAAGGGAGAGCCTGCCGAAGCTCGGATTTAAGGCGCCGATATGCGTACACACGCCGCTCATCCTCGGGCTCGACGGCGAGAAGATGTCGTCGTCGAAGGGTAACTTCATTGCAGTAGATGATGATGAGGCAACTGTCAACGCAAAAATCAGGAGGGCGGTGTGCCCGCCGAAAACCGCCGAGAACAACCCCGTCCTCCAGCTCTACGAGCTCCTAATCTTTCCAGTCTTCAGGAAGGTAGAAATAGAGAGGGATGCAAAATACGGCGGCGACGTCGCCTATGAGAACTTCTACGAGCTTGAAAAGGACTACGTTGAGGGCGAGCTGCACCCACTTGACCTCAAGCTCAACGCCGCAAGATACATCAACAAGCTGATAGAACCTGCGAGGCGGAAACTGAAAAGGTGACTGTGACAGCGGGCGGCGCCGCCGGGCGTCGGAGGCTGGAAGTATGTTGCGTGGGCGTGAAATCTGGGCTGGGCGGAGAGGCGAAACGACCAAGACCAAAGACGGCGTTCAGCACCTTCGGGCTGCGGCTTCGGCGGGAGCATTTTAGTCTTTCTTAGGGAGCGGTGGAGGAGTGGAGACGTGGTACGTGGCATGTCGGTCGTGGTGCGTGGTCCGGTGGTACGTGGTCCATGCCGCCCCTGAAACGCTGCCCCCCTAAAACGTCGCCTCCTAAACTTTCCGGTACCTCCTCGCTATTTCTCGGAATGACTTTAGCAGCTGGTCGCTCAGTTTTGGACTCATCGAGATGTCCTCGGCGACTTTTTGTACATCACTCAAGTATCTCTCGACCTTTTCGATCTCCGTTCTGAAAGATTCCTCGTCCATCGACCCCTCGTAAAAACCATCGGAGTGCAGCCTTTCGGACCTCGCAAACATCCTATCTGCAAGACCGAGTTTCTTCACTTCCTCAACATTCTTCTCAAGGGTCTCCAACAATTTTTTCCTTTCAGCTCTGCCTCTTGGTTTGTACGCACTCACACGCACAAGCAAATAATCCGTAGCTAAAACTACAGAAAGCCAAGCCTTTTCACAAGCATCTCTGAGCTTCATAGGCTCCTTCTCTCGAATATACTCATCAAATTCCTTTTTTGCCTGCTCTAACGCTTTATAGGCGTCTGAGATGAGGTCATAAGGAGATATTCTCTCATCTTGCAATTTCTCCACACCTCTCAATGACTACGACTTGGTAGTATAAAAAAGCTTGCGGATATTCCCATGGTTCTGATTTCGTCGGTGCGTAACTGAAGGAAGCCGATAAAGGAAGCCTCGACGGTTAGGAGTTACCTGCTAAATCACGCCCAGCGGTGATGAACGCAAGAAAGAGCTTTACTCTCTCACATGCCTTGCCGTCGCCGTTGTGATCATGAATGCGCTACATGAGGGTTTGCGGGCGCCATCGCCGTCGGGCTGAGACTGAAGAGCCGAGAGGAGAGTCTCACACTCCTAGGAGATGCCCGCGAATATGCTAATCCAAGCACCCGAGCACGTCAGGCTGCCCCGATCCTAGACGCTACTCGTAAGCGGGCTTTCCAAACTCCCGCTCGTAAGCCCTGCAGAACGGGCATATCTTGCGGTCTATATTCTTTACGAACCAGTACGCCAAGCCTTTTTTCTTACTCCGTGCCCTCCTGCATATCGGGCATACCTCAGCACAAAATCTCGCACGCCTGCTCATAACTCGACTTTCCTCCTCCTTTTATAAGAGTCTCACGCCGCCGACTTCGGCGTCCGCCTGCCACGCTCGTAGCCCGGCTACCAGCGCACGACCGTTTTCAGGAGGTAGGCGACGACTGCGATCACGCACGCTGCAAAGCCCGCCGTCACCAACGCTTGGTACCTGTATTCGAAGAGGCTGGCGACCGCACTCACGACCGAAAAGTAGAAGTGGAACGTCGCAACGAGCAGCAAGAGCATCAAAATAATGAGAACGCCGAGCCTGAAGTATCTGAGAAGGTCATCACCATGCCGTAGCTCATCAGTGCTCGCCTTAGTGTCGTCACTCTCCTCAATTTTCCCCTTTTCGCTTGCCAAACCTCATCACCCCCTTCAACAAAAATAACGTCGCTAAGAGCGAGAGCGCTGCCGCCACCCCTTCAAAACCTGCGGGCATCGGTGGTGAGGGGTAACGCTCGCCTTTTCTTGCGCCCTCTGGCATTCTGAGCGGTTCAGGCTGTGGTGTTGGGATGAAGCTCGTGATTTCGACCGCCGGCGAGACCTCCACAGCTCTTTCTTCAGCTCCGACCGTGATCGTGCGGTTCACAAAAGGGCTGAGGACGACAAAGCCGCTGCTCTCCTTTATTATCCGCTGCCCCTGCCAGATTTGGACTTCGACGACGTAGTCACGTCCGTTGAGTAAGCGGAGCGTCGCATGCCGCAAACTCGTGCTCTCCTTCGGCAAGAGTCCAAGATCGAGCCATTGCCATGCGGTTATGAGCTTCGTCTCGTTATCTCGTGCTTTTACGAGCGCTCGCAAGCCGCTGACGTCGCCGCCGAGGTTGTCGATGTAGAGCGTGACGTTTATCGCCGCATACTCCTTACCGCCGATGCTTTCGACAGATTCTACGTAAAAGTCCATGGTCCTGAGCGAGAGCCTCGCGTGCTCCGGCGGCTCGAGCGCTTCGAGTCCTCTGACGTAGACCTCGTAGTCGCCGACGCCTCTGTCGTCCTCGAAGAGCACAAGCCGAATGCGGTAGTCACCACGCCGCTCCACGTATATTAGCGCACTAGCTGCCTTTGTTTCCTTCTTCTTCAATACGCCGACGCACGTCTTATTTGTAGCGACGAGAAGGTTCGTCTTCGCATTGAAAGCTTTCACAAGGAGCTCGATGTCGCCGCTACCGGCGCCGTAATTGTCGAGATAAGCTGTGATGTTAAGCGATGCCGTCGAAGCGTTGACGGCGGCAGCCTTAACGTCCACGTCTCTAATAATTACGGCTGACGGCTCTTCGTAAAGACCCTCGCCGACCGTCGCAACGACAGCTACGAGCACGAAGAACGCCAGAACCACCAATAATGCCACCAAAAGGTCCCTGTCCATCGCTTCTTGTTTGTGGGGGTCGGTTTAAATATTTTTCCTTAGCTTCGAACGGATTCGCAGCATAATCGACAAGATTAAACTTTTGAAGCCCAACGGTTATTAAGGGATGTGAGATGTTCAAGTGGTGGCTGCTGGGCTTTGCGCTAGTGTTGCTTGGCATTCTGATAACACTCGCGGGCACGCTTTACGAGAGTTACAAAGCAGCGCAAGAAGGACGTTATTGGCACGGGCGTACTGGAGAGTGCCGGGAGAACGTTACAGGCGGCGCGGCGGGTGTCGTAATGATAGGTCCTTTTCCGATAGTGTTCGGGACGGACGTGGCGGCGGTGAAGCTCGTGATCGTGCTGACGATAGTGCTGATGGTGGTTGCGTTCGTCCTACTGCTGCTGTCCGTGCGTCTGCTTTAGGCGGTGGGCATGAGGAGGAGATGGCTGCAGACGCTCCTCGGCGTGCTGATATTTGCGCTGCTCCTCTACAAAATAGACGTTAGGGAGGTTCTCGAAGCTTTTAAGGGCGTGAACTTGCTGTACTTCGGGCTTGCCGCCGCCGCTTACTTCTGCTACGACGTGCTCATGGCGTTCCGTTTGCATTATCTGCTGTCGAGGCTCGGAGCAAGGAACTCTTTTAAGGAGGCGTTCTTTGCGCACATGGGCGGTATGGTGGCGTCGGACGTGACGCCCGCCAGAAGCGGCTACCTGCTGACGCCTTACTTCCTGAAAAAGGATGGGAGTGCGGGTATTACGGAGGGTCTTGCTGCCATTCTTGCGCCACAGGGCTTCGAGTTCGTGATGAAAGTTGTCGGTGGCTTTTTGGGCTTTCTATTTTTTGTCTCAGCGCTCGATACAAACCTACTCGTACCGCTGAGCGTCGCCGCCGTTGCATTTCTTATGATAGGTGTCTTGACGCTTGTGATCCTCTGGACGAGAGAGGGAATTTCCTCGTCACTGCTTTCTAAAATCCCGGTGCTAAGGAGATTCGACGAGAAATATAATAGGGTCAAAGACCTGAGTCTCGAAATTAAAAGCGATTTGCCCGTGATATTTGTGATATACATGGCATGCTGGCTGCTAATGGGGCTGCAGTGGTTTTTCTTGGCTAAGGCGCTCGACATCGATCTATCGTTCGTCGCATGTTTCCTCCTGCACCCGCTGATAACACTGCTTGCATTCGTGCCGCTGACGCCCGCAGGTTTTGGAATAATGGAAGGTGGCACCGCCGCCGTCTTCCACATGCTCGGAATTAACGTCGGCGTTGCGCTCACGTTCTCGCTGCTCGTGCGGATTAATTGCATAGTCGTGGACGCCATTGGGCTGAAAGAAGTCTTCTGAAGCTTTTTATCTTTTACTCCAAACATTAGAGCATGCCGGGAATTGAACTGAGATGGGTATTTCTGGGGACGTTAATAATGATCGTCGTGGTAATAGCTTTCGGCGCTTTGCTGGGCGGCGTTATAGGGGGCTTTGCCGGCGTTCTCGGCTATCTCGTCGGCGGCATGCTCATAGGCAGGCTTTCCGCAGGCAAGACCATCTTGGAGGCAGGAATCGCAGGCGCATTGACGGTCCTAATAGGTGCCTTCGCCCTTCTACGTGCGGGTGGCATTCCTGCAAGCATCGTAGCCATGGCGTCGTTACTTGGCTTCCTGATAGCGCTGCTCGGCGGCTGGCTCGGCGAGAAGTGGCAAGAGGCGGCGGGAGGTGGGAAGTAGAGCAAAAGGCGTAGGGCGTACGGCATGCTCGTTTCGACCCGATCAGCACAGCACGGCACGGACGCCTCTCCTCACTCTCCTCACATCGAACGAGTCCGAGCGGATCGGTTCGGTTACGGTTACGGCTACGGGCAACTCCTCCTAGGGTTCTTACTGTCCTCGTCGTCGGGTTGGGAGCTCGGACCTTTACCTCCAGTCGCTAAGAAGGCTCGTCCTGAGGGCGGGATGATTAGGGGGTTGGAGGCAGTTAATTTTTATCCGAAGATGATGTGAGTTCGGAACGAGGCCGTGGGTACATCCTGCGGTCAGGGGCTGCTGTGACCCAGCCCGACGGGAGCGGTCCGTCCTGCACACTCCCCAACCTCCCCCGGTGGACGCCCCTTGCTAAGCGAGGGCGGAGGTCACTTTGTGGGGAACCCGCCTCCGCCCCGCTCAGCCTCCGACTAAGCTCAGCCCCGCCTCAGTCTCCGCCTCGCTCGGTCTCAGGGGGCACCGACGATTGTCCGGCATGATTTGCGGCTCGCTCGGTTCCGACGGTCGAAGCTCAAAGCTCCAGCTTCAGGACCTTCTGGGCGTTTTTGACGAAGACCTTTTCGAGGACTTCGGGTTTGAAGCCCTGAGATTCCCAGTCTTGGAAGAGGCGCTCGTAGCTGAACCATGGGTAGTCAGAGCCGAACATTATCTTGTCTTGGAGGCGGGTGTTGATCTCTCGCTTGAAACTCTCGTCGAAGTAGCGAGGAAGCCAACCGTGAAGCTCGTTATACACGTTGCCCTTATGGATGAGGACGGACGCCATTTCCTTCTCGAAAGGCCAGGCGTAGTGAGCGCATATGATCTTGAGCTTCGGGAAGTCCGCAGCCACGTTGTCCACGTGCGGGATCGGGCGTTCCGTCCATAGTTTGATGCCCCAGCCGCCAGGCTGCCCCGAACCGTAAGCAAGGTGCCCGACCCAGATTTTGATGGGGACGTCGGCATCCTCGCAAACCTCATAATACGGATACCAGCGGTAGTCATCCGCTGGAATTCCGGTGAAGGCGCCGCAGACCGCAACCCCAAATGTCTTAAGGTCGTAAATGCAACGCTCTAACTCTTTGACGCCGGCACGTCCCCAGTCCGGGTCGAGAGCTACCCAAGCGCCGACGATCACGTCAGGATACTTCTTTATCAGCTCGCCGACGTAATCGTTCTGCCTTTTTACTTCATCGAGGTCTTTCCAACCTATAGACCTAAACCCCCCTGTCCATACTACACCGCAGACGTCGGCGTTCTTCATCCCGGCTATCCACTCCTCTTCGCTCATTATCACCTTGCTAGAAGCCTTGAAATACTTCATCAAGATGTCAAACCGCTCCTTGTCTTTAAAGGGAATTCTGCCCTCGACCCCTATCTGCACCTGCAGGTCTATTGCCTTCACCATGTTTTCTTCTGAAGTTTTGATCCAGATAATGTTTTAGTGTTGTGCACCTTGCTGTTCAGATAGGCGTACGACCAGTACGAACTCGCACAAGCCCATAAAGAAGTTTGTTTAGAGGGCATTGTGGTCAGCTACTCCCGTCTGAAGACGGGAGCTTGCAGGTGGTCTCATGCGGGCAATCATCGACCCTGCGACGTCCCGGCTGACGGCGCCCTCGGGCCGGGAGCCCGCCCCTAACCCGGTCGGTCGAAGCCCTCACAGCCCTACAGCCGTTCCTCCGAGAAACACCTCGGAGTCCTTAAGCTCTGGCTACAAAGATTCGAAACTTCACCGTTTAAAAACCTAACGGAGGTGAAAAGGCGGCACCCTCGTTAGGGGTTTCCTGCCGCCAAAACTTATGACTTTGATGTCAGAGAAAAACAGTTAGCACGTTTCCTAATTTCAGCTCGTCTAGGGGTGTTACACGAAAATGCACTTCGCTCGTCTTTTTATTTTTTGAATGAGGGGGTGTTCTTTCCAAGGCTCACCGCATACGAACACGAACTCCGCACCCTTGCTCATCTCCAGCAGCTTTAAGACGTTTTCCAGCGCCGTTGTCAGCCCTTCATAATCCATGGGCGTCGGCACTTCTGACTGCCCTATTGGATACGTCTCTTGGAGTTCCAACGGGTACGGCCCAAACGGCGGCTTTACGAGGAATACATGGTCGAAAGCCTGTAAGTCGAGCTTCAGAGCCTTGCAAGCATCTTCGAGCGTCGTGTCCAGGGCGGCGACAAGCGTATTGCCTGAAACTTCAAAGCGGTCGAGCTTCTTCGCATATTTCAGAACTTCGGGGCGGCGTGCCGACGTTTCTCCGAGGTAAAAGAAAGAACGTTTCGTAGAAACGTCGTACTTTTCAAGCAACTCAGCGTGCTCCAAAACTTTTTTCAAGCCACTGAGGAGCAAAGGGTGCGCCCTGCATCGGCGCTCCAAAAGTTCCCAGAGCCTGTTTTCCCGAATTGCCTGCTTCACTGCCCTTATCTCTGCGAACGTCACATAAAGGTTATGCTCGGCGAGAAGCCTCGCTCTTTCCTCCCGGTCGCACTCCTTCAGGTATCTGACGTCATATTTCGAACACACCGGACACGAGCACGGCAGGTAATGCAAATCTTCGAGGAAGTAGGTCCCATCGCTCGTCAGGTACCTGTCGTCTTTTGCGTAGAGGGCGTAGGCGGCGGAGTCGAAGAGGTCGCAGCCGAGGGCGACGGCGAGCGAGAAGAATATGGGGTGTCCAACGCCGAAAAGATGCACGGGCGCATCCGCGGGCAGTCGCTGCTTTACAGCGATGATGATTTCCACAAGCTCTCTGTATCTGTAGTCCTCTAGCAGAGGAACGAGCCCACCTATCGGGTAAACGTCAAAACCCATTTCTGAAACCGCCGCCGCACATCGCTCTCGCAAGTCGAGGAACGTCGAGCCTTGTATCGGGCCCGCTAGTAACGGCCTTGCGCCTCGTACCTCACCCCCTCCCCCCTCTCGTCCCCTAGAAATTCGCTTTGCCTCTTCAAGCCTGCGTAGCGTCTCAGCAAGGTCGCTTTCCGCCCGCTCCCGCTGGGCGTCGGGCGGTGTTGGTATATCCAGCGGGACGATGACGTCGGACCCTATCCCCAACTGGAACTCTACGATCTCCCGGTTGGAAACCTCGACGTCGCCATACTCATAGAGCTGGTACGAGCCGGAGTCCGTCATCAGAGGCTTTTTCCAGCCTAAAAGCTCGTGGACGCCGCCTTCTAAGGCTTTCTCTCGCAACTCCTCTTTCTTATGAATGATGTAAGCGTTCGTGATTATGATTTCGGCGCCGAACCTTTCCAGCTCGTCGGGTCTTATCAGCACCAAATTTGGATTCACTACCGGCATGATCGTCGGCGTTTCTACGACGCCATGCGGTGTTTCCAGCCTACCTATCCGTCCCATCAGGTCTTTGTGCAAAACCTCAAACACAATTATCAAGAAGGAACCATAGTATAACAAGCAATCGCATATGGACGAAGCGACGAAGAGGTTCGTGAGACGGAAATTTGCGGAATATTATAGGGGGGCGGAGCTGAGGCTGCCGTCGGAGCTCGAGCATCGGGAGTGGGGCTTTGTACTTTTCGATGCCAGTTATCCAAGGAAAACGGTGATGCGGCGGCACAGAGCGTTTACGACCTCTACGGCTCTCGTTTCATACCTCAGGAAAAATGCGCCTGCGCACGTTTATTATTCCTCCGCTTTATACGAGCGTCCGTCTGCGGAAATGGATGAAAAGGGCTGGCTCGGCGCCGACCTCATCTTCGACCTCGATGCCGATCACATCGTCGACGACAAAAGGAGCTACCCCGAGATGCTTGATATCGTAAAGAAGGAGACTTTGAAGCTTTTGGACTTCCTCATCGGCGATTTCGGCTTCGAGGAAGACTTGATAGAGATCGTTTTTTCTGGATCGAGGGGTTATCATGTGCATGTTCGAGATGAGAGTGTCAGAAAACTTGGGAGCAAAGAAAGGCGGGAAATTGTGGATTATGTGACTGCAAGAGGCATGAAAATAGGTAGATTTATCGTGGACGCCGTGATAGTGGACGAAAAGGGTAAGAAGCGGGTGCTGAAGCTAATATCTGAGGGCTGGGGCTCAAGGTTGCTCCGCGGGCTGGTAGAATTCTTGGACAGAATTGCGGAGATGGACGACGAGGAGGCGTTCCGCTCGCTGCTCAGCATAAGAGGCGTTGGGGAGAAGCGGGCAGCGGCGCTCATGAAGGTAATAAGGGACGCTGCCGTCATGCAAGACATAAGAAATGGGTTGTTACCTCCACATCTAAGACCGGTTTGGGAGAAAATCATCGAGAGGGAGCGTGTCAAATACGAGGATCATCCCGACGAGCCTGTGACGGCGGACGTGAAGCGGTTGATAAGAATGCCAACATCACTGCACGGTAAGACTGGTTTCTTGGTCAAGCCGCTGTCCGTGCGAGAGCTTGAGGGCTTTGACCCTTTGGAGGATGCCGTCGTCTTTGGCGACGACGAGGTGCGCGTCGAGATACGCCGCCCAGCAAGTATCTTCTTAAAAAGTACCACATACAAGGTAGAGGAAGGGACGGAGAAACTCCCGATGTATGCTGCTATCTTTTTGATGTGCGCAGGCGTGGCTTCGCTGAGCGGCTCGGCTCAAGATCGAGACGCCGTAGCATAACGGGCTGGTGCGACGGATGGGTGCGGAAGGGATGAACATAGAAAGGCTTTGGGAAATTTTGTATAAAGAGAGAAGCTCGCCTTTATTGCAAGAACTCCCACAAAACTTTTATGAGGAAGTGCGTGATTACATAAGGAGGCTAGAGCAGGAGAAGGAAAAGGCGGACGACACGAGAAAAGCGTTCATTGAAGATGAAATAAGGAGCGCAAGAGCAAAGATCGAAGACATATTTAGGAGGCGTATCGGTAAGATAGTGAAGATGGCGAGCGCGGGCGCGAAGACCTGCCCGAAAGGGCTGACACCCGATGAGAAGGCGATATTTGAGGGTGTTGCGAGTTGCGTCGAGGAAGGGAGGAAACGCATCATGCGAGCAATATTTGGCGAAACGAAGGATGAAAAAAAGGAGAATGAGAGTGGTTCATACGCGTCATCACAGGATGATGTCGTCGCGGGGACTACTGTGGTGAGCGTTGATGTGAAGCAGCTGGCAGAGCAAGAAAGTGTGAGTGAGCACGCTAAAGAGGCTGCCAGTGGTGATGCAGGAGCGGCTGATGCTACGGATGAGATGGCGGTTGCTAACAGAGATGCGACAGCAAACGCAGCTGTAATGGAGAAGTTATGCGTAGTGCGTATGCTTGAGAGCGTACCTGCGTTCATCGGCGTAGACGGCAGAGTTTATAAAGTGAGGAGGGAGGATGTGCTCACACTACCTAAGGACAATGCTGAGATCCTGTGTAAGAAGGGCGTCGCCGTGCAGCTGAGCGTCAGGAGGAGGTGGTCTTAAGATGAAAATGCCGAAGAAAATTAGGACGTTCTGTCCCTACTGCAAGAAGCATTCTATACACGAAGTCGAAAAGGTGAAAAAGGGGAAGGCGTCGTCATTAAGCTGGATCGCGAGGCAGAAAAAGCGAAAGAAGGCGAGAATAGGAAACAGCGGGAAGTTTTCGAAAGTACCAGGCGGTGACAAGCCGACTAAAAAGGTATTTTTGAGGTATACATGTACGGAGTGCAAGAAGTCGCATACGAGGGAAGGCTTCAGAGTGTCGAGGTTCGAACTTGTGGAGATGTAACGCTGCGTATGAGAGAGGTGGGTGGGATGGTGCTGAGGGTGTCGAAGAACAAGTTTTTACGTGTGAAATGTGATGACTGTGGGAATGAGCAGATAATATTTGAAAGAGCGAGTACTGTCGTTCGTTGCTTGGTCTGCGGGCGGACGCTGGCAGAGCCGAGGGGCGGACGGGCTGAGATTAAAAGCAAGGTCGTGGAGGCGTTAGCATGAACCATAGGCGAGGAGAATGAAGAGGAAGAAATGGCCTGAAAAGGGCGAGTTGGTCGTGTGTACCGTTCGGGAGGTCAAGGACTTTGGCGCATTCGTAGATATTGAAGAGTACGGAAAGGAAGGCTTGATACACATTTCGGAAATAGCGTCGGGCTGGGTGCGTTACATTCGGGACTATGTCCGAGAGGGGCAGAAGGTCGTATGCAAGGTTCTCCACGTGGATAAGGCAAAAGGGCATATTGACCTCTCCCTGAAGGACGTGAAGCCGGCGCAGCGTGCGGAAAAGATTCGAGAGTGGAAGAACGAGCAGAAGGCGAAGAAGTGGCTTGAGCTCGTTGCGGAATTGCTGAAAATCAGCGAGAAGGAGAAGGAAGCTCTTGCTGAGAAGCTGCTTGACGCCTACGGCAGCATATATTCGGCGTTTGAGGATGCTGCAATCAATGGTGTGGAGTCGCTGAAAGGTATCGTCGGCGAGGAGTATGCCGAGGGGATTCATGAAGTTGCGACCGCGAACATAAAGCCGCCGACGGTCAGCGTCTCGGCGAACGTCGAGCTGAGCTGTCCGCTGCCGAACGGCGTGGACGTGATAAAAGAGGCGTTAAAGAAGGCGATGAAAGCCGCCGACGGTAACGTGAAGCTCGAAATCATCTACATGGGAGCGCCCCGCTATCAGTTCAGGGTGGAGGCTCCTGACTATAAAAAGGCTGAGGGCGTCTTAAGGAAGGCGGCTGATGCCGCAATCAAGGTCGTTACCAAAAATAAGGGCACAGGCGTTTTCCACCGATGACTTCTAAAATAAAAAAGTGTGCGAAGTGCGGAGAATATACGCTTAAAGACGTGTGTGTGCGGTGCGGCGAGCGCACCCACAACCCGCTGCCGCCGCGTTTCTCGCCCGCTGATCGCTACGGTAAATACCGGCGGATGATAAAATACGGCAGGGCATAGGGGTAAGTGGCGGCGCGAAAGGTCGCTGTTAGCGACCGTACAGTAAAAATGCGTATCAGCTCGTTTTGGAAACTTACAAGGCTCGAGCACGGTATAATGTACGGGGTGGGCGTTTTAGTAGGTATGTTAGTGGCCGGCGGCTTGAATCTCACTTTTTGGCAGAAAGCAGTTTTTGGCTTCTCGACGGCACTGCTCATCGAGGCTGGGACCTTTGCGCTGAACGACTATTGTGACTACGAGAGCGACGTGGCGAACGAGCGTTACGACCGCCCGCTCGTGAGCGGCGAGCTTTCGCCGAATGTCGCCCTTTACACCGCGGCTGTTGCGACGACGCTCGGCGTGCTGGCGGCGGCGCCGCTCGGCGCCCTGTGCTTCAGAGTGGCGGCGGCGCTCGCAGCGCTCGGCATCGCCTACGACATTTGGCTCAAAAAGTTGGGCGTCGTCGGGAACTTTTATATAGGCTTCACGATGGCGGTTCCCTTCCTCTTCGGAGCGCTCATCGTCGGCGTCGTTAATGAGGCGGTGCTCACGCTCTTCGCCATCTCGCTGCTCGCAGGCGTCGGCAGGGAGATCATGAAGGGCATCATGGACGTCAGGGGCGACGCCCTCAGGGGCGTGCGGACGGTCGCCCTAAGGTACGGCGAGACCGCCGCCAGAAGGTCGGCGGCGGCGCTCTTCCTCGCAGCGACGGCACTCAGCCCGCTGCCGTTCTTCGCTGCGGAGCCGTACCGCATGAACCTTGCGTACCTCGTGCCGCTGATATTTGCGGACGCCGCCTTCGTCCACGCTTCACTAGTGCTGCTTAGGGGCGAAAGTGTGCAGAAGCTCCGCCGAGAAACGCTGCTCGCCACGCTCCTCGGACTTTTAGCGTTCCTCTCCGGGGCGGTTGTGAGCTTAAAGCTTAGTTTTTAGGCTAGCCTTCTGCGGCGGCGCCGTCGCCGTCGTGCACCCGTTCCGTGGCGGGAGGGTTGCCGCTCGGAGATTTAGGGCGCCCTAGTTTCTAGTTTCTGCAGCGGTGGTAATTTAGCCGTGTCTTCTACTCCTACCGAATTCAAGCAAGTCTTCGAACAGTTGCGACAGGGGGTACGCCTTTTGGAATCGCCGGAACTGCTCGTAGCAATCATCGGGAATGTACACTCTTATGTCCAGTTTGGTCATGGTATCCACTATGCGTCTATGTCGCACTCCAAGGTGGCGAACCACACGTTATCAGGAATCCCGTGGATTTTTAAAATGTAAGCTTCGCCCACGACCTCCCTCCACCGCTCCCTGACCTTACGCTTAACAGACAGTATCACGGCTTTAGAAGGGTCCTTGTCGAACGTCTCCCTGTCAGGAATCAGGAAATCGGGCGTTTCCCTGCCGATCTGCCTCTTCCTTGCGTCTCTCTCATACCTGACGCCGAGGCTATCTATTAGGAGTCTAAAAATCTCCTCAGTCGTTTTACCGGCTCTTGACATTCTGGACTGCTGTAGGGACTGCTCAAGCCTCGCCGGATCCACTTTATCTTTCCATTTCTCCCTAATCCTCTCTTCATATCGCCTGTAGATCTCGTGGCACTTTCTTTCGAGCATCCTCGCAAGCTCCGAAGGTCTGACCTTCCCCACAAGCCCTCCGAACCCAAGCTCGCTCTTCGCCTCCTCCAGAATCTCCATGACTGACGGGATCTCCTCAAGCCATTGCGGTTTAGGATTCTCGTTCATCTGAAACTTTATCATCGCTTCGCCCTCAGCACTATTATACTCTCTTTGGCTATGGTCGTCCCTTTTTCTCCTCGAACGTTCTCCGGGGCGTTCTGCCAAGGCAGCCTTTTCGATGGGATCTCCCGTCTGATGAGCGTTTCGAATTCAAGACCGAGAGCCTCTCCGAGCTCCACGATTATCCGGTCGGTCGGGACTTGCACCCTTCTGACCGTCCTGTTGCCCACGACGAAGCAGCAACAGCCGCTCAAAACCCCACGAAGCTGCTCAAGACACCTGAAAAGGTCTGAGAAGAACCAGAGAACGTCGTTGTAACGCTCTCTGCTTTTCTTCTTGATCTCCTCCAAGGTCCGTTTTAACGTTTCCGAGGGGAGCTCCTCGCCGTCCGTGGGGCGTCCCCCAAGAGAGGCTTTATCAACTCCCGTGACCCCTCTCAATCCGAGCCAGAGCGCCGGGTATTTTGAGAACTGACCGTATGCGACCGTCGTTCTGCTGTCCCCGTACGGCGGGGACGTGACCACGAGATCGACTCCCCCCTTAAGAGGCAACCTTCGGGCGTCCCCCAGCAGAACTTCACAGAAAACGTTTTCGTCGCAAGCCCTGTAGAATTCGACCATCCTAGGAATACGCTCCTCGACGTGTTCGATGAATGTCTGAAGGACGTTCGGGTTGTGCTTTTTGAGCTTTTCCGCCGGCATCCTCATAATCTTGAACTCCCCGGGCTTGAGATTCGAGACTTTGCGAACGGTCAGGCTGAAGCAGGTGGCGAAGAAAAAGTAAGCCCTTTCTCCCTTGAGAGCGTCTAGACGTCGTCTTATCACCGCCAGCTCCCTTGCGACCTGGGGCTTGAACCAGTATTCAAGATTTGGGATTTTCGGGACTTCGACTTCGAGCCGATCGAACCTCAACCCACGAACGTCCTCCTCTATCGCCTCCCGGAGTTCCAGCCAGAGCCTCTCAAGCTCCGATGGCTCCAAAGGCGTCGTTTTCGCCTTAGCAATGATGAGCGCCAAAGGATTTATGTCTATTCCTATGCTGTTCCTGCCGAGCAGCATGCTCTCCACGAGGACGCCGCCAGACCCGCAAAATGGGTCGAGAATGACGTCCTTTCGCTCAGAATAACGCTCTATGAGCCTTCTGGCGATCTGGGGGATCATCCTCGCTGGGTAGGGGTGGAGCCCATGGGTCAAATACTGCGTGTCCGCACCGGCGAATCTCCAATCTTCACCCATTGAGCCGAGCTCTCTGAGATCGTTTGAGCAGAGTTTTATATAGGGATTTCTGAAGATTTCGATCCCACGCACTTCAACTCCAGTGGGGTTCTGAAGTGCGCCGCCGCAAGGTGGCATGACGCAGCCGAGCCCGCCTCTTTAAGTTCTTACTCAAAGTCTAGACGCCCTGAAATACGCATCGGCTGGGGAAGGAATGGGAGTAACGGCAACAAGAGCCGTTAACGCCGTTTGCTGAAATTCAACGCAGAACACCAATCGAAGAGAGCGACTACGGGTGCGTTTGGCAAGGAACATCGCTTGAAGTCATTTACGAGAAGGAGAAATGCATTCAGCATGAGGAATGCGTCGTTGAGCGATTTTGTCCCACGAGAGCATTTGAAAGGTCAAGCGGTCTCAACCGAGAGCGATGCTTCAACTGCGGATTCTGCGTTTTCGCATGCGAGGGGGGCGCATTCAAAGGCGAACTCGGAAGCATTTTCGTCGCAGGAAGAAAAGTTCCGATTACGCTACGCCTCTCAAACAGGGCAAAGGCACGAAAACTCTGCATACTTTTGAAGAAGCGGATTGAGGAGGGTGAATTTCTGCTTTAGTTGGAGCATATTGAAATTACATGTTACTAAGAGTGCAACGGTGGAAGGGTCAGCTTCTCCCGTCTTTAGACGGAAGATTGCTCTCGCTTAGTGGGACGCCGTCCCGCTTCATCGAGCCGATCAGGGTGGCTGACCACACCCCTCACGGGCTGGAATACTGGCATAAGCCGCTCCAGCCCATCCGAATTAAAATTGTAGTTAAAGATATAAATAACTTCCACCAATCATGGTTAAAACCATAGGCTTCCTTGGCGGCAGAGGTGTGAAGGGGCATTGCTTGGTATTAGGGCAACGCTCTCTGAGGGGGTATTCATGGCAACTTCGCCCGACAGCAGACATACGGATGCGCATCGCTCCGCAAAAATTCGGCAAAGCAGAAATTTGTATAACTGCCAACTGTTGTCCGAAATTGCGGGCGACGACATAGGAAATATAGAATAGGAGGTTAACGAAAATGACAAACGGAATAGAGTTGGTGGATGTAGAGACTGACCCTGAAATATGTGAAAAATTTCAAGAAGAAATGGATGAGAGAACCGCTGCATTAGCAATGATAGCACCATATCTACCAGCTAAAGTTAGTCCTTCAAAGGCTTTATGGGCTGAGATCGGTCTGGTTGAAGAATTAAATATGGAAGATACTATCTACAAACTTAAAGAAAATAATATAACAAATTTGATTCTTGTTATAAATTCATTTGGCGGTGGAGTATCCTCATCATTTAAAATAGCATATGCCTTGCGGAAAAATTTCGATGATATAACTGTTTTTGTTCCACATATAGCCGCAAGTGGTGGGACTTTAATTGCTCTTGTGGGCAATGAAATCGTTATGGGTGATATGAGCACATTAACTCCTATAGATGTGCAAATGGAACGAAATGGAAAAATGTATTCGGTAAATGCAATGATAAGAAGCTTTAGTGCTCTAAATGATTTGTTTAAGGATACTGCAGAAGAAGATGCACCATATCCATGGAAGGCTATGGCAAACAAATTGGATCCTGTTGAATTTCAGGAATGGATTGACGCATCGAGTTTGATGGAACTTCATGCAGAGAAAATATTGGAAATGAACAAGAGTTTTAAGGATAATAAAGATGGCATAATAAATAGGCTCACAAGCGGATATCCTGTTCATTCTTATACTATAACTGTAGAAGAAGCAAAAGAAATCTTTGGTGACCATATTCATCATGGAGATGAAGAGGAATACAAAAAGCTTTGGGAAGCTTCTCGCTTATGGGTAAAGAAGTATATAAATGTTGAATCGAGTAACCACATTATTAGATTTATATTACCGAAAAAGGAGAAGGAGGATGTCAAAAAATGAAAAAATATCTAACAGAAGACGATATTCGAAAAATCTTTACCGATCCGAATTCATTGAGAAAAGGGATTGAGTTATGGAAAACAGCGGAAAAGAGAGGAGAGACATTTATAAGAAAAATAAAAAACGAGAGAAAAAAATCCTTAGAAAGGATACCGTTGTAATGCCTCTGTCGTCGCCTGCAACTCTCCGCCTCGCTTCGGTGCTTACGCACTCGGACTTAGGCGACATAGAGGAAAAAACAAAATGAGAACAAAAGAAGCGATTAAGGAATTCAAAAAGGATGTCAAAAAACTATATGGTAACAGATTAAAGCACATTATACTCTATGGCTCCTATGCGAGAGGTAGCGCTACAGAAGACTCTGACATAGATTTACTTATTGTTCTTGAAGGGAAGGTGAAACCAGGGGAGGAAATTGACAGAATGATAGAGATAATAACGGAAATAAATTTGAGATACAACGTGTTAATATCGGTTTATCCTATTTCAGAGGAGGATTATAAAAAGGTAAATAGTCCATTACTCATAAATGTGTGAAGGGAAGGTATCCCAGTATGAGAGAGATAAAATCTCTGGTAGAGAAAGCAAAGAAGTATTTAAGGAGTGCTGAAATACTCCTTAAGGAAGGTGATTATGAATTTTCGGTTTCAAGAACATACTATGCAATGTTTTACTGCGCGCAAGCGATGTTGCTCACGAAAAATCTATCATTTTCCTCTCATAAAGGTGTAATTTCCGCTTTTGGTGATTAATTGCACATCCTCAGCGCTTCGTAACGCCCTTGCCGACCTTGCCGACCGCAGCAGCGCATGAGCGAGCATGTTATATCTTTCATCTTCTCCACACAGCGTTCTCCTCACCCTTTTTCTTTTGTTTCTTAATTAAGGAATGTGGAAGGAGGCAAGCATTTGCATTTCGGCGGAGTGGATGTCGTGGAGCTTGCGGAGAGGTTCGGCACTCCCTTAATAGTTACGGACGAGGCGAGGGTGCGAGAGAACTTCAGAGCATACAAGGAGGCTTTCAGCGCATTCAAGGAAGAAGTCGCAGTTGTTGAGGATGTTGAGATTTACTATGCGGTGAAAGCGAACTGGAGCCTCGCAATCCTGAGAATACTCGCTACGGAGGGTTCAGGTGCGGATGTCGTCTCTGATTTTGAGTTGAAGTCTGCGATGCTTGCGGGCATCCCACCGCAAAAAATTATATTCAACGGGAATGCGAAGAGCAAAGATGAGCTGCGTCTTGCGGTTGAGACGGGCGTCTGCGTGTGTTTAGACTCCACAGACGAGGCGGATGCTCTCTCGGATGTCGCAAGGTTCTGTAATTTGTGCGAGGATGAGCGTGTGAGGGTTGCGGTGCGAGTGAATCCTGAGATTTCGGTGAGGACACACCCGAAGATTGCGACTGCACTCAAGACATCAAAATTTGGTATTCCAGCGGAGGAAGTCCTTGCAGCCTGCAGTTATGTTGAGAGGCGAGGTCTCGCACTTTGCGGTATTCACTGCCATGTCGGCTCGCAGATTTTTGAATTGAGCGTTTTCAGGGAGGCTGCCGAGAAAATGCTGCGCATCGCTTCGCATTAAACCGGCGAGATGGCAGGCATCGTTGCGCAAGCCGTCATTGCGGACGCCGCCTTCGTCCACGCCCCGCTCGCACTGGTCAGGGGCGGGAGCGTGCGGAGGCTCCGCCAAAAACGCTGATAGCCGCGCTCCTCCTTCCTTTCCGGGGCGGTTGCAAGCCTGAGGCTTGGCTTTTAGGCGGGGAGGCGAGCTGGCAAATTTCAAAAAGGTAAGAGTTTATCACGGTTGCGAGCGGCTAAGAAGCTCCAAGCTCGTGACCATGCCTTCTCTGACGGCTCTTGAGAGCGTCCTGAATGCTAACGTTGCTCAGCTCGCCTGTTGCCCAGAAGAAGGGATCAGCAAATTTTTACAATCTTAGGCTTGAATATCTTCCTCCACCTTCTAAATTCATCACCCGTCAGTAAATGGAACTCAAACGGGTTGTCGAAAGGCAATCCCGCTTTTTCCTCAATTTTCGTGACAACCTCGGCTTTTTTCATGTTACTACCTACTTCGGCAACAATCATGATGTCGATATCACTCAGAGCCACGGCTCTCCCCTCAACTACGCTGCCGAATAGATAGACGTCCGCATCGCCGAGCACGTCTCTCACAGCCGTGCAGATTCTCGACAAATACCTCTCATAATTTTTTATAATCTCACCCCTCCTCTTTCCTAACTCTATCAACAAGCTCCATGATTCCTTCGGCAATCCTCACAGCCTCCTCAGCGTCTTCCTTTTCGTAAACCACACCCAAATACCTCGCATTTATGTATGCCGACTCCAAGAAGATCAAGGATTTCCTGTCATACTTCACCTGCTTCTTAAGAAGGGTTGATAAAATTGATAACAAACTCCTTATGGAGTGCGTTCTTGGCATCTCGCCACTTATCTCAAGTATTACGGCCTTTAAATAAAGTTGAGCAGACTGTTCTGCCATAAAGCAAGCCAAATCATAATCTCCATCCTTTAAACTACTTTTAGCCGCTCTTAAGAACCCTTTCGCTCTTCTTTTGAGTAATTCCACTTCCTCGGCATGCATAGCACTCACTTAAGTCTTTTTTGTGATAAAACTTGAGGCTGCCCGCTCCAAAGCTCTCTCCTTGAGCTGGCGAGAGTACGGAGTAGGTGTGGAAAATCGTCCAGCCAGCTTCTAAGCGTTCTCCTCACTGCCTACAATAACCGAAGGCTCTTTTTCGGCATACTTCCGAACACGGAGGTCGTCGGCGAAGGCGTAGCCGTGGTAGCGGTGTGCAACGAGCCCCACCTTCTCGTAGCCGCTGAAGCGGTACTGAGGAGCAATTTTAAACGCCACCTTCTTCACACCATCGACGAAAAGCGCCACCCTCTCAGGCTTTATGACGATCCGCAGCTCGTACCACCTTTCGTCTTTCGCTCTGAATGCGCTGCTTGTGTAGACCCAGCCTCTGTCCTTGCCGTCGATGACAGGACGGAAGATCGTACCTGGACCGTTGTAAAATTCGAGCGCCCACCAGTTATCTAAGTCTTTGGCATGAAACACAGGACCAGTTGCGGGATTTCTGCCAGCATGCGAGCGCTTCTGCTTCCATCGTAGCTCATAGATGTAGGTTTCAAGCTTGATGTTGCCGTTGATAATACCGTGCTGCCAGTAAGTTTTCGTGCTAGGTGTCAGCTTTACTATTTTATTCGTGCCATCCTTTACGATTTCCACGGTGCAGTCTTCCCGCTGCCAGCCCGCCTTTTCCATGTCGTCCCAGCTCTCGTAGCCTTCAAAGTCGTCAAAGAATTCGAAGACGGCAGCGCCGTCCGACTCCGAAGATGCATTGGGGTTTCCATAATACATATGAATGGTCTTTTCGGAACGTGCGGGGAGTTCCGGTACTTTTACCCATACGATCGCCTCTTTGCCACGGCTGTCCCATTTTTCTATCCAGTATGGTAAGTTTCTGTCGCCGTCCTTGAAGCGGATGTCGCTGCCGTCGGATTTCGTTTTTGAGAAGTCGAAGTTCGCGGCGTTGAGCACGACACGCACTTGAAAGTCCTTTAGCTCCTCCTTGTTGTCGTTTCTTATGACTATAGGACGGCGGTATTTGAAATCTTTGCATACGGTCTCCACGAGCACGTCGCTCGCTCCCAGATTGCTGGCATTGTCGAGGGCAAGTGCGTAGAACGCAAGCTTTTTGCCTTTAAACGGTTTCGTGTCGAATTTAGCCTCGTAGGGCTCTTCTTCATCACTTTCAACAAATAGTGCGCCCGTGATGAAATCAACAAAGATGTGAGCGGCGTCGCCGCGATTGAT
>JAPHEE010000010.1:0-45111 GCA_029259545.1 Candidatus Alkanophaga volatiphilum
CGCCGGGGGCGGCGTGGTTCACCGCCTCTTGAATCGTCGCATAGTCGTCGGGCACGTAGATCGTCGCCGCGGACGCCACGCCCGTGAGGGCGAGAAGGACGATCAGGAGGCAGAGCAGGGCTCTCCTAAACAAACTTGCACATTGCCCTAAAAGGCTCGAAAAAGTATCCTAAGCCCTCGAAGATCTTCGTCACTCTCTTCGTCACGCCCCCGACGTTCACGAGCGGTATCGTATAATCGTAGGCGTCCACGTAAACCGTGTAAACCTCCTTGTTCTGCCCAAAGGCGAGCCTTCTGAGCATGATTTCCGCCAAGCACGTCCCGCAAATACGCTTCTCCCAGTTTTTTATGGAGACGACGGTGCGGTTTGTGAAGCCACGGGGAGAGAAGCCGAAAGCCACGTCGTCCCTCGCCGCAACGCCCGCCTCACCCCCGCAGAGACAGCACATGTTGCGCTTGTCCGCCAAGCTCCTCGGCTCAAGCCTCGAAAGCAGCGGCTCGCCGTCGATATAAGCAAAGTTCAGAACCTCCCTGAAGACTTTGCGGAAGCTCACCCGCTCCCCCTCGTAATTTTTCTCCAGCAGCTCCCTGAGCTTCGTGAGAAGCTCGTCCTTGACCTCCGCATCTAACCTCTTGGTCGCCCCTACGAGCTTCACGTAGTTCTTCAGCCCCGTGTCACGCCCCCTTAAAATCTCGGCGGCGCTCGGTAGGAAACTTAGGTCCAAGTCGGAGAAGTAAGCCTCCTCCGCCCCCTTTTTCAGCCTTTCGACCTCCTTACTGTCGACGGAAAGTTGCAGTATCAGCTTAAGAAGCACGAAAATTTCGAACTTCTCGGCGTCGAACTTTTCGATCTCCTTGCTGATTGCTTCCTTTAACCGCTCGTCCCTCGAAATATCGTAGTAAAGTGCCTCTCTATTCCTGAGAAGCCTCTCAAGGAACTTTGTTACGTTTTCCTCGCTCGGCTCAACGAGCCTGAAGACGCCGAGCTGTGCCTTCTGCCTATCGATTTTCACCAACTCTTCCATCCGCTCCAGAATTTTCGCCTCCAACTCTCCTGCAAGCTCCTCAACTGCCCCCTCAAGAAACTCCCTGCTCAAGGGCTCGCCGAGCCAGATGAAGCCCCGTGGCGACACGAGCAGAAGCTTCCCGGAAACTCGCCTCATGATCCCTTCCAGCAAGAACCTCGTAATCAGCTCGTAGGGGGTGTCCTCGAAGTGGAAGGAGTGGACCCCATCGAAGTGCCTCTTAAGCCTTTTATGAAGCTCTCGGAACGTCTCGGCAAAGGACTCGGCTGGAGGGAGGGAAATGGTGTCTGCGAGGTGCACGACATTCTGCAAGTACTCTTTGACTACTCTGTCAAGCCCTCGTCTCCGAGGTAGTGAGACGGTGATTTCCCGATCAGTGTACCTCGTTCTGTCTTCCGTGCTGAGAACTAAGTAGCGGACGATGTTCTTTTCCTCCTCGGAAAGTTCTAGACCGAGCCGCCTGACGACCTCAGGAAGCCTTCCAAGCGCCTCTCTCAGGTCGGTCGTTCCGAAGAGCTTGTTGATGTCGTGAAGGGCGATGGAGAGCATTGCGCACCTCACAAGCATCCGAAGGTCCGCATCTCCGCTCAACAAAAGCCCTGACAGCCCCCTGTTTTCGAGAAGTTTCTGCTCTAAGAGGAGCATGGCGGCAGGCATGCCGTTCAGAACGTGCATCGGGTAGCTCATGTCCGGATACTCACGGAAGCCGGAGCCGCCCTTTGCGGAGATGAGCCGGAACTCCTCGAAAAGCCTCGGGAAAACCTCGTTAAGGAACCGCCGCACCCCCGCCTTGAAGAGCGTCGTCTCGAAAACCTCCTCCACCTTGACCCTAATCCTCGGTCTCTGCCGCTCCTCGGACACTCCACCCACCTAACCCTACTTCCCATTACCTATATAAATCATTAACCCTTAACCTAACAGTTAAGCATGAAGCCGGCGCACGTCATCGTCATCGGCTTCCACGCCGCCCACATTTACAAGCCGCTCGTCGAGTTCGGCGCCTCGAAGGTCGTCTTGGTCTACTCCGCCAAGGAGGAGGTCGAGGGGAGGGTCGCCGACGCGCTCACGGAGGCTCGCCGCCTCTTCTCCGGCTTGGGTCTGCCGCACGAGGAGCTGAGGCTCGAAGCCTACGAGTTCGAGCGGAACGTCGAGCTCCTGCGTAAGCTCATCAGGCGGGAGCGGCGGGTCGTCGCCAACCTCACCGGCGGGCGGAAGATAACGTCGTTCGCCCTCCTCTACGCCGCCCTCCTCGAACCCGAATGCGTGGAAGCCATCGTCTACGTGAGCGAGGACGACGAGATCATACGACTCCCGAAGTTCCTGCCGAGCGTGAGCATCACGCCCTCCGAGCGCAAAGTCTTGGACGTACTTGGTAAGGGGAAGTGCGTCTCCGAAATAGCCGAAAAGCTGAATATATCCCTGCCGGCGGCGATAAAGCTCGTCGGCAGCCTCGAAAGGAAGGGGCTGGTGCGGAGCGAGCGGGTGGGGCGGAAGAGGCTGATCACGCCGCTGTTTTAAATGGTGAAAGGTAAGGGAGTGAGATGAGGGCGGAAGCCGAGGCTTGGTGGAAGGAGGCTTTAGAGAGCCTGAGAGCCGCAGAACACCTGCTCAAGGCGGGCTTTTATAATTATGCCGCCTTCCATTCCCATCAAGCTGCTGAGAAGGCTCTGAAGACTCTAATAATTGAGAAGCTCCGTGTTTCCCCTCCGAAGACGCACAATCTCCTCACGCTCTCAGAGGCTTTGAAAGGGGTTGTGGACCTCGGAGAGGTGCTCGACGACCTCAAAGACCTCAACCCCCACTACCTCGTCTCTAGGTATCCAGACGCTGCAAACGGGGTTCCGAGCGAAGTTTATTCGAAGAGGATGGCGGAAGCATGCTTGAGCATGGCGAGGGGCGTTGTGGAATGGGCGAAGAGGTTGTTAAACGCTTAAAGGAGTTCGCATCGAAGCTTCTGGAAGAGGGTTTCGGGCTGAGGTCTCTCGTCCTCTTCGGCTCACGTGCCAGGGGCGACCACTTGCGGACGAGCGACGCCGACGTCCTCCTGATCCTCGAAACCGATGAGGATTTCCTGAAGAGAATAAGGAGGCTATCGGACTTCTGGTGCTGGGAATCCGGCATTCCCATCGAGCCTTTCCCGTACACTCCGGATGAGGTGGTGCACCTCATCAACAAAGGCTCGATAACGATCTACGACGCTCTGGAGCACGGCGTCGTCATCTACGACGACGGGACGTTCGCACGCCTGAGGGCGAAGTTCAGGGAGGCTTTGGAAAAAGGGGTCGTCAGGCGGGGCGTCTGCGGCTGGTGGGAGCTCCCTCGTGGGAGGGTCGTCTAGGCGGGCTTTTGGGTTTGCGTCCAGTTTTCACGTCCGGCTTCACGACCTCCACCATCCCGAAGCCCATCGCATTCTTCTCGCCGAAGCCCGCCTCGTACCCGAACTTCAGGAGCGGAGGCTCGCCCCTCGCGACGAACCGCATCATCGTGCTGCGGTGCCACGTGTTCTTCACCCGCACCCTCGGGAGCTTCGTCACCTCCAGCACCTCGATCTCAAACTCGTCGCCCGGCAGCTCCCCGTAAAACGCCTCGTACTTCCTCAAAAGGTTCCTGCGGAGGTTCTCGTAGAACTTCCGTTCCGACGGATACAGGTCCCACGTCCTGCGCCGCCCCTCAATTTCGACGACCGTCCGCACCACGATCGGGGACAAAGTTTCAAACGTGACCTCGCTTTCTATCTTGGGCGTCCTCAGCGCCTCGACACGCTCCACGACGAAGTTCGCGCCTGCGATGCGAAACTCCGGCTCTTCGAGGATGCCTTCAACGAACGCCGAAACAATCTCCGCATCCGGGGAGGAAAAGAAAAAATGACAGCCCCTCATTCGAAGCTTATCGCCTTTCACTTCATAATCCTTAGAGAGGAGCCTTGAAAACGTGAAGAACTTGAAGTCCCGCCTGCTGTGCAAGCCCAATTCCGGACGCACGCTCATGATCCTGCGATAAATGGCGCTGGCTACCGCATAGTTGTAATTTATGGGCACCTCTTGGACGGACTCCGAACGCAGGTTCACCTTTACCCGCACCGATTATAACTTGAGCTCGTTATATTTTAGCGGTAAGGTAAGCACTACGCTTGGAACCTCAGCAAAGATGCACGCAACAACGCTCCAAAACTCAAAACCGGAGCTGAAAAGGGTTGAAAGGGAGGTGTCGAGAGCCGTTGCTATGGTAAAAAGGGGCTTCCACAAGGAGAAGGTCGTCAAGAGGCTGAGGGGCGGGCGAGGTCTCCGCCCCGAGCTCATATACGAGGTTGCGAGGTGCCGGCTCCACGCACGGGAGAAATTCGGACCGCTCGCCGAAAAGCTGTTCTTCGACGAGGAGGGGCTGCGTTACGCAACGCCGGCGGTCGTTGCGGAGTACAGGGCGGAAAGGCTGAAGTGCGACGTCATCGCGGACGTGAGCTGCGGCGCCGGCGCGCAGCTCGTCTTCTTCGCCATGCGCTGCCGAAAGGCTTACGGCGTGGAGCTGAACGAGGAGCGAGCCAAGCTCGCAGCGCTCAACGTAGCGTCCCTCGGCTTGGAAAACGTGGAGATCATCGTGGGCGATGCGACGGGCGACGCCGCCGTCAAGAGGCTTAAAGACGCAGAGGTCGTGTTCTCAGACCCCTCAAGACCCCCCGGTGAGGAGGTGCGGACGATCGAAAGCCTGCAGCCCCCTCCGCTCAAAATCGTCGAGAAGTATCAGCGAATAACCGAGAAGCTCGCATTCGAGCTGCCGCCGCAGATGCCGCCCGAACGCGTGCGACGCTGGCTCGCCGGCGAAAAGGAGTACACGTCGCTGAACTTCCAGCTGAACCGCCTCGCCCTCTACATGGGCGAACTCGCAGAATGCGACGTCTCAGCCATCTCGCTGCCCTCCGGCGAGCGGGTGACGTCCGAGGACGCCGCCGCCGAGCTCGAAGCGGCGGACGCCCCGAAGGCGTTCCTCTACGAGGTCGACCCCACCGTGGTCAAAGCCACGCTCCTCAGAAACCTGCTGGGCAAGCTCGGGCTCGAAGCCTCGGTCCTGAGCGAGGACAAGCGGCGGACTCTCTTAACTTCCGATGAAGAGGCGAGCTCGGCGTTCCTCCGCAGGTACAGAGTGCTCGAACTTGTGAACTTCGGCGTAGCCTCCATAAAGGAGGCGTTAAAACGCCTCGACGCCAGAAAGGTGACGCTGCGCTTCTCGCTGCCGCCGTCGGAGTACTGGAGCGTGCGTAAGCGGCTCGAAGAGGGGCTGAGCGGCGAACGCTGGATCCACCTCTTCAAAATAAAGGACAAGGCGCTCCTCGCAGAACGCCTATCCCCTGAGGATCAGCTTTAGGAGCGCCCTGACGTCCGCGACGGAGTGCCCGACCGCCCGCTTTGACTCGACAGCCACGATCTTCGGAAGAAGAGGGAGCGCCCGCCAGAGCCTCCCCTGCTGGACGGCTTCGACGAACTTGTGCTCGTTCTCAATCCAGCGGAAATGCTTGAGCACCCGCCGCTCGTAGTCCTCAAGACGCCCGGAACGCAAACACTCGTAGAGGAGCTTTGCGCACCTGAGCGAAGGCGCATTACCCTCACCGGCGCCCGAAACGCAACCTATGGACTCGCCGACGCCAACGACCTTCCCAACGATGAAAGGGCGACACTTGGACGGCGGCAGAAGGCGGACGAATGCGTCGCACCTGCACGAATGCTTGTCGCCGACCTCAAAGCCGTACTTCTCCCTGAGACCGTTGAGCAGTGCTGAGAAGTTGCCCTCAGCCTCGCCGACGCCGATGTGCCAGCGCTTGTCGCCCAGCGGGAACGCCCATGCGTACCCCGTCGCCCCCCTCGCATAGACATAGATGTTCTCGTCAGCGTCGTGCTTCTCGACGGTCTGCATCGTAGGATACAGCCTGTCGTTCTCGATTTTCGGGAGCAACGCACGCTCGTAGCCGGTAGCGTCCACGAGAATGTCCGCATGCTGGGCGTTCGGCGTCCCCGCATCCTTTAAGTCCATACGCCCCCACAAGTCTTCAAGAAGCCGCTTTTTGTCAAAGATGACCACGTTCTTGTTTTTGAACGCCACGCCGTTGATAACTACGTACTCAGGACGCACGAGCACGTACTCGTCGAGATTCACGTCGATTTCTTTGTACAGGGCTTTAGCTTCGTTATACGTAATGCCCCAGGCACACCTGCAGTCTGGCGAGCGTCGCCGCTCGCAGATGCCAACGTCAAAGCCCGCCTGCTTTAAAAGGAAATAAAGGAACGTGCCGGCGACGCCCGCCCCGTATATTTGGACTTTCAAACTCATCCTCACTCAATATCGACTTGCTATAATAATTACACATTAGCTGCATCTGGCAAAACTGAAAGCGGCGCATTCTAACAGGCGAGTGAAATGAAAATGAAGAAGTATTTTGAGGGCGTGCAGCCGCACATAGGTTGCAAAAAGGGCGATGTCGCCGAAGTCGTGCTGCTCCCCGGCGCTCCCGAAAGGGTTGAAAAAATAGCAAAAATGCTGGATTCTTACGAGAAGGTGAGTGAGAGGATGGAGTTCAAAGTTTACAATGGAGTATTAAGAGAGAAAAGGGTGACGGTGGCCTCTACGGGAATAGGATGTCCTTCTGCCGCCATCGCCGTCGAGGAGCTTGCGAACTGCGGCGCCGAGGTGTTCGTGAGGGTGGGCACAACGGGTGCCATTCAGGGAGGATAAAGATAGGCGACGTGATAATAGCAGAAGCTGCGGTGAGGGACGACGGCACGACCAAAGAATACATAAATGTCGAGTACCCTGCGGTTGCGAGCTTTGATGTCGTTGAAGCTTTGAAGAAAGCCGCTCGTGAACAAGGCGTGCGGCATCACGTCAGCATCGTCAGAACAAATGACGCTTTTCTATGGCGCCGCTAACTTCGAAAGCATCGTGAATAAATACAAGGAGGCAGGTGTGCTAGTTTCGACATGGAGTGCTCCGCCGTTTTCATAGCGGCAAGGTTGAGAGGAGGGATGAAAGCCGGCGGCGTCTTGGGTGTCGTCAACAACGTTGTTAAAGGCGAATCCGGGATGGAAGAGAAAGGGCCCTTAGCGTCTGAATATAAGAGGAAAGCGGAGGATGCTGAAAAGAACGCCATTAAAGTTGCTGTAAGAGCTGTAAGACTCTTGTGAAGGTCGGCATCTGCAGAGAAAACTGCTTTGCGTGGAACCCCCCGGCGCTCCGACCTAATCTCCCTTCTGCATCGCCTCCTTTATGTTCGCCTCACGCTTCTTTTTCAGGTTGCAAAGCCTCTCCACGGCTTCCAACGAGACCTCACCAAACTCCGCATATCCTCTCTCTCGAATGTAGTCGAGTACCGCCTTTGCGTTCTCGTTCCTGACGAGGACGGTCGAAAAGCCGGGCTTCGAGCCGACGCTCCCGACGCTCACATCGCTCTCGACCGCCGAGAAGTCCGTGCAGAAGCGGCAGCCGCTCGGCATAATCTTGGAAAGCTCCTTCACCGGGAACTCGACGACGCCGTCCGTCATCGTCGCTATGAATTTGCCTTTGGAGATGTCCGTCTTCACCAGCTTCTTGATGTCCACGCCCTTCTCCTCTAGGAACGGAATTAAATCCTCCCAATAGAAGTTTTCGGTGCAGAAGAGCCCGACGACGAGCTTAACCCGCCGAAAGACCGCAAGCGCCTTCTGCAGCCGCCGGACGGCGGAGACCATGCATGGCGTCCCGACGAAGCCCACGCCCGCTTTCGTGTTCAGAACCGCCTCTCGCAACGCCGGGACGGCGGCGGCGAACGTGTATTTCGTGCCGGTGAGCGTCGGCACCTCCAGCTGCTCAACGTCCCGAACGTGGAAAACTTCAGTCCGCCATTCTTCATCCCTGCCGACGAAGATGCAGCGATCGATCATCCCCATCTCCATCGCCGATATTAGAATTTCGGTGACCATGGCGCCGTCCTGTCCCTCGAAGCGTTTCGACCGCCCCGCGACCGCTTCTATGTAGCTGCCCACGCCGCTTAACGGCTTGTAGTCGAGCCTCGGGCAGACACGGACGCATATTTCGCAATCAACGCACACATGCTCTCTTTCCTCAAATTCAAAACCCACGCCCGTCCGCACCGCCGCCGGGCACGCCGCCATGCACGCCATGCACCGGCAGCAAAGCCCCGTGTCGATCACCCGCGTTTTGACAATACTGGGACAGGAAACATCCTTCGAGGGTCTTCCCACGAGTTTGACCCGCCATTCCGAGACCGCCGCCACGTGCCTCACCTTTCAGCAGCTACCTCCTCACAAGCTTCAAAACGTGAAGCGGGCACTCCTTTACACACAGCCCGCATCCCACGCACTTCTCCCCATCTATCCTTATGACCTTGTATTCGCCTTCGATGCTTATAGAGATTGCGTAGTGTTCGCAGACGTCGGCGCACGTGCCGCAACCGGTGCAGCTCTCTGGGTCTTCACAGACGCAAACCATCGGGTACTCCCTGCGAGGCGGCGGCTCCGCAACTAAATAGTCCTGACCTTTGACCCTGCGGAGCCGCACGTCATCCTCCTCGATCACGTACTCCACGTACCTCTTATCCTCCCTGAGAATTTCAGGCGGCTCCATTAACTGCTCGGTCTCAGCTAGCATCTCATCGACATCGGCGTACGCAACGTCGTGAATCTTAGTCGCTCGCAACGCGCCGCCGACGCAAGAATCCACGCAGAAATGACAGAAAATGCATTTTGCATAGTCTATTGTCGGGTAATATTTCTTATTCGGCGCCTCTTTCATCCGTATCGCATTCGCAGGACATACAAATGCGCACTGCCAGCAGTTTATGCATTTCTCGATGTCAAAGAGGATATAACCCCTGAAGTTATCGGGAAACTTCCGTCTTTCTCTTGGGTATTGAACGGTGACCGTCAGAGGGAAGAAAGCCTCTTTGAATGCAGTACCAAGCGCGGCGGCGTGCCACCGCACCTTGTCCCCAAGCTTGTATTCGGGCATCTTCAGCCGCTTTATGCCCATAGCATCACCTCCGCCGCAGATATTACAATTGCAAGGAGCGAAATCGCCAGTATCGACGACCAGCCCGCCCTTAGCGCTTGGTCGATGCGGAACCTCGGATAGATCGCACGGAGCGACGCAAAGACGATCATCACCACCAGCGTCTTCAGCAGGAACCAGAGCGCCCCTGAAAGCTCGCCAAGCGGCGGAATCGCAGGACCGGAGCCGCCGCCGAGGAACAGCGTCGTGAAAAGGGCGCTGAGCACGTAAAGCTTCTCGTACGCCAGCACGTATGCAAGCCCGAAGGCTATGCCCGAATATTCGATGAAAGGACCAAACGCCAGCTCTTGATCTGCCTCTGGAATCTCAAACGGCAGGCGGGACGTCGCCATCGCCGTCGCTATAAGGAAGGTGAAAGCGGCAAGCGGGTTCAGGACGATGCCGAGCTTCCCGGTTTCCATGATCTTAATGGGGTCGCCAGTACCGAAAATTAGAACCATCGCAATCACCGAGAATATCAGCGGCACCTCGTAAGCAAAGTACATGAAAGCTTCTCTGACGGTGCCTACGAAGGCGAAGCGGTTCCCTGAGGACCAACCCATGCCGAGAATGAACACCGGAAACAGACAGACGAGCGCCAGCATCATATGAACGGAGTACTCCGTCCGGATCGCAATTATCGTTCCCGCCGCCACGAATAATATTGGCAGCAGCGCCGGAATGAACGAGAGCAGCACGAACTGCACGAAATATGGACGACGCGCATCACGATTCACTATCACCTCTTGGAACAGGAAGCGTAACGAGTCTGCGAGCAGCTGGATGATGCCGCCGAGCCAGCTCACTATCTCCTTCGGTCCGACACGCCACTGTATCCTGGCGCAGAGCTTCCGCTCGATCCACGGCAGCAACAATAGCAGAAGCCCCAGCGTCGCAAACCCCGGGACGACGAGCGCTGCGAACAACGGCTTCCAGAGGGGTAGTACCGCGAGATCGCTGAGCGGTGGCGGCAACATTTCTAAGAAAGGCTCGACCAGCGGGATCTCTACACGATTGCTCGACGCGAGCCTCAACATTTCCGACATCAGCCCGACCATCGTCCCAGTTTCAAACATTCCCCTCACCTATCCGCTTCAGGCGGGAAGTAGCCGAAGCTGCCGTAAATCGCCCAGAAGTCGGCAAGTCGCTGACCTTTAACGGATTCCATGAAGCCTCGAAGGTTCATCCAACTCGGCGTGACCACCCTCACACGATAAGGCACGTTCGACTCGCCGTCGCTGAGTACCGTAAACAAAAGCGTGCCGCGAGCCGCCTCCGTCAAGCAGGTGAACTCGCCACGTGGCAAAACTAAGTTGCCGAGAGTCCTGAAGAAAATCCCCCTTATGTCGGGAGCGTCCTTGAACTCCCCGAGCACCTCCTCGGCGATCACAGGACCTCGCGTGCGTTCCAAGGCTTCCACCGCTTGCCGTACTATGTTCAAGCTCTGCCGCACTTCCTCAAGCCTCAGAAGGAACCTTGCAAGGCAGTCGCCATCGTCAGCCACCGGAACGTCCCAATCGAAGTCGGCATACGCCTCGTAAGGCTCGACGATGCGAACGTCGTATTCCACGCCCGACGCCCGCAGGAAGGGCCCTACTATTCCTGTGTCCACCGCCTGCTCTTTTGTGAGAACGCCGACGCCCTTCGTCCTCTCCATCAGCACAGGGTTGTTCACAAAAATGCTCTCAAATTTCGAAAGCCGCCGGAGAGCGGCGGACGTGAAGTTCCTCGCAAACTTCAGAACGTCGTCAGAAACGTCCCAGCGGACGCCGCCAGGTATGATGTAAGAGGGCGTGCATCTCGACCCTGTCGCCCGCACGAAAATTTCCAAAAGCATCTCACGTATCGAGAACGTGTACATGAAGCCCGTGGAATGCCCCGTGAACAACGAAAATATGCCAGCGTCGTACAAGAACGCTCCAACTCTAGAGAGCTCTGCGAGCATGGTTCTTATAAGCTTCGCACGCTCCGGCGGCTCCACACCGAGCGCAAGCTCAAGCGTACGCACGTAACCTAAGTTTATGTTTATCGGGTCAGCAATGGAAAGCCGCTCGAACAGCGGAATGTTCTGAACGTAAAGCTTCGTCTCCGCCAATTTCTCCATAGAGCGATGCACGTAGCCTGGGTCTGGGATTGCGTCCACGATGATGTCGCCCTTAACTCTCAAGATCACTCTGAGATGTCCGCTGCCTGTGTGGTGCGGACCTATAGGTAGGATGAACTCGTCGTTCCTCGTCGCCTCCTCAAAAACCTCGTCGGGAACCGGCAAGTAGTATGAGAGGGGTTCCGGCGGATACTCTATCTTCGGGGCGAGCGGCGCCTCTCCGAGCACGTAGCTCTCCTCAGCAAGCTTGAAGTCCTTCCTCAGCGGCGCCTCGACCTCCGGCGCCAGTATGAAGCGGCGTTGCCACGGGTTGCCCTCGAAACGCACGCCGAACAGGTCCTGAAGCTCCCGCTCGCAGTAGTCCGCGCTGTCCCAGACGTGCTTCAAGCTTCGAAGTCCGGGCTCCGCCCTCGGCACATACGCAAAAAGCGTCACCAGCACCGGCATTAGCTCGCGCACGGAATAACTCGAAATTACGTACTCAATGATCATCCGCCTCTCGTGCGGAACGTCGATGATATTCACACTTTTAACATGGTCGAAACCGAGTTCTTTGAGACGCTTTGCAACCTCCTCAAGCCGCTCCGCAGCCGTCCTTATCGCTACTCTGTTTTTTCCAGTTACCGTTACTCTAATGCCTTCTTCTTCAGCGAGTGGCTTTAAACGCTCCGGAAGCTCCCCCTCCCCCGGGATGTCAACTCTTATCGTCGGCGTCGTCGCAAGGTACTTCGGCGAACTCGGCACTAACCTCGGCTCGCCCTCTTCCTTAGGAAGCTCCGCACGCTTGAACTCTATCGTCGTCCGCCCGCGTCCTTCGATCTTCTCCTGCACCGCCCTTATTCCCCGTATGAGCCCCTCCGGCGTCACTGGGCAGCCGGGGATGAAAAAGTCCACGGGCACGATCTCATGTGGGAGCGTGATATTGTAACTGTTCCAGAAGATGCCGCCACGCTCGCCGCAGGCGCCGATGAGCATCACAAACTTCGGGTCCGGCATCTGCTCATAAACTAGACGCAACGCACGAGCCATCTTCCTCGTGATCGTCCCTTCGATAATAATGAAGTTTGATTGCCTTGCGATTCCGTAATTGAGGGCGCCTAAACGCTCCATGTCGTAGCCACACGCCCCAGAGTGCGCAAGTTCGACGCCGCAGCATGAAGTAACAAAATGAACGGGCCAGAGACTCCAGCGGGTGCCCCAACGCCGCAGCGGGGCGAAAACACCATGTTGAACTATTCTTATGTTCCTATCCTTCGCCCTTTCCGCTACCATCCCATCACCCCCACTAAATGCGGCATCGCTATCGGCATCGCCGCCAAGGCTGCGACACCCGGTATGAGGAGCGAGACCAAGAGTGCGAGGATCGCTGCCCCTGAATACATGTCATGAAGCTGCATTATCCCGTTCAGGACGGCAAGAATCGCCCATATTGCACCGAAGATGTTTATTATCGGGATCCAGCCGAGGACGAGGAACGGAGTCATGCCAAGCATGTAGGCTTTCAGCGTCTGTTTAAATCCCTGACGCCCGCCGAACGCATAAACCCAGATGTGCAGCCAGACGGCAGAGATGAGCATCCCAACGATGCCACCAAAGAGTAACGCCACAAAAACACCACTGAATATCAGCAGCGGAGGAGTCCGCACGATAACTTCCGGGAGCTGCGTAAGGAAATGTGGTGCGGTCGCCGCAATCGCCGCGAAAAGCACTGAAAATACCACTAAAAGGTATAAGTAAAAGGAAAATGCCTGTATGAGCGGCGCATCCTTCAAGCTCTCAAATGCGCCCGCCGGGTCGAACATCAGCGTTCTTAGCATCGCCAGCGCCTCCTCAACCCTCGCCAGCCTTTCATCACTGATTGCCATCATCGCCTCACCCCCGCAATCTCCTCCGCCATCTTATAACCTACGTAAATTGTCGGAAGCAATAAAATGAGTAATATCAGCAGGAGTGGTAGGAATGCCTCCGGCGAGAGCAAGGAAAGGACTAACAGCAGCACGAGTATCGGCTCTGCTGCCATGAATAAGAACATAAATCCAAAGTACTGCATCGGTAACACCCATCTCGGCGCCCGAAGCGGCACGTTCCCGGCTTCGAACCTCCCGGTCTTCAGCTCGCTTGGGTGATATTTCGGGAGTATCCTGATCAGAATCAGCAGAACAACGTCTGTAATGAGGCAAACGGCTATCAGCGTCCCGATGGCAACGACCGCATCTATCATCGTTCACATCACCCCCAAACTCAACACTCCCATGCTCTTAACAAGCCACTCCACTAGCGGGAGTGCCACGGTGGCTAGCGTGAACATCGTGACTATAAACACTACCACATCCGTAAGTCTGAGCCGCCAGCCAACCCCTAGCTCCCTTGCAAGCCGTACGTAATATGGAATTGAGATCGCAGAATTTAAAACGAGGACTGCAGCAAGCCATAAGTAGCCGACGCCGACGAGCGATAGCAAGATGTAGAACTTGCCCCAGAAGCCGAGGAGCGGCGGGACGCCGATAAAAGAGAACGCAAGGATGAACATGAACGGCGAGAACGACCCCTCGCCCTTTATAGCATTGAAAAAGCCTATTTTGCCGAAACTGTTTGCGAAGAGTAGGAGCAAGCCGCCCACTAACGCCAACGCCAGCTCGGACCCGGACGCACCCCCCACGCCCCCGGCGGGCGTCGCCGCCGCACCGCACGCCGCACCGCACGCCACGCACGCCAGCACGTAGCCCATGTTCGCAACCGTCGAGTACGCAAGGACCCTCGCATGCTCACGAGCGGTAAGCGCCCCGATGTTTCCTGCAAACATCGAAAATGCCGCGAGCGCCGCCGTGAACAGCACGAGACGCTCGTCGAAGCTGAAACTCGTGATTATGCGCAACGCCGCCACGAACGGCACGATCTTTGCGAGCGACGCTATCACCGAGATCGGAATCGGGTCGGCGGCGGCGAAGACGTCGGGCACCCACTCGTGGAGCGGCGCCACGCCCACCTCCAAGCTCAACCCCAAAATCAGAAGGACGTAACCCAAAACCGGGTCGCCGCCCGCCGCAAGCATCACGGCGCCGATGAAGAAGAGGACGGTCGCAAATACCATGAAGACTATGTATTTCAGTCCGATCTCAGTGTTTGCGCCACCTTCCCTGAGCATCACGAGCACGTACGTCGGAACGGACACTAAAACTAACGCCGCGAGCACCAAGGAAAGGCTTTGAACCGTGAACACGGTGAGCGTCGCAAGCCCCATAAGCCCTACGAGGCAGTAATCCACACCTTTTATCCTGTTGTCGAGCGCCACCAGCGATATGAGGTTTATCAGCGCAACCGCGAACACCAGCACGCCGTAGGCGTCCGACTTCGCCGCAAGAAGCCCTAGGATGAGGGCGATCACGGCGGAAGCAAAACCCACGCCCCTCCATTTATACGAGAACGCAGCCCCCAACGTCAATATCACGAGTGCAGCAAGCGTGAGCTCCGTGACGAACGTCGGAAGCACGCACGCACACATCTACGGCATCACCCCCCACACCGCAACGCCGATCAACGCAAGCATCACCAGCCCGAGCACAATCTGTGTGTAGCTCCGCAGGTAACCAACTTGTATTGCCCTCACGCCCCTTGAGAGCGATCTAAATAACGTGGGCACCACTTTCGTATTGAAGAACCCATCTATACCCCTGTTCCCGTAATTTTCGACGAGTCGCGCCACGAAGAATCCCACTACTGGCGAGATGAAGTCGTTCAGGAACGGCAGGTACATGCGATCGTTGAAAAACGTTCCGATCTTGGACAACGCCGCCACTCTCGGCTTGAAAGTAGCTACGAGAAACGCAACGAGCACCGCAACTCCGACGAGCAGCGATGCCGGCTTGAAACCAGCTTTCGCCAGCTCGAAAAGCTCGTGCCTCTCGAACAACATGTACAGGATGACGAACAGCATGGAGACCATCGCCAGATACCCGAACTCCATCAGCGGCAGCCGCTCAAGGTGCAGATGATGCGGCTTCCCGCCCTTGAAGAAGTTGAGGGTGAAGAACCTCGCAAGGATGACGGAGTACGTGACGGACGTCGCGAGCAGGAGGACGAGCGGCAGGAGCATGTGTTCGTGTATCAGTAGGTGCTCCATGACCTCGTCCATTGCGGACTTCACCCAGTAGGCGGTGAGCGGCGGGATGCCGACGAGGAACGTCGTTGCGATGAGCGTCGCCACGAACCCCGCTTTCATCCTCGATGCGAGCTCCAGATCGCCCTCTGAGAAGCGGCTGTGCGTCGCATGTATCAGATGACCGCTCACGAGGAACAGCGTCGCCTTCGCAAAGGCGTGCGTCACCAAGTACCAGAACGCGACGAGCAGCGCGAAGTTCATCCCTGCGATCTCCTCGTGTATCCAGCAGGACGCCGCCGCCGTCCCGAACATGAGTCCGAGCGAGGACATCGTCGAAGCCGCCAGCAGGACCTTGCGTTCGAGCATCCCCGTCGCCGTCAGCGCGCCGTAAAACGCCGAGAAGAGCCCGACGAGCAACGCAAGGAGGTAAACGGTTTCCAAGCCCGGAACCGCCGCTGCGACCTCCCACGGGCGGATGTACCAAGTGATCTTCATGAACACGAACGCGCCCGCCGCCACCATCGTCGCGCTGTGGAGGAGCGCCGAGACGGTCGTCGGACCGGTCATCGCCGTCATCAGCCACTCGCTGAACGGGAGCTGCGCGGACTTCGTGAAAAGCCCTATCAGGAACATTGTGAGTATGACGACGGTGCCGGCAGCCCCTGCTGCACGCAAAATCTCCTCCCACGGCATCTGCGAGATGTTGATGTTGTGCTCCGGCGAGAGCATCCAGAGGGCGGCGATTGCGAGGAACATCGGCACGTCGCCGAGCCGTATCGTGGAGATCGCCCGCCAGCCGCCGAAGCTCGGCGTCCAGCACAGCCTGAGCGGTCCTACCCTCCTGTCGGGCACGCCGACGAACGTTATCTCGTCGTCGTCCCGATACCAGTGCCCAATGAGTCCCCACGAGGCGATGCCGAGCCCCTCCCAGCCGACGAACAGCAGGAAGAGGTTGTCGCTGTAGACGACGAGGAGCATCGAAGCCGTGAAAAGGTTGAAGAAGAACCAGTACCACGGCAGCCGGTAGTCGCCTCGCATGTAGTCGAGCCCGTAGACCGCAATGATGAACGCGATGAGCGCCGTGACGACGCCCATCAGCCTGCTCAAATAATCCGTGCTGAGCACGAAGTTTATGCCGAGCTGCGGGAGCCACGGGTATTCGAAATGCTGATCTGGAAACTTAAGGAGGAGCAAAACGCTGCAAACGAGCGAGACGAGTATGCCGGCGACCGAGAGCGGCGGGAGCTTCCCGACGAGTTCCTTCCTGCGGTAAGCCACGGCGATGGGGACGCTGCTGACTATGGGAGCAAGGAACAAAGCGAGGAAGATGTGAGCGGCGTTCACAACGCACCACCCCCTATAAGATACCTCACGCACTCATAGAGGTTCCCGACCAGCGACGAGGAGAGCGGCGGGAACAGGAAGAGGACGGAGAGGACTCCGATGACGAACAGCGGAACGTACAAGTAGCCGCTAATGCTTTTGCTCTTCAGCTCGGAGCGTGGGCGTCCGTAGAAGACTTTTCGGATCGTGTAGAAGCCGTACCAGCCGGAGAGTATGAAGATGAACACTATCGGGAGGATGTAAGCCAAGTTGAGTCCGAAGGCTTCGACGGCGCCCCTGAGGATGAAGAGCTCGCCGAGCATGCCGACCGTCAGGATGCCGGCGAGGTTCATGAAGCCGATGACGGCGGCGTTCGAAAGCTCGGGAACGTAGTCGTGCAGCCCGCCCATCCTCTCGACGTCCCGCAGCCCGTAGAGGGCGATCAAGCCGCCGGCGCACATGAACAGGATGGACTTCCCGAAGGCGTGCGACATGTACTGGATGGCGACGCCCATCGTGCCGAAGACGCCGCCCACGCACAGCGCTATCAGAATGTATCCCATCTGCGAGATCGTCGAATATGCGAGCAGCCGCTTGAAATCCTTCTGCATGAAGACGGCGAAGCCCGCATAAATGCTCGTGAGCGCCGCGTATGCGAAAATCGGCGTCCGATACACGACGAAGAAGCTGGGGTCGACGAGCGAAATTCTCAGCATCACGTAGCCCGCGAGCCCGACGGTCAGCGGACTCAGCAACGCGCTCACCGGCGTCGGCGCCTCTGCGTGCGCCCACGGGAGCCATATGTGCGGACCCAAGCCCGGAAGCTCGATGACCATGCCGAAGAAGATGAACGCCCACGCTACCGTGCTTATTTTATGGAGATGCATGAGCTCGTCGAGCGCCAGCGTCCCGCTCTCCGACGCTATCACCAAAAAGCCGACGAGCGTCAGGACGCCGGCGATCAGGCACCAGATGAAGTACAAAAGCCCTACCCACTGCCTGTTCCCGTAGCCGTAGAGATAAATCAGCAGGAACGCGGTAATCAGCATGATCTCAAGGAATACGTAAAGTAGCAACAAGTTGCCGCTGTGGACTATCCAAAGCATCGAAACTGCGTAAAGGTCGTATATGAAAATGTATTTCCTGAACTCCTTGCGTGGGTCGAGCCCCATCTCCTTAAAGCGGTGTTCCATGTAAGGGATTGCGTAGAGGGCGACCATCGCCGAGACCGCACAGATGGACAGCGAGAACACCGCAGTTATCGCGTCCGAGAAAACGTAAAGCCGCCCTACCGGCGCGGGAAACCGCATCAGCGTGACGTCAGCAGTGACGCCGCCGAAAAGTAGATAGAGCACGCCGAAGAACGGGACTGCGAAGGCGAGCGCCGTCAGATACGAGGCGGCTCTCGGCGGGAGCAGCGGCGCCACGAACGTTACGACCAGCGGGACGAGCAGGAAAAGGAGCAAAAGCTCGATCATCGCTCCTCACCTCCCACAACCACAGAGTCCACCAAGACACTTTTTTTCTCCCTGTCGAAAAGGATAAGCGCCGCAATCAGAATTAGCAGCTCGCAGCTGCTGACGAAGATCGCGACGATGGCGATGCCTAGCGCGGTCTCGGGAGCCGCCGTGAACAATGGAATGAGCGTGAGGAAAACGGCGCCGAACATCAACTCTAACGAGACCAAAAGCCTTATCAAGTCCTTGCTGGAGACCGCTGTGAGGTATGCGATCAGCAATATCACGAGCGCAAGCACGTAAATCAACTACTAACACCCCCCATCAGCCTCAAAGCCGACAGCGCCACGAGTATGATGAGTGCGGCCATAGACGAAACCAGTAGGAGGAGGTCCGGAGTCAGTGTCAGCTCGAAGCCTGCTGCCGTCGCCTGCGAAGCGTGTTGCGTCAGCAAGTAATAAGCTGCTGAAAACGCCGCTACAGCGGTGAAAACAGCCCAGCGTGGCGAGAACTGCCTTTCTGCCTCGCGTCGGTATGTCGCAGCAAGTACTATCGTGACCATTCCGATGGCGCCGACAAATATGAATATCATCAATATGGAGACCGCTTGAAGCTGGAAGACCGCGTAGAGTGCAGCAATTAAAATCATGGTTGCTGACATGAAGACTACAGCATAGAAATTGTCTCTGGTGAGCAGGACACCGAGTGCAAACAGGACGGTAAAGACCGCAAGCGCTAGGAGGACGGCTCCCATCAAACCAATGGATCCTCAAGGCAAGTTTAAAAAGCTTTCTATTTTTCCTTCAAAGTGGGCACGGTTCCCTCGGTGGGACTCCCCCAAACTTTTTTAGTCTCCTCCACAATTAGAGGAGAGGGAGATGCGGGATGCGTAAACGTGCATTGGTCATCGGGATTGTCGCTGCGGTCGTCGTGATGGTCGCTGCGGTTTACATCCACGTGCACCGTCAAGCGCTAATACCTATCTCAACGCCGTCCCTAACTCCCACCCCGTATCCGGCTCCGACTGCGATACAGGTGCGGGTGGGAACGCTGCCCGATGATGACGCTTTGCCGCTTTTCGTCGCGAGAGACGAGGGAATCTTCGAGAGATATGGGCTGAGCGTCGAGCTTATGCCGTTCCACAGCGCATTCGAACGTGACGCCGCTCTGACTGCCGGGGAAATAGAAGCCTCGATCAGCGACCCCATAGCGGTTATTCTGATGCAGGCGGCGGGCATCGATGTCAAAATCGTAGGCGTTGAGATGGGTAAGGATCCGGAGCTCGGCGGCTTTTGCATCGTTGCAGCCCCTGGCTCTGACATAAAAACCGTCGAGGACTTGGAAGGGAAAACGATCGCTATTTCCAGAAACACGATCATAGACTTCGTGACGGACAAGATGCTCGGGGACGTGGATGCGAAGCGTATTGACGTTAAGAAGATGCCAGAGCGCGTCCAGATGCTGATAAGCGGCGATGTCGATGCGGCGACGCTTCCGGACGTTCTTGCGAGGTATGCAATGTGTCAGAACGCGACGCTGGTGGCTTCTGAAAACACATTCGGCGGAAACTTGAGCTTCACCGTGACGGTCTTCCGTGGCGACTTCGTGAACGAGAATCCAGAAGCTGTGAGGAAATTCATAAAAGCTTATGGAGAGGCTGTCAATATGATAAATACGAATCCTGAAGCCTACAAGGAGCTGGCGGTGGAGGTTGCGAAAATCCCTGAGGAGGTTGTCACCGAATATTCCGTGCCGTTCTTCCCACCACCGCAGCCGTATCCTGAGACGTTCAGAAACAACTTTGAGGAAGTTGTGGCGTGGGCGCTCAACAAAGGGCTCATAAAGGATGAGATAGCGTTCGAAGACTGCGTGTGGGTGGCGTAGCGGTAATGCTGGAGGTTATGAGGCTACGCAAGGTCTACGAGGACGGTACCGAGGCGTTACGTGAGGTGAGTTTCTCGGTCGGTGAGGGCGAGACCTGCTCGATCATCGGACCTTCTGGTTGCGGGAAGACCACGCTCCTCCTCATACTCGCAGGGCTTTTGAAGCCCACGGCGGGCGAAGTCTGGTTGAACGGCGAGCGAATCACGGGACCGCGTCGGGAAATGGCATTAATCCTGCAGGACTTCGGACTTTTCCCTTGGAAAACGGTTTATGAGAACGTCGCTCTCGGCTTGAAGCTGCGGGGCTGCGAAGATCGCGACTTCGTACTCGAACTGCTGCGTAGGCTCGGACTCGCGGGCTTTGAGCAACATTACCCCAAACAGCTTTCAGGTGGCATGCAGCAGCGGGTAGCAATCGCTCGTGCGCTCGCTTTGCGTCCTAAGATCTTACTATGCGACGAGCCCTTCTCATCGCTTGACGCCCTTACAAGGGAGAGCATGCAGAACTTCATGCTCGAACTTTGGCACTCTGGCGTAACTTTCGTGCTTGTCACGCACAATATCGAAGAGGCGGTGTTCCTCGGTCGTAAGATTGTGGTTTTGAGCCGCCGCCCGGCGGAGGTCGTCAAGATATTGGAGAATCCGAGAGCAGGCGACCCGTTATATAGGAGTGAGGAGGACTTTTTTGAGAAATGCAGAGAGGTTCGGGGGATATTACGAGACGTTTTGGAGGGTTAATTGCCGTTGTCGCCCTTCTTGCAATCTGGGAACTTGCCTCCTTGCTTCTGCGTTCGGTAGCGCTGCCCTCGCCACTAGAGGTCTGCGTTTCGCTTTTTAAAATGGGAGACACCCTGCTTATACACCTGCTTGCGAGCGCGCTTCGTGTCGTTTACGCTTTGTCGCTTGCGCTTTCGCTTGCAGTTCCGCTTGGCCTCCTCAGCAAAGAAAAGCAGGTCGATCGCCTCCTCTCTCCCATAATATACCTGCTTTATCCGATCCCACACATCGTTCTACTACCTTTGATAATCATGATCTTCGGCATCGGCGAGGCGTCTAAAGTCTTCATGATCGCAATGATAGTGTTCTTCCAGATACTGGTGACGACGAGGGACGCCTCCAAAAGCATCAGCGAATACTACATATACTCATTGCGCTCCTTGGGCGCGAGCAAGATGGACGTTTACAAGCACGTGATCTTCCCAGCATGCCTTCCGAAGGTCATGACCGCCCTCAGGATAAGCGTCGGCACTTCCATCGCCGTCCTGTTCTTCGTGGAGTCCATAGCGACGAGCAAAGGATTGGGCTACCTTATCCTCGACTGCTGGAGCCGCATGGACTTCGCAGCCATGTATGCGGCGATGCTCACGATGGCGGCGCTCGGCTTCGCCCTTTACATGACCCTCGAAAAGGTCGAAAAGAAGCTCTGCAGATGGGTGTATCTCTAAGTGTCATCGTCATAGAAAGATATTTGACTGGTCGGGACGGAGGGGGTTGAGATGGAAGCGTTCAAAGCGTGGCTCAGGGAGCACGAGGAAGATTTCTTTGCGAACGACACAGTCGGGCTTGGCTGTTTCAGCTACCAGCCCGGGGAAGTCGTATGGGCGGTGACAAGACGCTGCAATCTCAATTGCATGCACTGCTCGATAAGCGAGGCGGAAACGACGGAGCTAAGCACTGAAGAGGGCTTTTCGCTGATAGAGGACGCCGCAAAGCTCGGCGCCGTCAAATTTGCGTTCACTGGCGGCGAGCCTTTAGTGCGAAGAGATATCTTCGAGCTTGTTGAGTACGCAGCGTCCTACGACATGCAGGTCGTGATGGCGACGAACGGCACTCTGATAGATGAAGACGTTGCGAGCCGCCTGAAGAAAGCAGGGCTTTACAGGGCGGCGATAAGCATTGACGGTATCGGCGCTGCTCATGATGAATTCAGGGGCGTCAAAGGAGCATTCGATGCGATGATGCGGGGCGTCAACGCCTGTAAGAAAGTGGGGCTCAGGGTACAGTTCCTGACCACAGTCTCTAAGATAAATTTGAAGGAGATTCCAAAAATCATGGATCTTGCAAACCGCTTGCAGGTGGACCGCATTTACCTAGTTGCGCTGATTGCCGTTGGGCGTGGTCGCCAGATCTCGGACGCCTGTCTTTCCGCCGATGAAATGGAACAGTTCTTCAGACTCGTGCTTGAGCGGCAGATGAAAACAAACGTCTGGCTGAAGCCTATTTGCATGCCGCAGTTCTGGGCATTTCTTGAGGCAGAGGGCTTGTGCGGCGCCGCCGACCGTAAGTTCGTAGGGTGCACCGCTGGCATCACCCGATTCCACATCTTCCCGAACGGCGATGTTGCCCCTTGCGCATATCTCCCATTAAAAGTCGGGAACGTTCACAGCGAACGCTTCACGAAAATCATCGAAAAGGCAGAACTTTTCCAAAAGTTCAGGAACAGAGAGATTAAAGGGAGGTGCGGCAGCTGTGAACATCGCTTTTCGTGCGGCGGCTGCCGCTCACGGGCTTTCGCCGCCTTCAAAGACCCGCTTGCCGAAGACCCAGTTTGCTTTCTGCGGTCCTAGGTGGTGGGAATCATCGCGCCTAAGAACGTGTCGAGAAACGTCTATGTGAACTGGAATGTGACAAGAGCATGTAACTTGCGGTGTAAGCACTGTTACTTCTCGTCAGGCGAACAAATGCCTTCAGAACTCGGTACTGAGGAAGGCTTCTCGCTCCTTGAGGAAATAAGAAGGACGTTCGGGAGAACGAGAGTGACGCTCGGCGGCGGCGAGCCCCTAATGCGAAAGGACATCTTCGAGCTTGTATCCTACGGCAGCGATCTCTCGCTCTCGATGTCGCTGGCGACGAACGGCGTGCTCCTCGATGAGGACGCCGCGGTGCGGCTCAAACGTGCAGGGCTCGAAGAAGTCATAGTTCCGATAGATGGCATCAAAAAAACGCATGACGAGCTTCGGGGCGCAGGCGCGTTCGATGCCGCGCTAAAAGCTGCGAGGAACGCCAAGAAGGCGGGGCTCGAACTCGTCATTGATCCTTGCATCTCAGCAAAGAACTATATGGAGCTCTCTCAAATATTGGACCTTTGCGAGGAGCTTGGGGCAAGGCAGTGCAGAGTTTTCCATTACGTTTCGCTCGGTAGAGGAAAAGAGCGGCTTTCTGAGGCGGAGCTGGACGAAAAGCTATATGTTTGGAGCCTTTATCGTCTTTACGAGGAGCAGGGACGGCGTCGAAGTCTTGAAATCTGCACGACGCAAGCCTGCCAGTATTGGGTGCTATTGCGTCGTAAGTTCGAGGAAGGCAGATTCGTTCCGGAGTTTTTCTTCAGGGAGGCGCCAGGGTGTCGTGCTGGAATTGCGATGCTCTGCGTGAAGCCCGACGGCGCCGTGACGCCGTGCCCGTTGCTCGATGTCACGGTCGGCAACGTGCGGGAGGCGTCGCTGAGGGCGCTCTGGCGTTCCGAAGTTTTCGAGAAGCTGCGGCGGCGAGCCGTCGGGGGGCGGTGCGGGGCGTGCAAGCATAGAACGGTCTGCGGCGGCTGCAGGGCTCGTGCGCTCGCCCGCCACGGCGACGTCCTCGCAGAGGATCCGCTCTGCGGCTTTTTTGAGGCTTAGCGGGCGACGGCGGGCGGCGGACGGGGGCGCAGCGGCTGGGCGGTGAATGCTACTCGGCACGCACCCCGGCAGCCCGCACCGCGCTTTCGAGCTTCTCGGCGATGACGTCGGGGATGCGCAGGAGCTTCCTCTTTGCGAGCCTCCTTTTCGCATCCGTCTCCTCAAGCGGGTCGAGGCAAGCTTTCGCCTTCTCTATGAATTCGGTGAACAGGTCGAGGGAGTATTTGATGGAGCCCAGGTCCGTGAGCAGCTTCCGCATTTTCAGGAGCGTGTCGGCGTCCACACGCCCTCGGGAAAGAGATTTCAGTATGAACTCTCTCTCCTCACGGCTCGCCCGGTTCAGGGCGTGGATCACGACTATGGTCTTCTCGCCGTTTCGTATGTCGAGTCCTGGGGGCGTCTCGGCATCGGGGTCTCCGAGGATGTCGATGACATCGTCTTGGATCTGGTAGGCGATGCCGAGCATCCTGCCGAACTCCCGAAGCCGCCGGATCTCGGCTTCGCCGCCGCCGCCGAGGACGGCGCCCGCCTCCGCGCTCGCAGCGAACGAGGATGCGGTTTTGAGCTCCGCCACCCTGATGTAATCGTCCTCGGAGGCGTTTTCGGCGTGCCTGAGCGAGAACTCCATGTACTGCCCGACGGCGATGTCCAAGACGGCTTTCGAGACGAGAGCCATGACCTCCGAGCCGCACCTCGCAAGCATCCCGCAGGAGAGGGCGAAGAGCATGTCCCCCAAGATTATCGCTTTTTTCCCGTGCTCTGCGAACGCCGTGGGCGCCCTCCGGCGTACCGTGTTTTCGTCGATGATGTCGTCGTGGATCAGGGATGCGTTGTGGACGAGCTCGATGGCGATGGCAGCCGGCAGCGCATCCTCACGGTCGCCGCCGACGGCTTCCGCCGCGAGGATGCAGATGAGCGGGCGCAGCCTCTTCCCCCCTCTGACGTAGGCGAGAACCTCCCCAAAGCCCCCCCTGAGGGCTTCCGACAGCCTGCTCTCGAAGTATTCCGTCTCCTCTTCGAGCCCTTTCATCTCGCAGCCCAACTATTGTGGTCGTTCGTGTTTAAATCATTGCTGTTTTGCGAGTTATTCAGGTGCTTATTCAAAGCGGCTTGATGGCGTTCAGGGCGAAGACGCCGATGAGGGCGAGCGGTATGAGGATCATGCCCGTGAACGCATCCCTGCACACCCGCTCGAGCCCCTCCTCGGTCCGCCAGAGCCCCCTTCTGATGGAGACCAAGCTTCTCAGCGTGAAGTAGCCGGGGGCTGCGAGCACGACCAAGCTAAACGGGCGGACGCCCAGCGGCGGCAGGAGCAGGAACGACGCCCATGTGACCAAGGTAAGAGGCATGCAGGCTCTGATGATCTTTTCCCTTCCGAGACGCACGGCTAAGGTTCTCCTGTTGATCAGACCGTCGAGGTGGACGTCCGGCAGCTCCCTCAGCAGCTTCAGCTTGAAAGCTTCTATCATGAGCGGCAGGGCGACGAGCGTCGGCTTGAGGCTGACCTCGTGCGCCTGCAGGTAGTAGCCCGAGAACACCGTGAGCCAGCCGACGCCGCCCGCCAACGCCACCTCCCCGAGCCCGTGGTACGAGAGTTTCGGACCTCGGGAGTAGGAGAACATCAGGAGCAAGCCGAACGCCCCGAGGACGAGCGTCAGCCGCCCCGTGCGGAGCCAGAATTGCAGTATTAAGCCCAGAGGGATGGAAAGAAGGGCGCAAAGGTATGCGCCGGCGGTCGCCCTTTCGACGGAAATCTTCCCCGAGACGAGAGCGTCGAACCTGCCGCTCGCCGCCGTCGAGAAGAGGTCTGCGAGCCCGTGCCCTCGGCTTCTGAAGCTCACACCTCGCCGTCTGAGGTCAGAATAAACGCTACAAGCGTTCAGCACGAAGCAAAAGGCGGTCATCAGGAAGAGAGCAGCTAAAGAGATTATAAGAGCTAGGACATCTATATGCTTTTCGGTCCACGCTACGACCGCCCCGAGCAGGAACGGCACAAGCGTTGTTACGAACTTCGGCAATCCTGCGAGCTCCCACCAGCCCTTAAACTCCTGAAGCATACCCTCTCATTAAACCATCCTACTCCATTACTTAAGCACACTTCATGCCAGAAAAAGTTGGAAACTAGGACGACACAGCAATATAAAGAGCGCCCCTAACAGAAATAGAGGGGGGGAGCTAAACTGTCGCAGCCGAGTGTCATCGTGCTCTCGCTTGGTGGCGTCCTTTTTGAAGATGCCATAACTATAAAAGGCACGGCGGAAATCGTCAAAACCATGGCTGAGGACGTCACCAGAATTTACGTGGTCACGGGTGGTGGAGAACTTGCCCGGCGCCTCATAGAGACCGCTCGAAAACTTGGCGCCGACGACGCTTACTGCGACCTTGTCGGCATTGCTGCCACGAGATTAAACGCCATGCTTCTAATAGCAGCACTCCGCTCGCTGCGCGCCGACGTGCGGCAAACGCCGCCTCGTGATTACGAAGGGGCGCTCGCAGCACCAGAACGCATCGTCGTACTCGGCGGCGTCTCCCCCGGATATACGACCGACGCGGTCGCTGCCATCCTCGCAGAGCTTTCAGGCGCAAAGCTCCTCCTCTTCGCAACCTCGGTGGACGGTGTTTACGACGCAGATCCGAAAGTGTATCCGTCAGCAAGGAAGTTTGACAGGCTAACCCCTGAGGAGCTCACCGAGATCGTCATGAAGACTCGACTGAAGGCCGGCTCCCACTCGGTCATCGACCCCGTAGCGGCTAAAATCATCGAAAGATGCAGAGTCAAGACTATCGTGATCGACGGCCGCCGCCCCGAAAACATACTTAATGCCGCTCGCGGCAAACATAACGGCACGGAGATAGGTTAACCTGCAGCTCAGAACAAAAATATGTATGAAGCGAGGGTACGGTCAGCTACTCTGAAGACTGGAGCTTGCACCATCTCCGTCCCGAGCCGGCTCACGCCCGCACCACCCCCAACCCTCGTCCTACTCGCATCGGACCCACGGAGTTGAGTTCACCGACGGGCGGCGGCTCATCGCACGGCGAGGACGGGCGAGCGGAGACGGTGCGCCGGCTGACACGCCAGTCCCTCAGGGATCTCCTCCGCCTCGCCTTTCACTAATATATCCCTCCCGCTTCACCAAGCCAATTCTCTCCCATCAGGGGCTTCCTTGGCGATATTTTGTGACTGAGAGCACAATACAGGCGACGACGCAGTTATAAACGTAAAGTTCATGCCGCTGCGGGTGCTGAGATGATGCTGGTCTCGAACTTATCTCGTCAACAGCGTGATCCTATGCTTAAATCACTATACTTGTTCTAATGCCTGTTTTAGGTCCTCAATGATGTCCTCGGCGTCCTCAAGCCCCACCGACAACCTTATCAGGCATTCAGTGATGCCAAAAGCCTCTTTGTTCGGAAAGCTGCGGTGTGTCATCGTGTACGGGTGCTCGATGAGTGTTTCCGTGGTTCCGAGACTCACCGCAAACTTGCAAATTCTCACTCCCTCAAGGATGCGGCGCGCCGCCTCCATGCCTCCCCCGATCTCAAAGGATAGCATGCCGCCGAAGCCATGCATCTGGCGTTTCGCAAGCTCGAACTGCGGGAAGCTTTCTAAGCCGGGGTAATAAACCCTTTTCACCCTCGGGTGCTCCTCAAGGAACCTTGCAACCGCCATCGCATTCTTTTCGTGCCGCTCCATTCTCACGGCGAGCGTCTTCAAACCTCTGATTATGAGCCACGCGTTAAACGGGCACATAACGCCGCCGAAGTCCTTAAGCACGTTCCTTCTCATCCCTGAAATCAACTCCGCACTCCCGACGACTATGCCGCCCATGGCGTCGCCGTGTCCACAAAGGTATTTCGTCGCGCTGTGTACGACGACATCAGCGCCAAGCTCCAAGGGTCGCTGGAAATATGGTGTCATGAACGTGTTATCCACCGCTATCAGTACGTTTTCGTTTTTATCCTTCACGACGTCCACTACTGCTTTGATGTCCGAAAGTTTCATTGTTGGGTTCGTTGGCGTCTCGAGAAACACAAGCTTCGTATTCGCACGCAACGCCGCCTCCACGCTCTCGGTGTCGGACGTGTCCACAAAGGAGACTTCGATTCCCAACCCTTGCAAGAACTCAAAGAGCTCGTGCGTGCTCCCATAAATTATATCCGTCGAGATTATGTGATCGCCACTTTTCACCACCGAGAGCGTAAGCGCCGAAATCGCTGCCATCCCACTGGCAAATGCAATGCCCGCCTCCCCACCCTCAAGCGCTGCGATCTTCTTCTCCAAAAGGCTCAACGTCGGGTTGCTGAATCGCGTGTAAACGTATTTCTCGCCACGAGCTACCAATTCCATGTCGGCGAGACGCTCGAACACGAAAACCGTACTCTGGTGCAGCGGTGGCGCTAGGTCCTCTCTACGTTCCTCACCCACGTGTATGGCTTTAGTAGAAAACCTCATGGGTTACTTGTTCATCAGGCTTCTACTTCAGCCTTCCGAATTCTCTAGTGACGTTGCGAGTGCGGAAACCTTCTCGTAGAATATTGCGTAATGCTCAATAAATTCTTCAGCTTCCCGAAGTACAGCCTCAAGCCGCCACTTCGTGTCGACGTCCTCTTCGTACCTAATGGCGTCCTTCAAGTACGGAAACTTGGAACGCACGCATTCTGCAAAAAACGGGCAAAGCTTGCCGACACACTCGCCCGGCGGTTTCACTTTTGCATGCTCCTGACACACACCACAACTTTTGATGTGCTCTTCGAGAAACGGCACCGAAACGCTTTCGACGCTCTCATGCAACTCGTTGACGAGATTTGCGAGCCTGCTGAGCCGCCATGGCCTCTTTAAGAACCATGTTCGCCAGCTTGTGATGCCTTTGCCCACGTAGAACACGTTCTCAAACGCTTTGTCCACATGCAGCACTCGTTTCAGGTTGTGGACGGTGCTGCTTAAACCTAAAGCTAAAGTCGCTTCCCCCCAAAGCTCTTCTAAGGCCGGTGAGAAGAAGTGGCCGGCGATCTTTGAGTCCTCGGTCACGACCTCCGCACCACAGACGCAAAACCTCAAAAGGCGACGCCGTTCAGCCTCGTGCCCGCAGAATGGACAAACAACGACGTCCTTTTCTATCTCGTCTAATATTTCGTTGACGGCTTCCAAAATGTAACTCCCACTGCCTTCGAGGATGGCTGTGCCGAAGCCTTCCATCCAGACCTCTACGATGTAATTGCTTTTGTCTACAGGGACAACCTCTATGACGCAACATTCCACACCCCTGTCGACACATAACTCCCTTATCTCGCTGGATAGCTCCTCCTCACTCATCAATTCCCTCCCCCCGAAGGCATGGAAGGGTTGCGAGAACTTAAAGCTTTTGCCGTCGTAAGATTTAGTTGCGAACGTCATAAACGTCAAACTTCCACGTATATGTCGCCAGGAACCCGCCCTGTATGCTTGGGTCTCGCCTCTCCCACAAGCTCTACTCTGAAGAAGCTCGACTTATACCACGGCTCTTTTGGCCCTACCTTTATTATCTGCTGCTCTATTCTCATTTTTTCAAAGAATTCAAGGTGCTTTCTGTCGTAAGTGCTCAATATATCTTTGATGCCCTCCAGCGGATTTTCGATGCCGTGCGCGTAACTGCTGAAATCTCTCAGGATATCTGTGATAACAAAGTTCATGTCGAGCAGGAATTTTTCGAAAAGCTGCCACCTCGACAGCGGAAGCTCAACTCTCGTCAAGCCAAAGTAGCCGGCGCCGTTCGGCTTTAACGCCTCAGCACACCGAGACAGGAAAAGCTCAAAGCCTACCACCGTTTCAATAGGATCGGTCACGAAAACGTCGAAGCCGCCACGCACGCCCTCAGGAATTTTCTCCCTGACGTCGTACTTTATTGCCTCTAACGGGAAACCCTCGGCGACAGCAACCTTGTTTATGAAATCGACAATCCTTTCATCTATCTCAAGCACTAAAATCCGCTTTGCAAGACCCGTGGCGGCAATAGCTATGCTTATCAGGTCGTCATCGCCCATGACTATTATTTCAGAACTGTTCAGGTCGCCACGGGCATGCATGAACGCTACTCGTCTTATCACATCGTCCTCAAAAATTATGCCTTGATCGTATTCGTACTTGTAGCCGCTCCCGATCACGGGCAGGGGCCTCCCCTTGACGAGCTCGCAATATTTCTTATAAACGTCTTCGAAGCCTTTTATCGAGGTGCCGGTGCCCTTACAGTACTTGCAGCGGACTTCCGCAAAAAAAACTCCTGGGCGAGCCAGCTCAAAGGTCCCATTTTTCAACTTCACAACGCCCGCTGAAAGCAGAGCATCTAAACACTTCACCAGCTCAAAGATGCTCGCATCCACCCCGTTTATCAACTCCCAGAACGACTTGCGTCCAGATGATAACGTCATCAACACCTGCTTCCTCACCCTGTCCATCTCCATCCCCAAGCTTGAATTGTTCTCCTCATAGACATAAAATTAGGAGAGGATGTTCGGCGGTACTGACAAGGGCACGAAGGTATACATAGAAACGTTCGGCTGCACGGCGAACCTCGGTGATGAGCGTAGGCTACGGGTGATGCTGCGCCGCAGCGGCTACGAGCTTGTGAGCGATGAGACGCAGGCGGATATAGTCATCGTGAACACCTGCACCGTCGTGCAAAGGACAGAACTTAACGTCCTCCGCAGGATCGAGGAGCTGCGGGAGCGCGGCAAGGAGGTGGTCGTTGCCGGCTGCATGGCGGCGGCGCAGCCCGAACTCCTGAGGGCGAAATTCGGCGACGTGAAGCTCATCACGCCTGCAGAAGTTCAGCGTCTGCCCCTCGACTTCGAACTCGACGGCGTCATCGGCATCGTGAACATCGCCAACGGCTGCGTCGGCAATTGCACTTACTGTATCGTGAAGCGCGCCCGCGGCAAGCTTAGAAGTTACGAGACGCATGAAATCGTGCGAGCAGTTGAGAATTTGGTGCATCGTGGCGCAAAGGAGATCAGGCTCACTGCTCAAGACTGCAGCGCATACGGACTTGATCGTGGCGGCTGCAGCGGCAGTAGCAGCCGTGATAGGAGTAGATTGCCATCGCTGCTTTCAGAGGTCACGGCAGTCCCTGGCGATTTTAAGATGCGGGTTGGCATGATGAACCCTTTCACGCTACTCGACATCCTCGACGAGACGCTCGACGCCTTCGAGCACGAGAAAGTTTTTAAGTTCTTCCACGTACCCGTGCAGTCGGGCTCCGACTCCGTGCTCAGGGACATGAAGCGTCCTTACTCCGTCGAAGATTTTAAGGAGATCGCGAGAAGCATACGTCGGAAGTTTAAGGACTGCGTGCTCTGCACCGACTTCATCATAGGATTCCCGACGGAGACCGAGGAGGATTTCCAGCAGTCCTTAGAACTTCTCAAGGAGTTAAAGCCCGAAAAGGTGAACATCACGAGGTTCTCGCCACGCCCCGGCACGGAGGCGGCGAAGCTTAAAGATTTGCTTGAGCGAGAGAAGAAGCGACGTTCGAGGATATTTGCAGAAACTTATCATAAAATAGCCTTGGAGAAGAATCAGGAGCTTGTGGGTGCGGTCAAGGAGGTTCTGGTGACCGAGGAGGGCGTGAAGGGCGGGGTGATCGCAAGGGACGCCGCATACCGCACCATAGTCTTGAAGGAGCGGCTGCCGCTCGGCATGAAATTGACTGTGAAGATCGTGGGGGCGAAAAGCACTTACCTCGTCGCAACACCCGCCGCCTAGCCGCGTTCACGAAGCCTCGTCAATAGCCTTCCCGCAGTGAGGACAAATCACATGTTTCTTCCTTCTCTTCCGAAGCTCCTCAGCGAAGCCGGAGGCAAGTATCCCCGCAGGCAGTGCTCCTAGGCTACTGCCGCCCCTAGCAGCTTCTCCCCGGCGTGACGGGATAAATATCGCCGTAACCGACGGTCGGCAGAGTGACCACGCCCCACCATATGGCATCAAAAGCGTTCGAGAAAGCTTGGGCTGTTTCATAAATAGTAAATAGTAAATCGGCGTCTTTTGTTTTTCGTAATTTTCATAATAGTTGGCATAGTTCTTAGAGCAGTGTAGCAGTCCTCGGTATGTGGGGTCCCCCGAAAGCCCCACGATGAAGACGGGAGTGGGGAAGCCTACCCGCTACGATATTAACACTCTACACGCTCTTAACGGGTAGGCAGACGGTTGAGCCTCATGTTCCGCGAAAAACATTAGGGTTGATGTCAGCTTCTCCCGTCTGAAGAGGGAGCTTGCCTCGCAAGGGTGCCGACCCGCCTCATCGGGCGATCAGGACGGCTGCCGCACCCCTCCGGGCTGGAACACTGGCAAGCCGCTCCAGCCCACGAGAACAAATACGCAAAACACATATAAACTTCCGCCAATTCCTCCCCGCACTGAAGTGCGGCTTGGCGGTGGGTGTGTGATCACGAATACGGTGGTGAGCAGTTCCTGGTCGCCCACATCTCACACAACTTAAATCAGGCTCATCCCAGGCGGACGCTCAAGCGCTCCTTTCAGCCCTCATAGCTCACCTTCGCACCGGCACATCGTTGCTATGAGAGCCTTGGGGAACACTTGAGGAGCTCGGCGTGCATCCACCTCACTCTGTCCATCGCCTTCATCGCACAGCTTCATCACTGTTATGTGTTAGAGTGTGAGAGGTTAAAACTTATCGGTTACTGTTGCGTGCCTCCTTCGTCTCCCTGAGCACGTCCCCTATTAGCTTCAGCGCCTCTGAGTACCTGCCCATCTTCAGCGTGCGGAACACTCGGAAGAGCCGCAGCGCGCTCTGATAAACCTCAAGTCGAATGAGAAGAACATTAGCAGATAAAAGGGCAGGGTTGCCACCAGATCTACTACGCCAGAGGAGTTAAAGCAAATCTAAGCCTCCCCATGACGGGATGACCAAACTTCTCTGTTGACTTTCTACCGTCTCTAACATAACTGTAACCGTCATAATAAAACAGTCGAAGACCCTGCTTGGCAGGTCGTCAGGCACAGCCACCTCTAAAATCTCAAATACTCGCCTCCTAACCTGCATGTGGTACACTGTCATCGCCGTCGATATTTAAGCAGCGTGCTCCCGCGAGCGGCATGCGGTAGCTGTGAGCTGCCCTGATCCGACGCGGTCGTGTTCTCAGTCGGAATGATCGCCTGGCTTTTAAGTGAGGTGATGCCTACGTCATCAGAGCATTTCAAAAGTAGAAGGAGCACAAAGTATTCTTCCGGACATCTTCAGCTAAATCGACCGTCCACTAGCTATTAAGGCTTCCTTAGCGTTTATATACTCCAGAGGCATGCCGTTAGGGTTTGGAACGCTATCAGTCGGCGGTAGTGCGCCGAGAATCATCTTTTAACCTCCTTTTCGAGAATTCCGCATCAAACTCCTCAGCGCAGCTACAAACTCGCTTCGAGCATCAAAAAGCCTGCGGCAATGCAGCGACACTATCCCCTCTAATTCTCGTCTCCTCAGCCTCCTTTCGCCGGCTCAACCTCAAGTGAGCCAGCAGAAGGTGAGCGCGCCTCTTACGCGTCTCAGTAGAGGCATTTAGCTGTTTATACCATCAGCATGGCGCAACTTTGTGCTGATGTCGTACCACGAGCGTGATCAGCTGTCGCTGCCGCGGTGAACTGCTCTTAGCCGCTTCACCATTTTCACGGCGGCTTCCACCGCCCGCTTCGCATACTCCACCCGCTCCTGCGCTTCAAGTCTCGTCTCGCCAGGTCCCGAAATGCCGAGCGTTACTGGCTTCTCAAATTCCAAAGATAAATCCACAAGTTTTCGAGCGGCGTGTTGCGCCACGATTTCATCGTGCTCCGTTGCGCCCTCGATGACGCAGCCGAGCGTCACGACCGCATCTATGTTTTCATCCTTCAGCAGCGTCTTCACGGCGAGCGGCATGTCGAAAACTCCCGGCACTCTGAGTATACGCTCAACACTAGCTCCAAGGAATTCCGCATGCTCCCTACCGAGAATTTCCATCTGGTACGTGATGTCGCGGTGGAACTCGGAGACGACGAAAGCCAGCCTTATTTTCCCTTCAGTCATCTTAACACCCTTATAGTCTCAGGGGGCCGACGTCTTCAAAGCCCTGCCGCTTCCCCATGCCCGCCTCCTTTTTCAGTTCTTCGGGTTTAAAAAGCAGCTTTATTACGTTCTGCGCATGCTCCCTCGTGCGGCGGTCTGCGAGCGTCGCCAGCTCCCTCTCGTCCTTCGCCTCGTCCTCGTGTACGAAAACTTCGATGATGTGCTTTGACGTGAGGAGTTGCGTGATAATCAGCCCGAGGGAGGCTTCATGCGCGCACATTTTGTCTATCGGCGTTGGTCCGGGCATGCCGAGCGCCATTACGATGTCACAGCCACGCTCAAACAATATCTTGGCGGCGACGGGCAGGTCTTTAATCCCAGGCACGGTATACCTCTCGATCTCGACGGACGCGTGCTTCTTCAACTCGTCGATAGCGGCGGCGCCCATGTCGTACCTCGCAAACGTAGTATCGGCGATGCCCACCTTCCTCTTACTTTTCATCTCCCTACCTCCTTAGCCTCGACTTTGGTCCTGAGCCTCATGTATGCGGAAATCCAAATGCCTATGAGGGAAATCACGACGCCGCCGAATATTGAGAAGAGCAGAACTTGCACGCCGCCCACCACGCTTCCTGCGTCGAGGAGAATAACGCACTCGCTCCCGCCCCAGAGCATGAGACCGGCGGAGATGACGAAGAACATGACTTCAATATGTCTTAATCCGCCACCTTCGATGTACGCGTTTATGAGCCTGCCGACGCCCGACGAAAGAGCGGCGGCGACGTACCACCACACTGAAATTTTGATGAAGAGCATCAGCATGACGAGAAATTCGAACTCGCCGGCAGGCATGCCTCTGTAATACTCGATGCAGCTTGCAACCCCTTGCGTCACGCCTACGATCGTTAGGATTATTGCACCGACATAAGTCACGAAAGTGATTTTCCCGCCGTAGAAGGATTGACGTAGCGTTCTTGAGAAGTCTTCGAAGACGCTCTCCAGCCCTAAACCCTTAAAGAGCAGGTAGACGCCGAGGAGCAGGAGGATGATACCAGCGGCGAGCTCCGTACGCCCCACGAGTATCGAAATCGAAAGAGCTAAAAAAACCAAGCTGAGCGGCAGGATCATGGAGCGGGCGAGCTTCGGGTCCTCAAATGCTCTTTTCACTATGTAAAACGTGCTTTCAAGGTTCTGGCTCTGCCTGACCACCACCCTCTTTATGAAGTCCACCTTCAACCTCGACTGTATTATTGGGAGTATCCACTCGTCCTCGGCGCCGTCGCTCACGAAAACGGCGCTGCTTGCATTTACAGCTGTAAGCACTTCGTCAAGTTCTCTGCTTATCTTCTCGTCGGATTTGCGCCCGACGCTCCGGTCGCCGGCGAGCAGCACGAGCTCAACATCTTCGCCTTCCGATCTTAATTCGTCGTAAAGTCTCACGCCTTCAAATATGGCATTAATGTCAGAATCCTCAGGGTCGGAAAGCCCAAGCTTCGTAGCCACCTCTAAGCAAGCATCTCGCCCTATTACCGGCGTCCGCACGCCGACTCGCTCACCAACGTCGTTGTCCCGATCCACACAAATTATCAGCTTCAAACGCTACTACATTCGCGTCCCGATATTTAGCTTTTATGCTGCATGGGATGGTGAACCCTGTGATGCTACAAAAAAGTGGGGAAAAATTGGGGGTGAGTCCTCCTTCTGAGCAGCAGAAACACCGCTCCGAGCGTCAGCAATGACGGGAGCAGCGGCGTCGGATACTCAGGAACGGAGCGCGTCTGCCAGAAGTATGCAAGGATGTTGTCCAGAAGCTCTTCGTTGTCGGCTAAGTTGAAACAGAGGTCGCTCCACATCCACTCGTCGCCTATCGCCACTACTACGCCGTCTTCAGCGGTGTCGTTGACCGCTAACAGACAGTATTTAACGAATAATCCCTCATACCCACCTATCTCCTTTGAAGAGCCGGAAACTTTTATTTCATGAGCTGTGAGACCAATCGTCCCAATTGTGCCGTTCACTTCGGATAACCCTTTTGTTATAGGATGGTATCCAAACTCATTGATCACAGACAGCAACTTGTAGCTGCCAAACTCTATGCCAAACTCTTTGGTTATCTCATTGGCGTATGCTTTTTTTCTCTCATCCTGCGTGATAACGAGTTGCCCGCCGCTTTTCACCCAGTCTATGATGGCTTGCGCCTCTTCGTCTGGAATGTTCTTAACGGGCGTCAGCACGAAAAGCGCATCGTAATTGCTCAGCAGCGATGCATTCACATGCCTCGCATAATCCACAGTCCAGCCCTGCTCCACAAGTTCATTACGGAACTCCCTCCAGAAACTGCTGTTCTTATAACTGTACTGCACCCAGCCGTCCTCCGATGGGCACCACCTCTTATACAGAACCAGCGCCTTCCCACCATGCCACTCTGCGACCGCAGGCGTTATGAAGATTACGAGCAGGAATGCCGCTGCTGCCGCCACGAACACTTTCTTGACCGTTCTTCTCTCCCTTTTACACGTTCGTATAAGTCATATTTAAGTTTTTCCGGAGCAGGGAGGAGTTGGTTCAAATAAAAGAAATGTATCATGCTTTAACTCAAATCCTGCCTCACTAGAACATCTTTTTTGCGCGTTTGACATTTTCCTTTAAAGGTTTTAAACCTTGCTCCATTACCAAAATGGATGGATTCGGCTTCACGAATAATCGCTGTTCGTATCTAGAGCTGGCAGTATTTTCACGCATCACGTATCATGAAGTTTACACGACTTGGAAATCCATTAACCGCTTTCTTGTGGAATCCTTTTGCCACTTATACCAGACATGCTGTTGATCTTCTATACCTTAGACCCATCGGTGGCTCCGCCGCATAGAGGCTCTCAATAGCTGGTTCGTGACCGTCGATGTCGGAGAGCTAGTTTACAGTTGTTTCATCGGTTGGAGATCCCTAGATCGAGCCGTGACGATGTCGTCATGTTAACCTAACTCGATGATCAAAAGGAGAAAGTTTAAAATGATGAAGCAGGAACCGACAAGGATGTTCCGAATTTCCGAATTCATAAAGCCGCCCGAAATTGAAATAACGGTAGTAACGTACCGCAGCATCTTCCAAGCGGAGCACGCACATGAGAAGTTCGGCGACGCTTACGTGTCGCATTCCGCCGAGGTCGTGATGGATGCGAGGGACATGGAGCGCATAGGTGTGAAGGACGGCGAGAACGTGAAGCTGCAAGGCGAGCATGGCAGCGTCGTGGTTCGAGCGAGGAGGGATGATGAGAGGCACGAAGGCATCGCCTTCATGTGTAACAGCATCTTCGCAAACCTCCTTGCTACGCCCACGCAGCAGCACGCTCTGCCGAGTCTCAAACGTATAAGGGTAAGAGTTTCAGCCACTAAAGAGAAGATAACTGACATGAGAGATATTATTAGGATGAAAAGCTCTGTGACCTCCTCATAGCTTTAGCTCAAAATCTTCCTTTATGCCTAACAGCTTTTTTGCCTCGGCAACAGCCTCTATGGCGTCTTCGCCGTAGCCGTCCGCTCCGATACGCTCCGCCCACTCCCTCGACACCGGGGCGCCGCCGACCATAACCTTGACACTATCCCGGAGCCCCGCCTCTTTCAACGCCTCGATAACCCTCTGTTGTGGCATTGTCGTCGTCATCAGGGCGCTAAGTCCCAGCGGGCTTTTCCTCCCGCACCGCCCGTACGAACTCCTCAGTCGGCACGTCCCCCGAGGTCTATGCATTCGAAGCCACTGGCTTCGAGCATCGTCCGCACGATCGTTTTCCCGATGTCGTGCACGTCGAACTGCACGACGCCGATGACCACCTTGCCGAGAGCCTTCCTCTCCTTCCGCTCCTTTTTGAGCTCAGGCTTTACAAAATGTCGCTAAGAAAGCCCCCGAGGCGAGGCTGGCTAAGGCTCCGGCGGGCTGCGGTGAGCCGCTCGCCGTCGTGAGGCTCCGAGCGGTGCTCTAGGGCGGAGCGGAGAGGCTTAAAGAAGCTCCGCCTCCAGTCGGGAGAGGCTCACTTCAGCTTTTAATTTTTTTAAATCCTCAAAGAACGACGGATAAGAAATGGAAACGCACTCAGCACCTTCGACGACGGTAGTGCCGTCGGCGGCGAGTCCTGCAATGGTCAACGCCATTGCCATCCTGTGGTCGCCCCTTGAATCGACGACTGCGCCGTGAAGCGTGCCGCCCTCGACAACCAAGCCGCCGCTCTTTTCCTCTATCTTTGCACCCATTTTTGAGAGTTCCTCTGCTGTGGCTCTCAGCCTGTCCGTCTCTTTATGCCGCAAGTGGGCAGCGTTCGTTATCTCGGTGACGCCCTCAGCGACGGCGCCCAGAACTGCGATGGTTGGCACTAGGTCTGGAATGTTCCTAGCATCCACTCTGACCCCTCGCAATCGCCCGCCGCTCTCCACGCATACAACGCCTTTTTCTTTGTTCCATTGCACGTCCACACCCATCTCTTCTAAGATCTCTAAAATTTTCGCATCGCCCTGCGCCGACGGAAACAGGTTCCTAACGCAAACCCTGCCGACGCCGTGTCGTGCCGAGCTCACGACGGCGGCTGCGAGGATGTAGGCGGCGGAGGAAAAGTCGCCGGGTACCATGAAGCGGCGAAGGTCGTAGCTTTGCGGCTCCACCTCAAAGACCTCCTTTTCACCACTCTTTCTACGATACACGACAACATTCGCCTTTTTCATAACGTCGAGCGTGATGTTGACATAAGGTTCGGAGCTCAGCCTGCTGACGACTATTTCCACAGGATTCTCGGCGAGCGGCGCCGCGATGAGAAGGGCTGAGACGAACTGCGAGCTAATGCTTGCGTCTATTTCCGTGCATCCTCCTTTGAGCTTGCCTTTAACTATTAGAGGAGCGGTGCCATCGCCCTTCGTCGATAGCGCCTTGGCGCCAAGCTCGTTCAGCGATTTTAAGAGCGGAGCATTCGGGCGTCGCCGTAAAGATGCATCTCCAGTCAAAACTGTGATCCCGTCGCAGAGAGCCGCCACCGCCGTGAATATCCTGAGCGTCGTCCCGGAGTTTTCGGCGTTTATCACATCATCGGGCGTCCTCGGGTGCGTGCCACGGACGACGAGCTTTTCCGAATCTTTAAGCTCTAAAGCAGCGCCGAATGCTGCAGCGGCTTTCATCGTAGCCTTCGTGTCGCCAGAGAGTAGCGGAAAAAGGACTTCGCATCGCTTGGATCGTTTGGAAAGCGCTGCAATCGCTATCGCTCGGTGCGTGTAACTTTTCGACGGCGGCGCGAACACTTCTCCTTCAATCTCAGAGCTGTGGACTACTGCTCTCATAACTACAACGAGCTATTAGCATCTGTTCTCTTCAAAGTTGGGCTTGCGGTGATAAAACACTGGCGGCGTCCGAGCCTGCGAGCGGCGCACCTTTCGCCCTCTGAGGGGTTATGTCGGTCGGTGGGAGAAAATGTTAATAAATAATGAGTAAAAATAAAAGTGAGATGCAAATAGTTAAGGGGTACGAAGACTGGATGTACAGGGAGTTGGGGCTGTCGCCGTGCTGGGGCTACAACCTCCCGGACAAGATACCGGCGAGGTGTGAACAAATAGATATAGCGGTTTTCAACACCATCGACGAGATTATCAATAAGCATCCTCGGGAGAAGCTTTGTGGTTTCCTTCATAGACACGCCGGCAGGAAGAATAGGACGATACTCCCGTGGTTCCACTGGTTGGATGGTAGCGTCGGCGTGTTCACCACGCTCGGGCAATACCCCAGGTCGAAGGGTGAGAGAGCCGTTATTTGCGCCCCCCTGTATAATCAACACGACAGGCTGGAATGCGAATGTGGCACCGACTACCACGTGCCCACGCTTGAACACTTCACGTCCGTCGCGTATACAAATTACACTCTCTTAGGGCATTTTGCATTCCACTTCGATGGCGCCTTTTGGCGGTTTGAGGACACCATTTGGGGCTCGAACACTGTTGTGGTAGCAGCAGCGCTCAACCACTGCATACAGTCGAAGCCGCCGTGCAACGACGAGAGGATCTTCGAGCTCTGGGAGGAGAAAAAGTGGCGCCGGGCGAAGATCAAGAGGCTAAAAGCCTTAAAGAAGGTTTTAAAGGAGCCGACGCTTTTGAGTCTGAGGAGGGCGGAGCTCGAAGCGGCGAAAGCCGACTACTGGCCGTACAGGCGGCTCGTCGAAGTCCGATGGCCCGAGCGGTATCTGAACGTTTGGGAGTTAAAGCAGGAGATAAGGAGGCTGAGGAAGGACGCGAGAGCAAGGGAGCGGCTGGCTGTGGGCGAGCTTTTCAATAGGGTCACATATTTGCCGAAGCCTGGCGATGAAGAACTCATGTTCCAGCCATTGCACCCTGAAGGCAAGGTCACCTTCAGGTTAATAAGCGACCTTTCGGAGCTGGAGGGAGAGATAGAGAGGGAAAAGGCAAGGATAAAAGAGACGAAACGTGAGCGTCGCCAGTTGATGCGAAAGATGCAGCGCCTCATAAAGGAGGCGATAAAGAAGTACCCCGCCCAGATAAAGGCGGAGAAGGCGGCGCTCAAAATGCCGAGGGAGCGTCTTTATAGGAAGGCGTTGAAGGAGCAAGGACGCATCATCGAGTATCTGGGGGCTAAAGAGAACTTAATAATGCTGCGAGACATGGTCATAGCGAAGCACCCTCTGCTCAGGGATAAGCGTATATATTTCGTGAGTGTGAAGCCATGGTGGACACACGTTTGTGGAGAGCCGCGTCAAGAGTTAAAGCTGCGTGGTGACTACTGGGAGGAGGAACTTTATCCTATATGGTTCGAGCGGCGGTGGCATAGGGCGCACGTACGACGGGACATGAAGGAGAGCTGCAAGGTGCGGTGGCTCGGCAGCCTCGTGTGCCCGACTCTCCTCTCTTTAATACTAAGTAACGACTCACAAGGCGACCACCAGAACAGCATCACGCGGCTCGTGTTCAGGATGCGGCACCAGAACCGCGGCATGGGCGAGTGGAAGGTGCTCTCGAGGAACACGCGTAAGAAGATCCCGTATCCTCTCATGATACGCCCGCTCCGCCTCAAAAACGGACACGCCGTCTACGGCGAGACCATTGGCGCTGAAGAATGCCGCCCGCTCCGCCCGCCTGACATCTGGTCGTTATTACTCGCTGTGGGCGTGCTTCCTCTTAGAACTCATCAACAGTACGGGGCTGCACAAATTGATCTTCTGGGCGCCCACCCGCAACCACCGCTACAGGCGTCCGTTCGTGCGCTTCAACTTCAGTTATAATTTCCTCGATCGTATCGTGGACTGGTTTATCTTGAACATCTGGTAGCGGCGTTGCGTCCGCGCTCGCCGATGAAGCCGACGTAGTACTGGGACAGGTAGTAGCGTCGTGGCAGAGTTTCACACGGTGCATCCTCGGCGGCTGCGGGGCGCATCGCCGACCGCCCCGGCACGTCGCTCGCACCCTCATCGCCGAGCCGATCATTGGCTCGCTTACTCATAGGGGCGGATCACAAGTCGCTTGTTAGGAATTTATGCTATGAATACAACGCTGTATGTTGCTGCCTCCTTCTTTGCGAAAAGGATCAGCGTCGCTATTCTTTTAAACCAATAATTGGGAACCTAAAACAAGGGCCCGTAGCTTAGCCAGGACAAAGCACCGGCCTTCTAAGCCGGGGATCGCGGGTTCGAATCCCGCCGGGTCCGCTAGTGTTAAGCATCGAACTGTTTACAAGATTTCGGCGGGAGAAAGCTTATGTTTAACATGGGATGGATCGCCGTTAGTTTCATATATTCATTTTGCAATTTTGCCATTAGCGAGGCTGCGGGTATAGCCTGCGGGTAGGCTGCGGTGAGCAGCCCGAACGTCGTGAAGCTCCGAGCGGTGCTATAAGGCGGAGTGGAGAGGCTTAAAGTGAAGCTCCCGGCTTAGCCGTGGAGTAGCTCACCTTAGAACGAATAGGGTTATAGATGAACAAATTCAGGTTGGGGACAAGAGGTAGCCCGCTCGCAGTGGCGCAGGCAAACGTCGTGCGTGCGGCTCTTGAGCGAGAGGGCTTTGACGTCGAGCTTAAGATCGTGAGGACGAGCGGCGACATGCATAGGGAGCCCTTACAGAAACTCAAGGAGTTCGGCGTCTTCGTCAAAGAGCTTGATGAGTACCTGCTGAAAGGCAGGATAGATGCGGCGGTGCACAGCCTTAAAGACATACCGTCGAGCATGCGCGCCGGTCTTGAGATTTCGGCGGTCTTGCCGAGGGAAGAACCTTATGAGGCCTTCGTGAGCCGAGGGCAGAGATTAAAAGATTTAAAGGAAGGAGACGTTGTCGGCACGTCGAGCGTCCGCCGCCGAGCCCAAATGTTGCGCTTTCGCAACGACATCGTTATTAAAGAGCTGCGAGGCAACCTGAACACGAGGCTGCGAAAGCTCAAGGACGGGCTTTACGACGGTATTATCGTGGCGGAGGTAGGGCTGCATCGCCTGAACCTCATCGAAGAAGATGCACGTTGTGAGGGCGAGCTAAAGAACGGTTTGTTTTTTGAAAGGCTTCCTCTCAAGGACTTTGTGCCTGCTGCAAATCAAGGCATCATAGCAGTAGTTACGAAAAAGGGTAGTAAGGAGTCGGCAATTCTAAAGGAGCTGCTTGACGACGCTACTACGAGAATGGAGGCTGAAGTCGAGCGTAAAATTCTGAGGGAGCTAGGCGGCGGCTGTAGAGTGCCGATAGGCGTCTTTGCGAGGTTTAAGCCGCCATCGAGGATGGAGGTGCTTGCGGAGGTGCTTTCCGCCGATGGGAAAACGTGGGCAAGGGTCGAGCGGGTGCTCCCCGTGGAGGAGTTATCGAAGCGGGTGGAGGAGCTTGCGAGGGAAGTGCGTCTGGCTTCGAGCCGACAACCGTAAAACCTATAAACCGGAGCACCTAAGGGGCGGCTGACGGATGAGCGAGAGGGAGGAGGTAGCCACCGTCTTAGAAGCGGTAAGGAGACATCATGAACTTTACCGGGACTGCTTACCAATGATAGCCAGCGAGAACATCACTAGTGTGACCGTCCGCCGACTCTTAGCTAGCGACCTTTCGCACAGGTATGCTGAGGGCGACGTTGGAAATCGCTTTTACCAAGGCTGTGAGTTCATCGACATCATCGAGGCGAGGGCGATTGAGCTTGCAAGAAGGTTGTTCAGAGCGGAGCATGTAAATTTAAAGCCCGTCTCCGGCGTCCTTGCTAATATTGCGGCGTTCTTCGCCCTAGGGGAGCCTTTCGACAAGGTCATGGCGCTCTCTATCCCTAATGGTGGACACATCAGTTATTCTAAATACTCCGCTGCCGGCTTGCGCGGCTTTAAGGTCGTGGAGCACCCCTTTGATCCAAAGGAGATGAACATAGACGCCGACAAGATGATTCGGGTCATCAGGGTGGAAAAACCGAAGATTATAGTTTTCGGCGGCAGCTTATTTCTGTTTCCGCATCCGGTTGCCGATGCCAGGGAGGCGGCGGATGAGGTCGGCGCAAGGATAGTTTACGACGCATCGCACGTTCTCGGCTTGATAGCGGGCGGCTTCTTTCAAGATCCGCTGAGAGAAGGTGCGGATGTCGTCACCGGGAGCACGCATAAGACATTTCCAGGACCGCAAGGCGCGCTCATTCTCTGCAAGGAGGAGCTTAAGGAGCAGATAGACGCCGCTGTGTTCCCCGGCACTGTCAGCAACCACCACTTGCACCACGTCGCGGGTTTGGCGGTGACGCTTGCCGAAATGCTAGCGTTCGGCAGGGAGTATGCGAAAGCGACCATCGAAAACGCGAAAGTGCTGGCTCAGGCGTTATACGAGGAAGGTTTTAACGTCCTCTGCGAGCACAGGGGCTTCACCGAGTCGCATCAGGTCGTCATGGATGTCTCAACGCTCGGCGGCGGCGACCTCGTAGCGAAAACTCTCGAGAAGGCAAACATCATCGCAAATAAAAACATGTTACCGTGGGACAGGGAGCCGCAGACGCCTTCGGGGCTGAGGCTTGGCGTTCAAGAACTCACGAGGCTCGGTATGGGTCCTTCAGAGATGAAAGAGATCGCAACGCTGATGCGAAAAGTCTTGATGGACGGAAAGGAGCCAAGAGAGGTAAGGATGGAGGTTGCAGAGCTGCGTAAAAGCTTTCAAAAGGTGCATTTCTGCTTTGACAATGGTGATGCCTACGAGTGCCCCGTGTGAATTTTACGCTTGTTGCTCGGCGGCTGATTGTGAGACGAGACAAGCGACATATACGAGGAGTGCCAAAATTAAAAGATGGACGACCCGAGGCTTGTGACGATAAACACGGTGAAGACGAGTAGCGCTCTAATGAGGGCGGCACAGCAGCTAAGGGAGTTGCGAGGCTTCAAGAATATCTTTCTGGACTTACCGGCTGGGCATGAGGAATTTGTGAGGCGAATGGTGAGAGGCGAATGGGACTATGAGCAAGTCCTATCAGAGATGGCGACCCGTGGCATTATGAAGCCTGGAGAGACGCGTACGTATGAAGCAAGCAAGTACCTCTTTGAGGGACTGCGGAACTTAGACTGCGAGGTCTACTGCTATGAGCACCCGCGACACCACGACCTGAAGCTTAAGCTCATGGATGATATCCTGCTGGAGACGTTCCGCTCGAAGATAAGGGGCATAGACGTGGAGGAGTGGCGGAGGATACTAGCTGACTACATACTCCTTGGGGCTGAGTTTTCGAAGAAAGAAGGCAAGTATATAGCATGGATGGCGGAGGACGGTGACGTCTGCCTGAACCTCTCCGAAGACATCATTGAATACCTTAAAAGTGAGGGGTTTGAGATAAGCGTAATAAGCATCGAAAACTCACGCAAGCCCTTGGATATTTTGGCGGCGAGGCTACGGCGTGAGATTCTGTACGGAGAAAAGGTGTCTGATGACGTCGTGCGGCGGCTCGTCAGCGAGCATATAAAATTTATCGACCTCGTGCTGAAAGAAAATGGTTTCGAGAGTGCTTACGAGAAGTGGAAGAACGAGGTGGAATTGTGAGGTGTGAAGGATGAGGAGTGTGAAGCTGAGCGAACTGATGCCGATAGACGAGATGAAAGGCGGCTGGTACATGAACGAGCAGCTTAAACGCATGATGGTAGAAGGCGCTGAAATCCTCTGGAGCATAAAAAAAGACAGGGCTGAGAAACTGGCGGAGCTTGCGGGGGGCGAGCTTGTGGACGCCGCTCTCGACGATGCGACGGAGTGGTGCATCATGTTCCGCCCGCTATCTTACCTTCGCATCTTCTTCTTCCTGCAGCTTTACGAGCCGGAGTTCGAGAACGAGCTACGGGTGCTCTACGGGCGGGAGGTCGCCGACGAGGACATCCCAATAGAAGACGTCTTCGACTTCACCCGCTTCATGCGGAACGCCCTCGTGCGGGCTGCTAGGAAGCTTCTCGGCGTCGAGAGCGGCGAGGTGGAGAAAAAGCCCAAAAAGAAAATAACATTGAAATTGAAGGGAAAAGAGCAAAGCACCTGACTCGTTATAAGGAGTGTTGCACCACGGTGCCCCACGCTTTTAGAATTCACAACACACGCCATAGTGTG
>JAPHEE010000010.1:45382-54939 GCA_029259545.1 Candidatus Alkanophaga volatiphilum
CTACTCTCTTACCGAGTTTCCTGCAGTCTTCTAGGGCTTTCTCATCAGGTGTCCCGACGGCAACGGCGCCGTAATGCCCGCCGGTCTCCAAGGGATCGCCGACGACGAGCATGCCGTGGATGAGCATTGCTTGCAGTAACGAGAGGAGTGTCGTCTCATTGCCACCGAATGGATGTCCTGAGGACGTGAATGCCGCCCCTATTTTGTCTACAAGCTTCCCCCGTATTTTCACGGAGTCGTTAATGAACTTTTTCATGCCATCGGACATCGTGCCGAAGTGCGTCGGCGACCCCAAGATAATGGCGTCTGCCGCCTCTAAATCGGAAAGCGTCGCCTCCTTCACGCTTTTCACCTCGACATCTGCGCCGGCGGCGCGGGCGCCCTCGCCGACAGCCTTAGCCATCTTCTCGGTGTTACCACCCCAAGTGTCGTACACGATCAAGACCTTCATGGAGTGCCCTCCTCGCTTAGCAAGGGGCTTCCACCGGCGGATGGGGGTGGGCAGCACAAAGCTGCGCTCCCCGCCGGCTCAGCACAAAGCCCCCGAGCATGAGCCCTGGGCTCGTTTCATACATTTTTAGCTATAAAAAATAACTACTCCTACCAGCCTCACTCCAGTTCATCCCCGCGTCGGACGGAGCCTTCTTAGCGACTGAAAGTAGATTTCAGCACTACAAGTAGTAAAAACTGAGTACGACTTCATGCTCGAAGCGTACCACATTCTTTATTCCCTTTTGATGACGCCCAGATCCTTAACTACCGGCTTCTTTTGCAGATGTTCGCTGACAGGCTTCGCATAATACCTATTTATATGCGTATAGAAGCCGAAGGGTAGAACGTTACGGCACACTTCTGCTATTTCTTCCATGAGGCTCTCGTCTTCGACCTCAATGAAAATCTTACCGACCTTCACCGTCGTCTCGAAGGACTGATCGCCCACTTTTATCTTCCTTCTTGCGTAATACGGTCCTTGAAGGATTATTCCCTTTATACCTTCGACCTTCCTCAACCTCTCAAGCAGTTTCCCGGTAGTTTCGTCTCCGAGAAGCCTGTCTGGGATCACCACTACTTGAATAACCTCACGGAGCCCCTCCGTATTTATTTCTTCGCTCATAAACAACCTCCACACTCTTACACTTATCTACAGTGGGACATGAAGAGTTATTTAAGTTTTTGCCCGTTGATTCACCGTCTTCAGAAGCGAGAATGTTCGCAAATCGTTGCTTGCAAACCCTGCCTTTCAGGGGGATACGCAATGGGTGGTGGGCTTTGGCGGTAGTTTTAAATACTTTGAATCTTTACAGAAGGATGGAATGTTTCCGATGACGCCCTTGGGAAGGGAGGAGCAAACGATAGCCCATCGGATAAAGAGTCCGATGGATGGGGCGCTCGTGAGCGTGCCCTCAACTCCCGCATGAAGCCGTCTGCCGTGAAGGGCGGGTGGAGCGGGACGCAGGGCGGGCGGCTCGCATACGTTCGACGAACTCCCCTTTCGGCGTGAAGCCAAGCGACTGAGCAATCCTCGCATGGAGCCGCCGTGAGGTCATGTTGGTCTCAGTGGATTGCTTCGGCGGCATTACGTCCAAGTGCGTGGTTGAGATGGAGGGGAAAGCAGAAACAAAGACGGATGAGACGCTGGTGCCCGTGAGCGAGTATTTGGCTAGTGGTGTGCACATCGGGACGCAGCAGAAGACAGGGGATATGATGCGTTTCATATATCAAGTGCGTCCTGACGGGCTCTATCTGCTGAACATCAGGATGACGGATGAGCGTGTGCGGATTGCTGCAAGATTCCTTGCAAATTACGAACCCTCTACGATTCTGGTGGTAGCCGCCCGGCAATACGGGCAGAGACCTGCGTCGAAGTTTGCAGAGGCAACGGGCGCAAAAGCTATAGTTGGGCGTTTTGTGCCTGGGACTCTCACGAACCCCTCGCTGCGGATATACTGTGAGCCTGAGGTCTTGATAGTCACAGACCCCATAAGTGATGAGCAAGCAGTCCGTGAGGGTGTGAGCGCCGGCATCCCGATCGTGGCGCTCTGCGATTCGAATAATTCGACTGCAAACGTCGATCTCGTAATCCCGACTAACAACAAGGGTAGGAAGGCTCTTGCGATGATATACTGGCTGCTCGCCAGGGAGCTTATCAGGGAACGATTGCGTAGGGAGGGGAGGGAGGAGGAATTTGTCTTTAATTACACCGTTGAGGATTTTGAGGCTAAGTTGTGAGCTGTGATGCGAGATGAGGAGGGCAGCAGTAGCAGGACAGTTTTATGAGGGCACGAGGGAAGCCCTTCTCAGAAGGTTGGAGAGTTGTTTTTCAGGCATAGCAAGAAATGAGGACGAAAAGGTGGTCGGGGCAGTTGTCCCGCACGCTGGCTACATGTATTCTGGAAGGGTTGCCGCTCACGCTTATGCAAGGCTTCCGAAAGCGGATACTTTTGTCATACTGGGCCCGAATCATCACCTCGCGGGGTCAGCGGTCGCAGCCTCACGGGACACTTGGAGCACGCCGCTCGGCGCAGTTGAGGTGGATGTTGAGTTCGTGGACGCATTGCCCCGCCACATAATAGATGTGGATGAGACCGCCCACCGCTACGAGCACTCTATAGAAGTGCAGCTACCCTTCTTACAGTTCATTTTCGGCGATTTCAAGTTCGTGCCGATATGCATGGCGCTGAGCGACGCTGAGACAGCGAACGACGTCGCTAGTGAGATCGTAGAAGCTGCCGCAAAGCTCCGTCGCAAGATCGTGGTGCTCGCGTCCTCAGACTTTACGCATTACGAGCCGGACAATGTTGCAAGAAGCAACGACCTTTATGCCATCGACGCCATCACACGTCTCGATGTCAACGATTTCTATCGCCGAATTTACGAGCGGAACGTGAGTGCCTGCGGCGTCGGACCCATCGGCGCTATGCTTTATGCAACGAAGGCGCTCGGGGCAAAAAGCGGCGAGCTTGTGAAATATGCTACGAGTGGCGACATCACCGGCGACCGCTCCGCCGTCGTGGGCTATGCCGCAATTTTAATTTCACGCTGACCGCCGTGGAGTCGATGGGAGAGGCGGAGACCTGCGAAATCATCGGGGGTAGAACAGAAATAAAGGATGTAGACTCTTTCCTTTCACGTTTAAAAAGTATTGCAAGGCGGTATAATGTCGCTATCCAAGTTTTCGACGCCTCGAAAGTTGCGGGCGCCGAGCATCTGAGGGTTGCTGTTGAAAAAGCTTTAAGGGCAAGGCGGCGGGGGAAATGTATAGCCAAGGACTTCAGCGTCGAGATTTTGCTGTATGCGGCAGGGCGACGACATGTCAGTAAAGCTCTAGAGATGGGCGTTTCTGAAAACACGAAAGAGGTTGCGGTGACGCTTGTAGGAGACTCGAAAAACATCGAGCTTGCGAGGGATGAAATTTTGGAGATCTTGGAGCGTGATGATGATGTCCTCGAACTTTCAAAAAGGAAAAAAGAGTCCTTAATGAAGTTTTTTGGAATAACAGATGCCGAGCTGGAAGCGGTTGGTGAAGAGAAACTCGGATTGCTCGTCCTTGAGCGGGTTGCAATGCTTGACGTACAGAAATAATGAATTGTGCTATGGAGAAGTCGAGCGAATTGCTAGCAAGCTTGGCAATTTGCCGGGACTCCTCGCCCGTCGAGCAACGGACGTTAAACTTAGTGAACAAAGTTGGATGCGGAAATGATGCCAACAGGGGTCATGAAGCTTAGTAAAGGGAAAAATAAAAAGGTCATCATCTTTCTGCGGCGAGCAGCAATATGCCAAGTCCTACTATGAGGAGGGCAAGTCCGCAAGGCAGCGTCTGGTTGACGACCGGAACCACGAAGTTCGGGTTGTAGAGTTTCAGCACGCCGTCCACGATGAACAGGAGTCCCCCCAAACCCAAGAATATTCGAGTTATGGTACGCATGTTTTATCCCTCCAAGGGAGAGGTGACGCCGCCGACAGGACTCGAACCTGTGACCGTCCGGTCTCTGCCGTATGACACGACGCCACAGGGCGTGACAACGCTAACAGCCGGACGCTCTACCAACTGAGCTACGGCGGCTCAAGAAGCTTTTCTCCACCCTCCTATTTAAACTTTTGGGTCGGTCTCCAGACGAAGAGCGTGAGGTCGTCAGCGACGTCCTCGTATGCTACTTTCAATTTCATCCCTATGGACAGCTCTTCCGGCTTTGCATCTATTTTCGAAATCATACGTCCGACGCCTTCTGCAAGCTCCACGACGCCAAGCACAAAGGGCTCACCACCGATTCTAACTTCTGTCCAGCTGTAAAGCGTGCCTTCGCCACTAAGCTCCGTCCAATCTTTCTCCCGGCTGAGGCAGCTTGGGCAGTGCGACCTTGGCGGGAAAAAGATTTCGCCACAGCGCTTGCACCTTGGCGCAAGCAACTTATGCCGCCGCAGTCCTTCCCAGAACGCTTTCGTCTCATCGGATACGGTATATCTCATCCGATCAGATTCCAGCCGACAAGGTAAATACATGTCGGAAGTAACCGGCATGCACCGATCAAACGGTAAGATTACAAAGCAGAGGCCGGGGCCGAGACTTGAACTCGGGTCTTGGGATGTCCGTCTCGCCTCGGCACGCGAGGCCACAGTCCCAAGGGATAACCCCTACCTCACCCCGGCATGGCGCCAGGGTTGGGATTCGAACCCAAGCGTCCCGGACGGGACAGTGGCTTTCCCGTCGCCGCCTCGAGGCCACCGCATTGGTCCACTCTGCCACCCTGGCACCTTTTTAACAGGGTTTAGCGGCTCGCCGCCGCTTGGGTATCATTACCCAACATGAGATACAATGGAACATGTATAAATAACTTATCTGCTGTATTTTTAGTGAGCAGGAGCGTATGGCATTACGAGATACGGGGGCGTGGGCGGATGGAAGAGGAAAAGAAAATAAGGGTCATAATAGCAAAGCCTGGCCTGGATGGGCACGACAGGGGTGCAAAAATCGTGGCTCGTGCGCTGCGGGATGCAGGCATGGAGGTTATTTATATGGGGTTGCGGAACACTCCTGAGCAGATCGTCGAGACCGCGATTCAGGAAGACGTGGATGTCATCGGGCTTAGCATCCTTTCGGGTGCGCACATGGCGTTGGTTCCGAGAGTACTGGAGCTGCTTAAGGAGAATGGAGTGGAAGACAAGATAGTTCTCGTTGGCGGTATAATCCCAAAGGTTGATGAGGAGAAGCTCAAAGAAATGGGCGTCGCTGAGATTTTTGGACCGGGGACACCCACCGACAAGATTGTTGAATTTATAAGGCAGCGTGTTGGAGAAATACGAAAACGTTAGAAGGAGGGAATTATGGACGAGGATGACGTGAGTGTGCTCGTGGCTTCGCTTCTGAGGGGTGACAGAAGGGCGTTAGCAAGGCTTATCACGCTTGTCGAAAACCGCCCACGGCTCAGAGACAGGATAATGAGCCTGATCTACCCTTACACTGGTAATGCTTACGTCATAGGTATCACCGGCTCTCCTGGCTCAGGGAAGAGCACACTTGTCGACAAGCTCACTGGCGAGTTACGAACTCGCGGCAAAACCGTTGGGATCATTGCGATAGATCCAACGAGCCCGTTCACCGGCGGCGCCATCCTCGGCGACCGCATCAGAATGCTGAGCAAAAGCACCGACGAGGGCGTTTTCATCAGAAGCATGAGCACCCGCGGCTCGCTCGGCGGGCTCTCGAGAGCTGCATATGACGCCATCGCCCTGCTTGATGCTTTCGGTAAGGACTTCGTGATCGTGGAGACCGTCGGCACAGGTCAAGCTGAGGTAGACATCGTAGATGCCGCTTACACTTCGATCGTCGTCGTAACGCCGGACATGGGCGATGAGATTCAGGCGATAAAGGCAGGCATCCTCGAAATTGCTGACATTTTCGTCGTAAACAAGGCGGATTTGGAAAATGTAGAGGCGACGGTCATGGCGCTGCAGATGATGCTTGATTTGAGCGACAAAGGGGACTGGCGCCCTCCGATAATAAAGACAGTTGCTACTAAAGGCGTGGGGATAAAAGAGCTGCTTGATGCAATAGAAAGGCATAGAGCCTACATTTGTGAGACGGACAGGATAGAAAAAATGCATTATAAGAGGAGCAAGGTGAGGATTTTGGAAATAGTAAGGAGTAAACTCATGGACAAGTTGATAAGAGAATTGGAAAATAGTGGCGAGCTTGATAGGATAGTAAAGTGTGTTGTTGAAAAAAAGATGGATCCATATTCTGCAGCTGATGAGATACTCAGGAAGTTGGATAAAAAATAGGATTAGCCCTTCAGCACTATCTCTATATGCACATCCTTGGGTATAGGTATTTTCATTAGCTGCCGGAGTGCTCGCTCATCTGCATCAATATCTATGAGCCGTTTATGTATGCGCATTTCCCAGTGTTCCCAAGTGGCAGTGCCCTCGCCGTCCGGGCTCTTGCGAACTGGCACGACAAGCCGCTTCGTCGGCAGCGGGATAGGGCCTGAAATGCGGACACCGGTAGTCTCCGCTATTTTGCGCACTTGCTTACATATCTCGTCAAGCTTTCGATGATCCGTGCTGGAGAGCTTTATACGCGCTCGCTGCGGCATTTGCTCAACCTAAATTAAGCTGCAACTTTCTTTTCCTTTATGTCTATAACCACGCCTGCGGCAATGGTCATGCCCATATCCCGGATGGCAAACCTGCCAAGCTGTGGAATTTCCTTAACTCGCTCGATGACTAACGGTCTTGTGGGCTTCACTCGTATGATAGCGGCATCGCCGGTCTTGATGAACGGGGGGTTCTCTTCGATGACTTGACCGGTGCGTGGATCAAGCTTCTTCAGAATTTCAGTGATCCTGCAAGCGACCTGAGCGGTGTGGGCGTGGAAGACGGGCGTGTAGCCAGGGGCGATAGCAGATGGGTGCTGTAGCACGACTATCTGGGCGGTGAACTCTTCTGCGACGGTCGGTGGTTTATCGGGGTGTCCGCAGACGTCGCCACGTCGTATTTCGGTCTTTGCAATGCCGCGGACGTTCCAACCGATGTTGTCACCGGGAATGGCTTCCTCAATGGGCTCATGATGCATCTCGATGGACTTGACCTCGCCGACCTTGCCGGGCGGGTTAAATATGACCTTGTCACCCTTGCGGAGGCGTCCTGTTTCGACCCTGCCGACTGGAACCGTGCCGACGCCGGTTATCGAAAAGACATCCTGCACCGGGATCCTGAGTGGCAGATCTATGGGCTTCTCCGGCTCTCTGAGCATGTTAAGCGCCTCGATGAACGTGGGACCATCCCACCACGGCATCTTGTCGCTTTTCTTCGTCACATTATCGCCGTGATATGCGGAAACAGGCACGAAGATGATGTTCTCGGACTTAAAGCCCACGAGCTTCAGCAGCTCTTCTACGTCCTTCTTTACCTCCTCGAATCGCTCCTTGCTGTAGTTGACGGCATCCATCTTGTTTATGGCGACGATCACTTGATTCACGCCGAGCGTCCTCGCTAGGAATATGTGCTCTTTCGTTTGCTCCATGACGCCGTCCTTGGCGTCGACGACGAGAACCGCAGCGTCCGCCTGCGACGTCCCGGTGATCATGTTCTTCACGAAGTCCTTGTGTCCCGGGCAGTCTACGATCGTAAAGTAATACTTGTCGGTCTCGAACTTCTGGTGCGCAATGTCTATCGTCAGCCCCCGCTCCCGCTCTTCTTTCAGTCTGTCCAGTATCCATGCGAACTCGAAAGTGGCTTTGCCTTTCGCCTCCGCCTCTTTCCTGTATTGCTCGATGGTATGCTCATCCACGGCGCCCGTCTCGTAGAGGAGCCTGCCGGTGAGCGTGGACTTACCATGGTCCACGTGTCCTATCATTGCCAAATTCAGATGCGGCTTCTCTGGCATTTCCCTTCCTCCTAACTCTGAGTTAGGTTAATCCCCTTACTCACTTTTAAACCTTGCGGGCAGCCTGATGAATCTTATTATTCCGAGCGCACATATAAACATGGAGTATTTAAGGTCGCCCGAGGCGGACAGGTGGCTTTTCAATGCTGACATCCTTGTGGACAAGGCGCACGTCGTGATGCTGTGCGAGCAGGGGATTATACGCGAGGAAGACGCCGTCGCGATTTTAAAGGGTTTACAGGAAATAGAGAGAGGTGGGGTTGCCGCCATAAAGTTAGAAGAGTACGAGGATTTGCATACTGCCATCGAGGCAACACTTATTAAGCTTGTGGGTGAAGTCGGAGGACGCATGCACACCGCACGGTCTCGGAATGACGAGGTTGCGACGTGTATAAGGCTGGCACTCAGAGAAGAGCTTCTGAAGATGTTAAAAGAGCTCAATGGGCTTCGCCGGACGCTCTTAAAACTTGCAGCGGCGCACACGACGACAATAATGCCAGGATTTACGCACTTACAGCATGCGCAGCCGACGACGCTCGCCCATCACCTTTTAGCGCACTTCGATGCCCTTTCCCGTGACTTTGAGCGTCTTCTGGACGCTTATCGCCGCACGAACCTCTGCCCGCTCGGAGCCGCAGCGCTCGCAGGCACCGGCTTCGAAATAAGCAGGGAGCGGGTCTGCGAGCTTTTAGGCTTCGACGACATCATTGAAAACTCCATGGATGCCGTCAGCACCCGCGACTTCCTGCTCGAAGCGCTTTCAGCGTTCGCAATCCTGATGACCGACCTAAGCAGGCTTGCAGAGGAATTGATCCTCTGGAGTGCGCCAGAGTTCCGTTTCGTGAGGCTTCCGGACGAATACACGAGCTTCAGTTCAATAATGCCGCAGAAGCGGAATCCTGACTTTGCAGAGCTTGTGCGAGCGCGTTGCGGAACCGTTCTCGGCTGCATGGCAGCAGCGTTCGCAATCTGCAAGGCGCTTCCTTATTCTTACAACAGGGACTTACAGGAGGCGACACCGCACCTTTTAAATGCGGTGAGAGCGACTTTGCCCTCGATATCCGTGATGCGGGGCATGCTGGAGGGCTGCTCCTTCAACGTCGAGGAGCTGCGGAGGAAGGCGGCATGGGGCTTCACCGCCGCCACGGAACTAGCTGATGTTATCGTGCGGGGGACCGGAGTGCCCTTCAGGACAGCTCACAAGATTGTGGGGGCGTTCTCAAAGAAATTCGGAGGAGAGGTCGCTGACGTAACTCCCGATGCCAACACCGCCCTTAGAGCTTTGGATGAACTATCTCTTGAGATCTTAGGAGAGAAGTTGAGCGAGCGAGGGCTTTCCGCTGAGGAGGTGCGTCACGCTTTGGATTTGGAGGAGAACGTGAGGATGCGGAGCGTTAAAGGAGGTCCTTCGCCCTCAGAGGTCGAGCGAATGATCAGGGAGAGGGAAGATAGGCTGAAAAAGGATGAGGGTGCGGTGGAGTTGAGAGAGGCGGGAGCAAGGGACGCTCTTAAAAAATTAGAACAAGCTGTCGGCAGCATTTTGTCTCGTGGAGTTCGGCTTTCGTTTGCGGGTCGGCTATTCTGAGGGACTCGACCACCGCCCCGTCGGGAGGCACGCCCTCCCTCCTCGAAACCCTCTCCCCCTCCTTAACCCTCTCAGGAAGACGTGTTT
>JAPHEE010000011.1:0-4768 GCA_029259545.1 Candidatus Alkanophaga volatiphilum
TTGATAGTTGTAGACAGATTAAGAGATGTATCTAATCTTAAGAGAAGTTACATGCTTAATAAATTTTGCAATTTAACTAATAGATATATAGACGCAATATGGTTATCAAGAAGCAAATTCGTTGAACTATTCAATCGCAATGGTTTCAAGTCATTTTTAAGGACTTGGAAAATCATATATGTTGGTGATAAGGAATGGTTCAGGAACTTGTCCAGAAGTTAGTTAGCTATACGCAAGAAATGTTCGATAAACTGTATGGTTTCACAGAGAAAAGATACCCCGCAAATGTGGCATTTACTATATTTGAGATTCTACAGATGTATGAGAATAGAATAGAGCCGCTTGATGATATATACCTCCGCAAAAGGTTTATTGATATATATGAAAAACTAATAGAAACCACGTATTCCCATTTTTTGGAAATTTGTATCAATCTCTATTGTCCTATAAGTATGGCAACTATCTTAAACTTGAACAACAAATTAATTGGGCGATTTACGATATGGAAATCATGCATGTTAACATTCTAAACTCTATTTTAAATAATTCATATGAAAATTTGGAGGATTCCCTAACTAATAGTTTTTTTGATAGGATTAAAGATATGATAGAATGTGATAAACTAGTGATTGGAAATAGAGATTTACGTCATCTCTGGATTGTAACTTTATATAATTTATGCACAGCTAATAAAGTCTTAAATTTATATTTAAGAACTAATAGGAAGACTTATAAAGAGGATTCCATTGTCCTATGCAAAAAGATCTCTCATCTTCTCTCAGAGTTCGTTAATCAGTGTGATATCGGAGAAATTTACAAACGTCCTTCCTTGTTTACTTATATTCTTTTAAATTTAGAAAGGAATGAGCAGTTTGTGCCTTCTAACAGCTCTATCCAGTCAGCTATGGTAAAAATAAAAGAGGCTTTACTTAATGTCTACTCAAAAGCCTCATTTAAAGATCTTTGTTGGATGTATATAAATCTACATCACATCGATAAAAGGATTTCCAATAGTGTAGCGAATTTAGTTATAGAAAAACTTTCAAAGACCAGATACGTGGATAGACAGCTATTGCCACAAGTGGTATTATGTCTAGCGTATTATCTTTCAGATAAGTATGATGAAAAACTACATTTCAACTTTCCCGTAAAATTTGAAAGAGTAAACTTTGAAGATATTTATAGGATAATATTTCCCAAATATTTGGAGGCTCAAGAAGTAGATATTTCTTTATCCGATATGTCTAAATTATATAATATGAGTGACTTCGAAATTAGAAAAGCTCTTGTGAAAATAATCAAAACAAGTAGTGAAATCCCCAATTACGTCAAACGAAGATTAGAAATGGAAGCTCAAAGACCCCATACGGGCGCTGAAATTTCAGATTTTGAGCTTCCAATACAAATTGGTGGACAGACATTATACGTGTGTTTTCCAATAAAGTCTGGGAGGGAAATATCTTCTACAGTGCCTGAAAAGTTTATTTATCAGATATTAAGACCTTTTGTTCACTACAAATATTGCGCAGTAATTTTTCTAACGGCTAAAAAATGTTCCTTGAACCTCAAAAACATGATAGAAAAATATAAAGACAGATTCTCTGTACCTATAGAAGTTTTAGAGAATTCAAATTTAGGAAAATTATTTAGGATATACGGGGTGATTTAAAAATTGTGGTAAGTCCACGGCGTATAACAGGAGCATATCCGCCTTCGCTAACGCTCCGTCCAAATTCCTCGCTTCGCTTGGAATTTCGGATATGCCCAGAACGTTAAGTGAAATGCCCGCCGTTGCTTTGAAAAGATTTAAAAACGAGGATGAAATAAAATAATAGGTGGCGAAAAAATGAAAAAATCGCTTGATAGGATAAAGGAAATTCTTAAAAAGCACGAAAAAGAGCTGAAAGAAAAATATGAAATTAAAGAGATCGGCATTTTTGGTTCTTATTTAAGAGGAGAAGCTAAAGAAGAAAGCGATCTTGATATTTTAGTGGAATTTAAGCCTGATGCGGAGATTAGTCTTTTAGATTTTGTTGAATTAGAAAATTATCTCAGCGATTTGCTTGGGGTAAAGGTCGATTTGGTTGAAAAATCCGCATTAAAACCAAGGATTGGCAAACGCATCTTAAGTGAGGTTGTATACGTATGAAAAGAGAAATTGGCGACTACATAGAGGACATTTTGGAGGCTATGACTAACGCCATGGAATTCACAAAAGATATGTCGTATGATGAGTTTGTTAAAGATACTAAAACTGTATATGCGGTTATCAGAGCCATAGAAATTATTGGGGAGGCAGTCAAAAATATACCAGAGGAAACGAGAAAGAAATATCCAGATATTCCTTGGAGAAGTATGGCTGGAATGAGAGATAAAGTCATACATGCGTATTTCGGTGTCAAAATTGAAAGAGTTTGGGAAGTTGTAAAAAGAGACATTCCAAACCTCAAGCCTAAATTTGAGAGGATGTTGATAGAGGAGGTAAAAGATTGATGGCAGGAATTTCCTGCAACAGTTTGCATTGCGGTACTTCGCACCTCGCCCTTCGGGTCATTTAACAGGTAGATATGTGGCTTCGCCTTCGGCTACGCCCAAACTTGCCTACGGCAAACTTCACATATCCCCGGAACGTTAAGTGAAATCGGGCTCCGCTGTAACTCGAAAATAATATCTAGTTAGAAAAAAGTGGTAGTTATGACAAAACTAAGCCTCAAATATTTCCCTTTGGCATGGATGGCTGTCCTTTTGACAAGTTTTACTACAATTCCTTTACGACTTCGACGCCGAACTCTTTTTTCAGGTATTCGATGACTTCAGCCTTAGTGACTTTGTGGCGGCTGGGAATGCGGCGCTTCTTCTGGATTTTACGCTCGGTAATACGGAAGCCCGGACGCTTGAACGAGATGCAGATGTCCATGCCGAAGATGCCGATATCCGGGTCGTAAGGGACGCCGAAGTCCATATGCTCCTCGACGCCGAACGAGAAGTTCCCAAACTCGTCTAGTTGCCAGTCTAAGAACTTGTTTTGTATTTTAAAGGCTTTTCTCAGGAATTCTTCTGCCTTCTTGCCACGAAGCGTGACCTTAACGCCGATTGGCTCGCCCTTCTTTATGCCGAACGGCTGGATGGTCTTCTTAGCGAGCGTTTTGAGGGGCTTCTGCCCGGTTATCATGGTGAGCACCTTCTCAGCCTTCGCCAGCTTCTCACCGCTCTCCCCGACGCCGATGTTCACGACCACCTTGTCGATCTCGACGCGTCGCATCGGGTTTTCCTGCTTTCTCCTCGCCGCCGCCACCGCCGTCGCAACGTCCACGCTCATTCACTCCACCTCCACTTACCCCGCAGCCTTCAGAACCTCGGGCAACTCCACTTTATCCTCGCCGACGACAAACACGTAAGCCTCGATGGTCTCGAAAGTCTCGCCGTCGCCAAGTTTTCGCACCCTGACCATGTTTGGCTCGGAGCTTCTTACCGTAATTATCTCTTCGATTTCGCCGACCTCGCCGACGTGCTTCCCGCCGACGATGAAGACCTTGCTCCCCTTATCGTACGCGAAGTGATCTAGGATGCGGTTGTCCTTCAGTGAGAGCAGCAACGAGTCCTTGGTCTTCACGGTGAGCGACTCCGGCTGCAGGAGGTTCCTGCCGTCGTGCATGTTAAGCTGTACGACGCCGCCTCTGAGCGTCGTTTTGTTGTTGACCCTGCAGAGCTTCGTCTCCGCCGCCTCGCCGCTTATCTCGTAAAGGGTGAGGCGTCCGTGCTTGTCTATGAGCATCCTGTAATGCTTATCCATGTTGGGGATGGAGACCGAGTCGAAGAGCCCGACCGGGAACTTCTCGTCCCTTCTAACCCTCTGGTCTACGAGTATCTTGCCCTCCTTGATGATCTTCTTCGCCTCTCTACGGTTGTCGGCGAGCTTGAGGACGTCCCTGACTATCATAAGTAAGGGGAGACTTCTGTCCTTAGGGTGCGGTCCGGGTCTGGGCTTCACTGCCCAGTAATGGGTTTTGCGCTCTATCTTCCACGTCCTCGGCGCGGAGATTCTCTTCTGGTGCTTGCTGCCCATCTTCGCTCCCCCTGCTTGCCGTTTCGGCGGCGTTTTATATAAGCTTGGCGGCAGGTCTTTAGCTTTGCATTTGAATAGACCAAATATGATGAGGTTCGACGTGATAGTTTCGGGAGCGGGGCCCGGCGGTTCGAAAGCCGCCGAGATCCTCGCGAAGAGCGGTCTGAAGACCGCGTTGGTGGAGCGTAATACAAATTGGAGGAAGCCTTGCGGCGGAGGGTTACCGAGACACGTGGATGACGACTTTGGCGTGCCTGAAAAGATAAGAGAGAATACGTATTACGCGAGAGCTTTTATTTCGGCGGACGGCACGAAGCTTGTTCTCGAGACCGGGAAGGAGCCGGGCGGTTGCGTCGTGGATCGCTTAGTTTACGATGCGTATTTACGAGACACAGCGGTGGACTGCGGGGCGACGCTGTTTGACAAATCCATGGTTAAGGATGTGATTTTTAAGGATGGGCAGGTGGTGGGCGTGAAGGTGCGGACGGCGGAGGGCTTGAAGGAGATGACGGCGGACGTCGTCATTGCTGCTGACGGCGTGTCGTCGAGAATTGCGATGAGAAGCGGACTAAGAGGGAAATGGAAGCCCGATGATCTTGCGAAGTGCGCCGTCGCATTCATTGATGGTTACGAGGGGCCGAAATACAACCACTTCTACTTCTTCGACTTCATGGGCTATGCATGGATATTCCCGATGAGCGG
>JAPHEE010000011.1:5198-15882 GCA_029259545.1 Candidatus Alkanophaga volatiphilum
ATACTCAAGGCGGCGAACGAAGACGAGCGCTTTAAGGACGAGCTGCGGCGGGTGCTTTTCGAGGGCGCAAAGCCGTCAGCGGAGTTTGCGCAAAAGATTATGAGCTTCGTGAAAATGTGAAGTAGGGGTAGCGGATCGGACTGAGTGCCCCTTTGTACGTGCGAGGAGCGGCGTAATCTCGAAGACGAGTTGTTTGCCGTTGTCGGATTTCGCAGCCGCACCATCAGCTCGAAGAAGCTGATACGAGCAGCGGGAATGGAGGATAAGCTTTCAGCAGGGGAGGTGCGGTTGTCGTCGATCGTTAAATTCGTCGATGGGAGCTAACGAATGAGCCCTGAGGGCAGAATTTTATGCACTGAAAGAGAGCGGAGCCGCCACACCCTGCAAACTCCATCTTCCGGTGGAAGTTCCTTGCGAGCGAGAGGTCACGGGCAGCTCCGAGTTTTGGCGACATTCGCATACAAGTCAACGAATGCCGGGTATTAAAGGGGAAATGACATGGAGGGAGCTTCCGCCCTCGCATGCCATCTATAAGTCCCTCCGTGAGATGGAAGGCTTCCGATGTTATCGGAGCCAAAATGGTCACTCCTTAGTGCTCCCCCATTTCTTTTCCATCACCAGCTCCTGCCCCCCTCTCGAATATATCCTGTGTATTCTGACTGCCTTCTCGCCCTCGTCGAGTTCGATGAGGTTGAAGGACTGAGGGATGTTCCACTTTATCCTGTTCGTGCATGCGGTTCCGGCGTGGAGGATAATCATTCCGTTCAGCTCCCAGACCCAAGGGACGTGCTTGTGTCCGCAGAGCACGAGGTTCGTCCCGCAGCGCACGAGCAGCTCGAGGACGTCGCCCGCATCCGTCGGGATGTTCCGCTCACGCCCGGTCAGCGGGACTGGAATTAAATGGTGGTGCAGCGCAACGATCTTGAAGCTCTCGCCCGTGAGGCTTTCCTCCAGCCACTCGTACTTCTCCCTGCCGATGTGCCCCTCGTCGATGTCGGGCTGCGTGGAGTCCACGCCGACGACCGTCACGCCCCGATAACGCTCGACCCTCGAACGCCGCCCGAAAAACTCCTCGAAGCAGAGGTAACCCACGTTACGGGCGTCGTGGTTCCCCGGCACCACCACCTTACGCTCGCACTCTATCTCGTCGAGATAGCTCTTGGCACGCTCGAATTCGAAATGGTAGCCGTCTTCGGTCAGGTCGCCGGTGACCACCACGATGTCCGGCGCTATTGCGTTCACTCGCTCCACCACCCGCTCGGCGAGGTCCGGCAGGAAGTGCGGCTCCGCCGCATGGATGTCGGAAAGGTGAACTATTTTCATTTGACCACCTCCAAACGGATGTAACCCAGCTTTTCAACTACTCCTTGCCCTTCATCGCTCAGCACGAACTCGATGAACGCTTTTTCGAGGGGGTTGGGCTCGCCCTTTGTTATCAGGTACAGTTTTCTTGAGATGGGGTATTTGCCGCTCGTGACGTTTTCGGGGGTCGGCGTGACGCCGTCTATCCGCAGCGCCCTCACGGAGGCGTCGACGTAACCGAGAGAGATGTAGCCGATGGCGTGCCGGTCCGTCGAAACCGTCGCCCTGATTTCGCCGTTTGAGTGCTTTGTGAGCGCCCCTGCGAACATCTCGAAGCCGAAGGGCTCGAGCACGTGCTCCTCGAACGTCGCCCTCGTGCCCGAGCCGTACTCTCTGGTGACGACGTGGATCTCGACGTCCTCCCCCTCCCAGCCCAGCTCCCGCCAGTTTCGGATCTCGCCGCCGAAGACCCTTGCGATCTGTTCGAGCGTCAGGCTCTCGATGGGGTTTTCGGGGTGGACGACGACGGCGACGCTGTCCATCGCCACCGGCACCGGCTTCAGGTCCGGATAAAGCTCGAATTCTTTGGGCTTCACGTCCCGAGACGCCATGCCGATGTCTATGTTTCCGGCGCCCACGCTTTTGATGCCGTGCCCGGAGCCGCCGCCCGCCACCGTGATCCTGACATCGGGGTGCCGCTCCATGAACAGGCGGGCGCATTCATCAATCACGGGGAAAAGCGACGTCGAACCTGCGATCGTCAAGCTGCCGGAGAGCTGCGACGTTGGCGTTTCCGGCGTCTGCGTTTTCAGAGCGGCGATGCCGAGCGCTGCCGCCGTCACCACCACGACGATAACAGCAGCCCAAACCTTCTTCATACGCTCCCACCAATCTACATAGAAATCATAAATCTATTTAAATGTTTCGAAAATTATGTAATAGCAGAAACATGTATAGAGATGTGATTGCGGCGGCTTGCGGCGCGTCCGGGTCGGATTTGGGTGATTCGTGCCTAGCAGCCGGAGCCGGAATTAGAAGCGGTCCGTGAGCCGCCGTGAGGTGAGGCTCGTAGAGCAATGTCACGAAGCGCCGTCAGGAGCAGTCCGCCACGCCGCTCACTCCCAGTGGAGTCTTCTTCGCCCGTACCATTCATCCATTGCCCGCCAGACCCTCTCCGAGTACGCTTTGCCCTCGATGTACTCCAGAACCTTCCTGTGCAGCTCCCTGAGAAGCTCCCGCCTCGACTCCATGAGGACGATGTCCGAAGCCTGTAGTGCCACCAAGGCGTGCGCGAACGGCGACGGGAACGGCAAGCCCTCCACAAACTTTATCTCTATCTCGCCGCTTTCTATCCCCCTCAAAACCTCTTTTGCGTGTTCTATATCCATGACCTCCTCCAGAATTTCTCTGAACGTCTCTTCGACGATTGGGAAGCCGTCGATCTTCTCGACGACGCTGAGCACCGCCGACGAGTTTCTCTGCTGCTTCCCGACGCTGATGTCGTAGCCCTTGTACTGCTTGAGAATCATGAGCGCCCGGACGGCGCAGTGGCGGAACCTGCGCTTGAAGAGCTCCGTCCTCCTGATGCTGCGGCGGAGCAGCGTTTCGACGTTCGCAGCGGTCACGAGCTTCGGGATCTCCTCTACGGGGATGCTTTTGGGGAGGCGGAGCACGAAGCCGTTGTCGTTGAGCGTGATGGCGACGTTCGTGTTGAAGCGGAGGCTTATGGCGTATGCGTAAGCCCTTGAGAGCGCATCTATGGTTCTGCGTCCGAAGATTGCGTGGAACACGATGTTCTGGCGTCCGAGGTCGTCGTAGAACGTTTCGATGACGATCCTGCGGTGCGTGGGGATGACGCCTGCGTATTCTTTCTGCTCCAAAAAGTACTGGTAGATGCGCTCGGCGGCGTGCCGCTCCAAGTTGTACTCACGTATCAACCACTCCACGACCTCATCTCTCGAGAGCTCGTTCATCCGCCGCTCCAGCTCCGCACGGAAGCGCCCGACCTCGACGGCGGAGTCGTATTCGAGCGGCAGCATCTCGCCGATCCACGAGGGTATCGTCGGCGGTCCCTCGGAGGGTTCGACGAACGCCCTCGTGCCCTCCGCCGACAGGAACCTGTAGGTTTTGCCGCCGAGGACGAAGACGTCGCCACGCTCCAGCTTTTCGAGGAAGGGTTCATCGATCTCGCCGATCCAGCGGCGTGGCGCCCTCTGGAAGACTTGGATCGAGGTTTCCGACGGTATCGTGCCGACGTGCGTCATGTAGATGCCCCGGATTGCGCCGCGACGCCCGAAGACGCCTTCTTCCTCGTCGAACCATATCTTCGGGTAGACGCGCACGCTTTCCAGCTCGGAGTACTTGCCAGAGAGGTACCGGAGGACGGAGATGAACTGCTCCCTCGTCAGGTTCCGGTAGGGGTAGGCTCGCCGCACGAGCGCAAAAGCTTCGTCCACGCTCCACTTGCGCTCAAGGGACATGCCGACGACGTGCTGAGCGAGGACATCGAGGGCGCAGCCCACGACCCTTATGCGGTCGAGCTTGCGCTCCATCGCCCGCTTTGCGAGGACGGTGCACTCCACGAGGTCGTCGAGGTCGGTCACGATGAGGTAGCCCTTCGCCGCCGCCGTCAGCTGGTGCCCGGAGCGTCCGACCCTCTGTATGAGGCGGGTCGTGCTCTTCGGCGAGCCCACGAGGATGCAGGCGTCCAGCGCCCCGATGTCTATGCCGAGCTCGAGCGATGAGGAGCAGGCGACCGCCTTCATCTCGCCGCTCTTCAAACGTTCCTCGACGCTCAGCCGCACCTCCCTGGAAAGCGAGCTGTGGTGCGTCCCGATGCTCTCCGCCTCCGCCCCCAGCATCTTCGAAAGCTTGTAGGACACCCGCTCGGCGCCGGAGCGGGTGTTCGTGAAAATCAGCGTGGAGCGGTGCCTCTGCACGAGCTCCTTGATGGTCTCGTAGAGCGCTGCGGTCTCGGCGGGCATGAAGTCGGCGAAGTCGTCGAAATCGTCGAAGTCGTCGTGCAGCTCCTCAGGCGCTACGACCTTTATATCAAACTTCTTTGCGTACGAGACATCGGCGACCAAGCACTTCCGCGGCTTCCCCTCGGCGTCGAAGCCCATCAGGAACCTCGCAACCTCTTCGAGCGGCGAGATCGTGGCGCTCATCCCGATGCGCACGAACTCGTGCTCGCAGATGTTCTGCAGGCGTTCGAGCGTGATGCTGAGGTGCGCACCCCGCTTGCAGTCGGCAAGCTCGTGAATCTCGTCCACGACCACGAACTCCAGTTTCTTCAGATGCTCGACGAACTTGGGGGCGTTCAGGACGATGGCGGCGGTTTCGGGCGTCGTGATCAGGATGTGCGGGGGGCGTCTCAGCATGCTCTGCCGCTCGCTCTGCGTGGTGTCGCCCGTCCTCACGGCAACTCTGATGTTGAGCTCGATGCCCTCCTCGGCGGCGAGCTCCCTTATCCCCTCAAGCGGCTTTTCGAGGTTGCGTTTGATGTCGTTGCCGAGCGCCTTCAGCGGGCTTATGTAGAGGCAGTAAACGTGGTCTTTCAGCTCGTCACGCTCGCTCAACTCGCACAAGTAGTTGAGGATGCCGAGGAAGCACGCCAGCGTCTTCCCCGTGCCGGTCGGCGCGCTGATCAGGATGCTCCTCTTCTTCATTATTTGGGGGATGGCGTAGCGTTGCGGCGGCGTGAAGCGGCGGAACGTGGAGCGGAACCAGCGAGCAACGTAAGGACGCAACATCCCGTATATTTCCTCATCGCTCGCAGCCTGCGCCGGCTTCGCAAAGCTCACGCCCTCGGCACCCACCCCACACTCCCTTTCCTCAGACGGGCATAAATGCTTTGCTGCACGCCGTGCGAGGCTGCTGACGCCCGCCGACGCTAAGGCTCGGACCCGGCGGCGTGCAGGAACGCTTCGAGGGCGGCGTTGAACCTCTCGGGCTGGTCCATCATGACGACGTGCTTCGCTTCCGGAATGACGTGCAGCTCCGCATTTTCGATGCGTTCTGCGAGCAGCCGGCTCATCCTCACCGGCGTCGTCCTATCCTTCTCGCCGACGATGACGAGCGTCCGCTGCGTGATCTTCGGAAGCTCCGCCCGCAGGTCGAGGCGTGCTATTTCCGTGAGAAGGCGGTGCGCCGTCGTGCTCGACGTGCGGCGTGCCCGCTCGAACGCCGCCCTTTTCATCCGGCGGTCCGCCCTGTAGAACGCACGTCTCGTCGCAAGGTAAGCGACGAGCGTGAATGCGTGTTTGACGAGGAAGCCCAGCACGGCTGCGAAAACCCTTCTGAAAAGCGTGTCGAGGGGCTTTGCGGACGTGCCGGCGAGCACGAGCCTCGTGACGCGTTCGGGGTGCTGGAGCGTGAAGAGGAGGGCTACCATGCCGCCCATCGAATGCCCGACGAGAATCACCTTTTCAAAGCCGAAGCTCTCGATCAGGGCTCTCAAGTCCTCTTTCAGGGCGTGCAGGGAGGCGTCATGCGGCTTTTCCGAGGCGCCGTGCCCCCGCTGGTCGTATGCGACGACGTCGTAACTCTTGGAAAAGTGTCCGATCTGAGAACTCCAGACGGTGTGGTCCTCGGTCCAGCCGTGGATGAAAATTATCTTTTCAGCGTCAGCAGGTCCGGCGCGCACGTAGAAGAGCCTTGCGCCGTTAACTTCGACGTAGCCCTCGCGTACGGTAGCATTATGGTTCCTCGTAGCGGCGTTACTGCGCTGCCCCCCGCCCTGCTCAGCTTGCATCAGCCTCACCTCGTCAGCTCACAACTCTTCCTAGGTACAAGTTATGCTTGGTCTCAATGATTCTCACCTTGACGACGCTTCCCAGCGGTATTTTCTCGGCGTTTATGAGGGTGATCGTGCGTTCACGGGCGACCGCCAGCTTCTCGTTGCGGAGCCAGCCTTGGGCGACGACCTCCGCCCGCACGGTCTCAAAGCGTCTGAACGCCGTCGGGATTATCCTCCGGGGCTCGATGCCGAAGTCCTGCGGCGAGAGCACGAGCTTCGTGTTGAGCTCCGCCTCAAGGCTGCGCAGCCACCCGTAAAACTTCCTCCACGAGACCTGCGGCACGCCCGGCATCTTCCTTCCGAGCTTGTGCGCCTCGTACTTCTGGATGCCGAGCGGCGGGTACCTGCGTCCGGCGCCGACGTCACGGGCGAACTCCACGAGCTTCGGGATCTCGGCGTCGTTCACGCCCTTCAACCAGACGGGGGCGATCAGAAGGTCGGTCTTGCTCTCCGCCACAGCTTTTGCAACGTCTAACACCCTTGAAAGCTCGTACCTCTCCGTGCCCGCCAGAATCTTTGCGAGCTGCTCATCGAGGGCGTTTATCGAAAGGTTTATTCTTGAGAGTCCGGCGTCGCTCAGCTCTTTTATCTTCTCCTCGGTGAGGAGCGTGCCGTTCGTCTGCATCGAGATCACGGAGACGCCCTCCACCTCGGAAAGCCCTTGGACGAGCTCCACGAGCCTCGGGTACAGCGTGGGCTCGCCGCAGCCGTCGATGTGCATTTCGAGGCGCTCGCCCTTGAAACGAGCCACGGAACGCACGAAGTCCAGCAGGTAGTCGAGCGCGACCTCATAGCGGGCGACCCTCGTCCTCGAACACGGACCCTCATCGACGGAGCAGAACGGGCAGCAGAGGTTGCAGCCCGAAACCGGACGCACCTGTAAGAGATTCGTGCCTCTATCAATGACGCCGAAGCAGATGCAGCCGAGCAGCGGCAGCTCGCAGTCGTCGCCGACCCGCACGAGTACCCTTCTCCCCGGCATCGCAGCTACCTTTATTATCTTAGCCTCAGGGCATTTAGCGGTCGTGCCGGCAAAGCGGCGGCTGCGACTCAAACGAGCGGGCGGCGTCGTGAGGCGGAGCAAGCCGAGCCTTGGCAGTTAATCGAGGGTTAGTTTTTATACTCCGCAACGCAAGTATCGAAGAGCAGAAGCGAGCCGTGAGTTAACATGCGGGCGGGGACGTGCGACCGCCCGAGGGGGCAGGTCGTGCCGTGCCGTCACGAAGCATAACGGCTGCATGAGGCAGAAATGAAGGAGCGATTCAGCGGCTACGAGCTGGTGGAAAGTATAAGGGGCGGCGAGGTTTCCAGTGAGGAGCTTGTCTTGGAGCTTTTGGAGCGCATCGAGCGCAGCGACCTGAACTGCTACATCACGGTCTGCGGCGACGCCGCGCTCGAAGCCGCCCGCCGTGCCGACAGGGCGGTCCGTGAAAACGACAGGAAGGCTCTGCGCAAAAGGCTGCTGGGCGTGCCGGTCGCCGTCAAGGACTGCATCTCCACAAAGGGCATACAGACGACGTGCGCCTCCAAGATTCTCTGCGGCTACGTCCCGCCGTTCGACGCGACCGTCGTGCGAGCTTTGAAGGACGAGGGCGCCGTCATCCTGGGAAAGACGAACATGGACGAGTTCTGCATGGGCTCGACGACTGAAACGAGCTACTTCGGACCGACGAGGAACCCGCACGACAAGAGCCGGGTGCCCGGTGGTTCGTCAGGCGGGAGCGCCGCCGCCGTCGCCGCCGGCGAAACCGTCTTAGCCCTAGGCACGGATACCGGCGGCTCGATACGCTGCCCGGCGGCTTTCTGCGGCGTCGTCGGGCTCAAGCCGACCTACGGGCTCGTCTCCCGCTACGGGCTCATCGCCTACGCCAACTCCCTTGAACAAATAGGACCGATAACGCAGAGCGTGCTCGATGCCGCCCTTCTGCTCGACGTGATCGCCGTTGAGGACCCGAAGGATGCGACGCAGGTCAAAGGCGTCCGCCGCTCGTTCTTCGAGGAGCTCCGCACGCTCGCGGCGTCGTGGGAAAAGGAAGGAGTTGCGAAACTCAAGCTGCGGGTGGGCGTGCCCCGTGAGTTCGTCGAGGGCGTGGATACCGGCGTCGAAAAAGCGTTCTGGGCGGCGGTCGAACGCCTCAAGGAGCTCGGGGCGGACGTCGGCGAGATTTCCTTCAGGAGCATGCGGTTCGCGCTCGCCGCATATTACGTGATTGCCATGTCGGAGGCGTCCTCGAACCTCGCAAGGTATGACGGGCTCCGCTACGGGCTCCGACTTGAAAAGGACGAGGACTGGCACACCACATTCTCGAAAATAAGGGGCAAGGGCTTCGGAGAGGAGGTAAAACGCCGCATCATCCTCGGCACTTTTGCGCTCTCCGCTGGCTACTACGGTCGTTACTACCTGAAAGCGTTGAAGGTGCGGACGCTCGTACGCCACGACTTCGACGAGGCTTTCAAGCGTTTCGACGTGCTCGCAACGCCGACGATGCCCTTCGTCGCTTTCAAGCTCGGCGAGAGGATAAAAGACCCGCTCTCGCTCTATCTTGCGGATGTGAACACCGTCCCGATAAACCTTGCGGGCGTGCCCTCCATCTCGGTGCCGTGCGGGCTTTCGGACGGGCTGCCCGTCGGACTCCAGCTCATAGGACGCCACTTCGACGAAGCCACCCTTCTAAAGGCGGCGCTGGCTTTCGAAATGGCTTGGAAAGATTAATATATGAGCGAAGCCTTTTCCTCTATGGGCTCTAGAAGCCCCCTCACGTCGGCTAAAAGGAGGTGAAAAGAGATGAAGAAGGTTGTAGTACTCGCTGTTGCCGTCCTTGCGATTCTGATGCTGTCGGTTTTTGCGGCGAACGCGCTCGTGAAAGCTGATATCAACGAGAACGACGCTGCAGGCAAGTCTTATGCGGCTTTCACGCCTGAGGGCAAGCCGGGCGCCCTTGCGGTTGCGTGGATTCTGGGTCCGCCGACGAGCTACGACATAACGCTGCACATAAAGAACTTGGCGGCTGGCAAGAAGATACGGTTCGTGGAGTTAAATCCGTTGCTTGCAGAGGCTGGAGGCGGAAAGGAGCTGATCATAGATGCTGGCGGGGTGTTCAATGTAGTTGCGCCATCTGGTGGCAGCGCAACCGTTCTGTACCCGACGGATACGGCGTTGCCGGGCGCGATGGTGGAGTTCACAGGCTTCGACTACAACGAAGTGGCGTCCTTTAGCCTTGACCCTGACACCTTCGACGACCCCGCTTACGGCGCAACAGTGAGCGAGATGCAGGGTTGCCTGATAAAGGTCTGGTTTGAGGATGGACAAACTGCGGGCATTGGTATACTCACGCCACATCCCGCAGGTCATCAGGTGGCTGTCGTCGTGCCGATGGGAAGGTAAGCCGCTCTACTCCACGGCTTGTAATGAATTAACTTTCCTCCTTTCTTTTAGCTCGGTGCGTCCGTACAGTCGCTACTAGGATTCCCAAGGGGTGCGTGCCGACCCGAGCTAAAAATATTCGAGACGCCCGTCAGCATAGAACCGTGCAGTTGTCCGCCTCAAAGCCCAGCACGAAAAGCTGACGGCGACCGGCAGGCTCGCAACGTGGCAGTCCGCCGCCGCTATGTGGACGTCGAGCGCCGTCGTCCTCCCGCCCAAGCCCATCGGTCCAACGCCCGTTTCGTTGATTTCAGCAAGCAACTCCTCCTCGAGCCTTGCAAGCGTTTCATTCTCGCTTCGTTCGCCGACACGCCGCAGTAATGCTCGTCTTGCGAGGCGGAAGGCGTCAGCGACGCCGCAGCCTCCAATGCCAACGCCCACGATGACAGGAGGGCAGGGTTTGCCACCTGCGTCCAAGATGGCTTCAAGTACGAACTCTTTTATGCGGCGTTGTGTTGTCTCCGCATTTGCGGGTGTGAGCATTTTGAAGGCGCTGACGTTCTCGGCGCCACCGCCGCGCAGCAGCACCGCCATCTCCACGCAGTCGCCGTCGGTAAGCTCGAACTCAAAGCTCGGCACGCCGCAGCCGACGTTTCCATCCCTGCCACATCTCGTCAGCGGCTCCACAGCGTTCGCCCGCAGCGGTATTTCCTCAGTGGCGACGCTCACGCCCTCGACAATGCCCTCCCGTAGCGTCCAGAGGACATCAACACCCGCCGCCCTGCAAAACTCACGCCCAATGCTCACGTAAAACGTCGGCAGTCCCGTGTCTTGGCAAAGCGGCCTTAACTTCTGCCTTGCAATGTTGAAGTTGCTTATGATATTTTCAAGCTGAAGTCTTGCAATCTCGTTGTCCTCCTTATTGTAAGCTTCGATCAATGCAGAGCGAACGTCATTTGGCAAGCTCACTGCCGCTCGCCGCAGGAGCATGATCGTGACATCCCTCACAAGCTCTCTCGTCAGCATGTCCTTCGTTTGTTTTCCTTTAACTTAACCCTACCTCATGGATGTAGGTTTCCGGCACAGCTTGAGAGCAGAATGTGGCTTCTTCTAAGGGAGCTTTGGCGCAGAAACGCCCTTTTAGGTACTCTTACAAATCTGAACATCCTAAAACCCACAGGACGCGATGCAGCCGTGTTGAATGTATTGCTTGTTGCATG
>JAPHEE010000011.1:16038-54763 GCA_029259545.1 Candidatus Alkanophaga volatiphilum
CTCCCATCAGCGGCTTCTCTTCCTATCAAACGCACCTGCCGATGTCATAACAGCGTTTTATTCCTCGACCCCATAGCGTACCTTTACGGCTGCGCCGTGCTTGAACGTCAGCATTTCGGCAGCGGAGAGTAAAGCCCTGCCGGTGCCGAGAAGTTCATCGTTTTCGTCGACAAGGATGACTTCATCACCAGCCTTGATCTCAGGATCGACCGCGACGACATGTTTTGCGAACGCCGTCTTGCCTCTTCTCACGAACGGCGCGCTTTCCTTGCTCATCACAACCCTGAGTTTCGGCGGCTCGAAGCGTGCTAGGAGACGACGAGCGCCCTCCGGGCTCAGCGTCATCAAACCGTCGCTCGCCCTGACGGTCACGAGCCGCTGCCCATCCTTTAAGACTTGCGCAACCCGTCCTTTCCTCGAAAACAGGAACTTTACGTCATCGTCGAAGAGGGCAGCGCCTGCACCCCGCCCAAACTGATAGTCTGCTATCGTCCTGACCTTTCTTAAGAGTTCCTCCCTGCTTTTGTGCTTGTCGATCATCTCAGTCGAGCTCGATGATATCGAGTTGCACCAATCGCTCCGTAATTGCTCTCAACATCGCCTGCAGGTTTTCTTTGTTGTCAAAATTTTCAACAAGCTTCTCCAGCTCGCTTCTCGACGCATCTTTAAGTTCTGTCGTCAGCCGTATCATGTTGTTCACCGCCCTCGTTATGTCGTCGACGATCGTCACGGTCGCCGCCCTCGCCGTCCGCGAAAGCGGGTTTAGGTCGATTGCTATGACCTTCTTGCCCATTCTTACAAGGGCTTCACAACGATCTCCATCCTCGAGCGGAGTCAGAACCACGTCGGCGCTGTAAATTCCCTCCTTCGCCGCCTTCGCTCGTGCATGCTCGAGCCCTGGGATCAGGGCGTCTGGTTTGTCCCCCAGCACTTTATTTTCAGGGGCGCCATGTTTCAACAGATGCTCCTTTATTCGACGGACTCGCTCTTCCGTCCTATAAAATATGTTTATTTCGAGCGGCGCATCCAGAAGCTTGCTCAGCTTCACGATTTCTGAAGGGACGAGCGCTGCGACATTCCCATTCACGGAAAGCACGGGATGCCTCGCCAGCAGCAGCATAGCAACCGCCGTCCTCGTAGCCTCAAACGCCGGCGGGAGCGTCCTCTCGCCGATGAGGTAGTCGAAAGCTTCGCCACGCCCGTGCGCAATGAGCCCTTGGAAGCTTGTTATCCCTGCACGCACGCCTTCCGCTAGCTTTTCACGCTTCACCAACGACTCGTACCTCGGATGGCTCTTTGGCACTTGAAACATCCTATCACCAAGAATAAGATGCGCCGGCCGGGATTCGAACCCGGGTCGGTGCCTTGGCAAGGCACAGTGATAACCCCTACACTACCGGCGCGCGTGCCCATCTATCTATTCTGCTGATGTTATAAAAAATATGCCGCAGCACGGCACCATCCTCGCTGCTGCAAATGCAAACCGAGAGCAAAAACTTCTTAAACTCTCTTGGCTCCTTGAACTCCAGCCCCATCTATCTAACATGCACGCCTCACTCCTCTTCAAAAAGCTTCACCCCGTGTATCTTCAGCAAGATCATCGTAACACCGTCGTCGAGAAACTCTAAAAGCGTGTCCTGAGCGTCGACGAAAACCACACGCCCCTCCTTCTTTAAGTTCCCGTCTTCGCTCTTCATCCAAGTGGCTCTTCGTCCAAAAGCCTCGCAAAGACGCCTCGCAACCTCACTACGTCCTACAACTCTTAGATCTTTCTTTTTTAGCCACTTAAACTTTTCAAGCTTCGCTACCGATATAAAAAGTGAGAGTGTGGTGTTCAGATCGAGATCGAAGATTTCCAGTCTGCCAGGGCGCTTCTTGAAGTCCGAGACGAGCAGGATATGGTCGCAGCCAAGTTCTGCAGCGGTATCCGCAACGTCCTCTAAGCTCATCTTCCCTCGATTAACATAAGGGAAGTGCGTGAAACCCCGCAGACGCTTGCACAACGTCCTCGTCTCCATTGACGGTTTCCTCGACGTCGTTATGAGCAGCATCTCATGTTTCCCCTCGCCTTTTCACACCACCTTAGCTTCATGCTGCTTGAAAAATGGAGAGAAGGAGTGGCAGTTCCCCCTGCTCAAGCCTCATACCACCAGCTTACGCCGACTGAGCCCACGCTGAAGCCGTCGGCAGCCCTCCATAAAAATCCATACCACTTACCGTAATGCACGTCTCCCAAGTCTGGGAGTCTGAGCCGCAGCGTGAAAGTGCCTGCGAAGTTCGCGGGCAGCGGGACGGCGTCACGGAACACCACACCGCTCGCAACGCCGAGCTCCGGAATCACGCAAACTATGAAAATTCCGACGGTTCTGGGCTCGTTTGCTGTGTTCTCCAAGGTTATGTTCAGGAGCATCAGATCTCTTGGATGGTACGTGCGCTTGTCCAAGTCCAGATCGAGCTTCACGTCATCAACCATCACGTACTTGGCGTTCGGAGCCGTGCTGGCTGCGAGGGGCTGGAAGTCCAGCTCTGCATCCCCGCTCAGTAAGGGCGATCCACTCGGATCGATCGCCGCGGCGAGCGGCATCAGGGCACAGACCAGCAAACATGCACATAGCAACACAACGCCTCGACGCCCGCTCATACACAACTCTTTTGGAGTCACCCCTTGTGACCTCCTCCCCTCACTGAATGGGGCATCCAGCGAGGGGAGGTTCCCATTTCATCCATCCGAGCTTACCCGGCAGCCCTCTCAGCCTTCCGGGCAGAGGGCACAGTGTCGAGGGCTTCACTTCGGGCCGGCCCAGCCCTAGGCTCGCATAGCAGGCAATGAATAATACGATGATGCTACATAAATACTTTCCTGCCCACACCTCCCTGCTGCACCTTTGAAAAGGCGGGAATTAGCAGCAACAACATTCCTCGGCGTCACCTGCTTCAACCCTCTCATCCGCTACTCGCCCTCGCCGCCGGACCTCACCGGCAGCGGTTAGAAAAGACTTGAAGTGGGCAAGTAGTGTGACGCGACCGGAGAAGCCTATGGTTCAAAAAGGAAAAGGGAGGTTAAGGTTTTTCTTTCTTCTCCACGAGTTTCGGGTCGAGTCCGCCTTTGACGTGCATCTCGAAGATCCTGCCCGTTACCTCCCAGAGTTCCTTCGCTTCCCTGTACGGTATGGTGTCCAGCCCGTAAACTATGGACTTTTTCAGCAGGACATCCTCAGGCAGTGGCTTCCCCACTGAGACCGGCGTGTCCATCGGAACCGCCATCTGGTCCTTCGTGTACACTACCTCACCCCGCTCCTTATCGAAGTAGTAGCGGCGGCGGGCGTCGAACATGAGGCCGTTCTCGTCGAGACGAAGAGCGGAGCCGTGCACGGTGATTCCACGAATCGCTGTCCTCGCAGGGTCGAAAAGTTCCGTTTCCAGCAGCTCCTTGGAGTATTTCTCCAGATCCCGCTCACGTGCCTCCATCAATTCTCTTCCCGAATATGTGATGGTGTCGATGCCCCGGTAGCGTACATGATACATCCTGCCTCGGAATATCGGAGTTAAAGGTGAGTGATAGACCGAGTCCGTAAACTGTATGTAACGTATGCGGTCGCCGTGTCTTGCGCCGTCGGTCGGCGGCACGAGCTCTCTTATCGGGTCTTCCGGCAGCTTCAGCTCGTCCAAGCTCGGATGCAGTGAGCTGTACTTCTCGCCGGGCGCCCTGTGCCCCAGCAGCCGTACCAGATCTTCGTCAGGGATCTCCCTTAGCTTCTCGAACTTGCTCTTCGGGTCGAGGATGAAGCGCCGCCGCTCCGCAACACGATCATCTCCTGGGTACAGGTTTGGCGACGGCTTTTCCGTCATGGGATCACCTCGCCGGCTTTATCAGGTCGCGCTCGCCCTCCGGCATGAACTCACGAAGCGCACCCCTCGCAACCTCCGCTCTTATCCTCTTGAAGTCAAAGGGCAGGCTTGAATCCGCAAATGCCCCCTTCACCACCGGGCTCAGAACCCAAGGGTCGCCACGAGCTGCGTGCGCCGAAAACACGGATGAGGGCTCTATTGCCATTATCAGCGCTGACGTCGAGTCCTGCGGCATGTTCGCACCCCGTAGCTCTGGCACTAAGCCCTCGTCTGGACGGACCGATGCCGCGTACGCTATGCTTATGTGGTCGACGGAGTCGCCAGAGCCGAAGCCAGCACGCCCCCACGCCTCCTTGCCGACGAACGCCTGCGTGTAGTGCAGCGCGAGGTGCGCCGCCAGCGAGTGCCCGGTTGCGAGACCGACGCCGACAGCCGCCGTGGACTGAAGCATCCCGAAGCGGATGGCGCCGCCCCAATGCGACTCCAGCAGCAGCGGATACCTGTTGTACTGCTCAAGGATGTAGAAGACCGCCTCCTCAGTGACGTCCCTCACGACGTCAAACGACGGCTTCGCCTGCGCAAAGCCCCCGTACTTGTCTTTTACATAATCGGCAATGTGCTGGTAGAAGTCGTCGAGGACGCCATCGCTGCAGAAATAGGCGACCGCCGAGGCGCCGACGCCGCCGATGACATAGTTGTTCACCCATATGGAGATGTAGTAGAAGCCAGCGAGGGCGGAGGCTTCTGCACAATAGCGGACAGGATCGTCGGTGAGCGCATCCGTCTGACAAATGTCGCCGATGTAACCGTAGGGCAGCCCGCCGGGCTCGTTGTCCTTTGGTCCCCTGCGGGGCCACGTCGGCGTCGCCAGCAACACATATTGCATGTGTTTCGCGGTGAGCGAGAAGTCAGCAAGAACGGAGCCGCCGCCGAGCTTGTAAGCGACGATGAACGCGAGCGCGCTCTGATTTGCGTTCCAGCGCCTTGTTATCCCACCATCACCTATTCGGACGGCAATCGTCGGGATTCTCGTTACCTGATAAATATGCCTACCAATACCCTCCTTCACCTTTTCAGCCCTCTCTTCAGGATACTCACGGTTTAAGTTTATTAGGAACTGCGGATCTATGTGCGCAGCCAGTTCGTCGTCGCCGGTGAGAATCTTAACAGAGGTATCCTTCACAAGTCCGGGATGAACCTCAGCCATGTGTTCTTGAGCGACTGCGCCGCCACACATCGCATGGTTTGCCACCTCTAGATACCTGTTTATCGTCTCAGGCGTCACGGAGACGCCGAACCTGTTCTGGAGGATCATGTGCGCCATGTCGAGCCCTAGGATGGCAGTCCGCCTTATGTCATCAGCCATCTGTTGTATCGCTGCGTTGTTTATCTGATGGAAGTCATCATACTCGCAGATAACATCCGTTCCTGTGATGTTGAAATTTTCAAGGAGCCGTTGTCCTAAAGGCACGCCGCCGATCTCATCTTCACGCTCCCGCTGGTAGCCCACAATCCCGCGCTCTGCCGCTAATTTCCTCGAAAACTCTACGAACTCCGTCTTACGCTTGGACTGCCGCCAGCCACCCAGATCGTAAAACTTCGTGCGTCTTTTTGTGGCGTCCTCCTCGCCAAAAGCCTTCTTCAACCTCTCAACCACTTCCCCCCTCATTTCACACCCCCATCTCCGCCGCCGCTAGCGCTATGCTTTCAAGCGGGCGGTGGAACTCCGGCAGCACCTTCCTAATCTTGAAAATCTTGCCGGAAGTCATCTCCGGCGAATAAATCTGCGTTCCCGCGTCCAAACAGACGGCAGCACACGCACACGGTATTATAAAGCCCTTAGATGCCCTCGTGACGACGTGTTCGCCCGACATTATACCCGGGGCGCCGCCGCCGTAGGTGGCGTGCGTCAGCCACTCGTAAGTGATGGCGGTGCCGAGCGCCCTGCCGAAGTCCACCGACGGCAGCCCGGTCTGCATCTCCAGCAAGTCGTTGTAGAAAAGCATGGCAGATGGCGCACTCTGAACCGCCCTCGACGCACCGACGCTTTGAATAGTTGCTGCGAGTAGCCCGGCGGCGGCATACGCATTCCAGAGGGCGGCATCCTTCGGCGCATAAACCTTAAAGCCCGACGGCAGCTCCTTCTCCACGAATATCACGCCGTCTTCCAACGCCCTCTTCACCACCGCCTCGACGATGTCCACAAGCGTTCCTCTACCATGCTCCCTCACAAGCTCATAAACCATATTCTCGCCGTTCAGTCCTTGATACCCAAAACCAAGGAGCTGGAAGCGCTCGTAAGATCCCAAAGCGTTTCCAGATTCAAATGCGGCGGCGTGTTCCAGCGCCGCAGCTATGGCAACCGCATCAAATGTTCTTTTACCGGCGAGCGCCACTATGGTATTTATCGTTGGGCTCCTGTAGGCGACGCCCATCGTCTCAAGCTTTGTCGGGAACGCAAGCAACGCAGAAACGGCGCCGCCCGGCGAGACCGTCTGCGGATACCTGCCGAGGAGCGCTGCTTTCAGCATGTCCACACCGTCGAAGATGCCAAGCCCGAAAATCTTGATGATCGCATATGCGACTGCTGCTGCCGTCACCAGATAGGTCTGCGAGTAGTCAGCCGCCATTTCAACGCGGGCTCTCGGCAGCTGGACGATGAGAGAAGCGTCAAGAATTTTGACATCGGTATCGTCGTCCTCCTCCACTTTTATCATCTTCTTAACCTCGTCAGCAATCGCCCCTATGTTCTCGACGAGAGGTAGGTCCAGCTCTCTGCCGAGAATCTTACACTCACAGCCGATCGCCATCGTGCCCCCGACGCTTGCCGCCCTCAAAGAATCCTCAATTTTTTTCACATCCACGATCGCGGTCCGCTTCAGGCAATAAAGCATTTTCCTAATAGCTACGTTCTTCAGCGGGCTTATCGCACTCAGGGGAACTTTCTCGGCAAGTAGCTTGCCCCTGTCATCATAGATACTTACCCTGTCCTCTTCCATTGATTTAAACAAATGTTCATTATCTTATTAGCCTTTTTCCTCGAGCGTTTTGTCCGAGCGAGCTACGGGAAGAGCTTAGCTAAACTCATTAGAAGCCTCGGATTCCTTTTTATCAACTCTCTCAGGAGCTCTCTGGCATTTAATTCTTCGAACCTCACGCCTTCTAAGGAGCGAGCGAGCCTGTTAAGCTCTTTGTCACTAAACTTCGACACCAACAACCTTGCCCGATACATCCTCGTGAGCTTCTCGTTCAACTCTTTACACCTCTCCTCATACTCTCGTAGCGAGCTTTCTGAGAAGTCCTTGCGCTCGAAAGCCTCGGCAACAACCTCCCCTGCGATTTTACCGGCTTCCATGGCGTTTAGTATGCCACCGCCGGTCAGCGGATCGGTCTGTCGGGCGGCATCCCCCACGAGAATTATTCCGTCGGCGACGCTCTTTATCGGCCCGCTCACAGGGACGGCGCCGTACACCTGTCCGAGCACACGCCCCTCTGGAAATTTGCGACGCACAAAAGCCTTTAAGTAGTCGAGAGCGCGCGCTCCGTCCCTGGAGCGCGATGCTTCTATCCCGACGCCGACGTTCGCAGAGCGCTCGCCCTTAGGGAAGACCCACGCATAGCCGCCTGGTGCGATCTTGTTACCGAGATAAAACTCGCTGAAATCCTCTTCAACGTCGATGCCGGTCATGTAAAACTGAGCGCAGACCTCTAGGTCCGCGGGCTTGATCCTAGTTTCCAAGCCCGCCATCCGCCCTATTTTCGATTCGACGCCGTCTGCAGCGATGACGACATCTGCAAAAATCTTTGCATCGTCAGAGACATCCCTCACGACGATGCCCTTAACGGAACTTCCATCCTTCAGGATGGAAATTGCCTGCGTTTTCACTCTGACCTCTACGCCGCTGTCTGCGGCGAGTCTCGCAAGATATTTGTCAAATAACTTCCTCTCAAGGACATAACCTACTTCTGCAAGTTTTCCTCGTGCGGTCTTTTCAGAAAGCTCGACGCAGGTGCCATCAGGGCTGAAAATGCGGGCGCCCGCAGCTTCGGTGGCAATACACTCCTTAGGAAGGCTCACGAAATTTTCAACTCTTTTGCTGACGCCCTCGGCGCAACGCACCGGCACGCCTATCTCCTGATTCTTCTCGATTAAAAGGACGTCTAAACCATGTTCTGCAGCAACTTTCGCAGCGGTAGAGCCGCCGGGACCGGCGCCTACTACTACCACATCGTACCTCTCTTCCCTCATTTTCTCACCCTTTGTTCTCCAGCTCTAACGCCCCAACCGGACAAATATTCACGCAAACGCCACACTCGTTGCAATTCTCTCTGATCTCTATGCATACCCCCACAAGCTCGATGGCATCCGCCGGGCATACCGTCACGCACGCTCCGCAGTACCCGCACTTATACCGGTCGACTCTTACCGCCATCGCATCACTATTTGGTAAAATATTTAAAGTGTTGATGCGAAAAAGAAGGCGTGGGCCGTAGCTCAGCCTGGGAGAGCGCGCGGCTGAAGACCGCGTTGTCCGGGGTTCAAATCCCCGCGGCCCCACTCTCGCCGCTCATAATTCTAGCTCCTGCCAGTCCGTGTCCCTGCCAAAACCTTGGAACCTTACAAAATTCGTAGTCCCCTCTTTTTTTACCTCTAACAAACCCTCAACAAGCTGCAAAAGCATCGAAACCTCGGCTTCGTGCATGCCCCTATCCACAACTATCAAGCTTATACCCTCGATACTTGAAATCTTCCCGAGGAAAACGTGAAGGAAACGAAACACCGCTCTTATATCAGTATACATCAGAAGCATGGAAATGGAATCGAAGCAAAACCTTATGTTCCTCATCCCCCTATCCTTCCAAAGTTCCTTCAGGAAGTTGGTGATGTGAACACCTATTCTCGTCAGGTCGCCTAAGGACGGCACATAACCCACATTTTCCACCTTCTCAGGAGTCAGCCTTGAGGTGCAGTCTATAACCCTCAGCCCGCCGATAGACTCTTCAAACCACTCCATTATCTTCTCGCCAGACTTCTTGGTCGAGACGTAGATGACGCCTTCGTCGTTAAGCACGCCCGTCTGCACGAAGTTCTTCACAAGCGTCTCTCCCACACCTAACGGCGGCGCCGAGAGCATAATATTCGAACCTCGAGGAACTTCCCCAATAAGCCCATCGAGTTTCGGAATGCCGAAAAGATTTTTGACAACGTCTGCCATCTGCCCTAATTTTCGAGCAACCTTTATAAATCAGTTTTGACTTCCGAAGAGGTGCCAGCATCATGCGCGCCGCTGGGCGGGATGTGATGGACAGCAACATATAGCGTTGTCTTCTTAGCATTTGACTATTGTTGCCGGTGGTGAGATTGCACAAGCTCTATGTGTGAATGGTAGAGTAAACTCTTAACGATGGAAGTGGTCGTGGGTGTACCCTTCGGGTACGAGCCGAGCGCCGAAGTCAGGGAAATCTTGGAAGATTTCAGAGACATGATAAACTTCTGCATAGACTATGCGGTTGAAAACGGGATAACGTCCTACGCAAGGCTCAGGAAGGGCATCTACGAGGAGTGGAAGAGGAGGTGGGACTACTCGTCGCACTTTTGCCACTCGGCGTGCAAGATAGCTCTGGCGATGCTCAAGAGCTACAGGAAGAAGAAGCAGGGGAAGCCTGTGGCGAGAAAGCTTTTCATGCAGCTCGACCCCCAGCTCTACAAATTCCACGGAGATCGGATCAGGATTTCCGTCAGACCGAGGCAGTTCCTGTTCATCGCCCTGAAGTTCGGAGAGTACCAAAAAAGGTTCATAGATGCGTGGAGGGAGGGAAAGCTCAGAACCGGGGAGATAACGATAAACGAGTCCAAGATCGTTGTCCCGTTCAAGAAAGAAGTGGACTTGCAGAACCCAGATGACTGGATCGCCATAGACATAAACGAGGCGAACGTCACCGCCGCCAGCTCGAACTCTCTCTTAAGGCTTGAGCACGAGCTTAGAACAGTGCACACGACGTACTTTTGCATCAGGAGGAGAATCCAAAAGCTCGCAAAGCTCAAGCCGAAGACCGCCGAAAGGCTCATGAAGAAATACTCCGGGAGGGAGAACAGGAAGGCAAGGGATGTCTGCCACAAAATTTCGAGGGCGATCGTCGATTTCGCCAAGGAGCACGATCTCGGAATCATCGTGGAAAACCTGAAAGGGATAAGGAACAGGATCAGATACAGCAGAAACTTAAACAGGAGGCTGCACTCGTGGAACTTCAGGAGGCTCCAGTTCTATATAGACAAGGCGAAGCTCGAAGGCTTGCCGGTCGTCTACGTCAACCCTGAAGGGACTTCGAGCCTGTGCCCGATGTGTGGTGGGAAGCTGAGAAAAGCACCGAATGGGCACAGGCGGGTTGCGTGCAGGTGCGGATACGAGAACGATAGAGACGTGACCGCCTGCCTGAACATGCTCAGGATGAGGGGAGTCCCGTTCCCCCTGAAAGCCCTCGAAAGAGGGAAGACTTCCGCTACGCACGCAACGAAAGCTACGAACGTAGCGGAAAGTCAGAACGGCTGTATGAGCTAACATCTACAGGGCTTGCCCCCGCAACGTGGACAGCCATCGCCGTACTTTTTGAGGAATGCTGCTTCGACGTCAACGCCGAGGACGTTCGCAAGGGACAGAAGCCACGCAAGCACGTCTGCGAACTCCTCCTCGATCTCAAGGCGGCGTCCCTTCCTTATCGCCCTCGTCAGTTCTCCAACCTCTTCTACGAGCCAGAGGTTGTTTTTCTCTACTCCTCTTTCCCAATCCCGCTCGAAGTAAGTCTCTTTTATAAGTCTTTGAAGCTCTCTAACTTCCATTGCTCCACACTCCTGTCCTTAGGTATTAAGGACTTAAGCTCATTGCCTCGCAGGACGCCACAGCCGAGCGGCGTGTTTCGTCCTTTGAATTTGACGACGACGTAGCCATCAGTTAGGTCTCTCGTACGGAAGGCGCCAAGATGCACGCTCCGCCGCTGCATGAACTCAAAAGCGTCACTTGCATCGAGTTCTACGACATTCCTCGTTGCAAACCTCCCAAAGAGCTGTATAGCACTCGTCGTCGGCTTGAGGTCGGCGCTAATAACCCTCATGAAGCTCATTCCTATAACCTCACACCTCATTTCATTAAGAGCCGCAGCAGCATCCTTTGGCACTATCCAGATCCTATCCCCCTTCTGATAGAAATCATAGTCCTCAAAAACGTCTCTGCTTACTCCAAATCGCTCCTCCCACCAATTTAATATTTCCTCCCTTGTAACTCGACGCCGCATTTTCTCATGACGGCTCAACCCTCAGCCGATTTCGCCCTCTCTATGAACTTTTTTATTTTTTCAGCATCTTTTTTCCCCCTTCTCAGCTCCACACCGCTCGAAACGTCCACGCCAAACGGCTTAACTGTCTTAACCGCGGCTTCGACGTTTTCAGGGTTCAAGCCACCAGCGAGTATCACTTTGGTCCTCCCCCGTAAGGCTGAGGTCACAACCCTGCTCAGCCGCCAATCGTGCGTCCTTCCGGAGCCGCCAAGCGTCTCCGCTTGCGTATCGAGGAGAATAGCGTCCGCACCTGCAACAGCGTAAGCAATAGCTCTTTTAACAAGCTCGTCAGCATCAGCATCGCCAACTCCTATCTTCTTTATGATTTCGAGCTTTAAACCTTGTTTTTTCAAAGCACGTACGAGACTCGGCGGCTCCTCACCATGCAGTTGAACGTGCGTCACGCCCGCACCCCTCAGCTCGGTCTCAAGCTTTAAAACTTCCTCAGGGCACTCTGCCGTCGTGACGGCGACAAATGCAGGCTTCTTAAGCTTTAATCTTGAAAGTTCCGCCCCGACCTCGGAGAACATCTCTCTCGCTTGCTCGGTAGTTACGAGCCTCGGAGACGCCTCGACAAGTACGGCGCCGAGAGCGTCCGCACCTAAAGCGGCAGCAGTCACAGCGTCCTTGACGTTCGTCAAGCCGCAAATCTTGACCCAGACCATTTTTTTCTTCTTGCAACATTGTAGTAGTAAAGGTTTTGGTATGAAAGTCGTGAGGCGAGCGGCAAAACGCATATTCACGAAAACAAAAATCCCAGGAGCGAGCTACGTCATTAACCAGTATGTAGGCTGCGAGCATGCGTGTGTTTACTGTTACGCGAAGTTCATGTGCCGCTGGCACGGTGCTTGGGGGAGCTGGGTCGAGGCAAAAGTCAATGCTCCAACGCTCATCAAGGGCAAATACGTACGTGGCAGAGTTTACAAAAAGTCGCTAAGAAAGCCCCGCTCTTCAGAGCGGGATGAATTAGGGGAGGCGGGAGGAGAGGCTGGTGGTAAGTTTTTACCAAAAGCTTTAAATACCTTTTTGCGTGGTAAAACCTCGGTAGTATGTGGTGTACGGTGAAAGCCAGAGTTCCAAGGAAACTGGAAACCCTGCTAAACGAGTTAACGAAGGAAAGTGCAAGAGTTTGGAATGAGGCAAGAGAGCTTGTACTCTCACAAATAGACTTAGACTGTCTGCTTAGTCTAATGAACAATAAGAAAAGTAGAGAAGCTTATACTATTCTCAACACCTTAAAATGGGAAGCTCAAAAGATCATCAAGTCAGACATTCTACACTCTCAAACCGTTCAAGCAATTCAAGACTACTTAACAGCATCTATCAAATCCTATTTGAAGAACAAACTCAATGACGACTCTCACAATCTGCCAAAGGAAGTTAAGTGGTTCATTTATCTGGAAGAACCAAGCAATTAAGTTTGTCGATGGTAAAATCCAGCTATCTTTAGCGAGAGGTAAGGGTAAAATCATTGTTCCTTTAAAGAAAAAGCACAAGAAACAGCTAAGCAGGTTTTTAAAGAGTTCAACGGAGTAATCCGTTGGGTTGTGATAACGAGAAAGTATGGTTGCTACTGGATGCACATATTCGTCAAAGCTGAAGACGCTAAAGCTAATGTTGACATAGAGAGGCGGTTATTCATCGATATTGGAGAGATTCATCCATTCGTGGGATGGAATGATGTTGACAACGAGTTCGTATTTTTCAACGGCACATCAGGAGTCTTAAGCAATTGAGGTTAAAACTCATCGCTAAGAAGCAATCTATGTTATCAAAGAGGCAAAAAGGTTCGGGAAGATGGAGGAGGGTAAAGCAATCCTTCGACGAGCAAATCTGGAAGCTCGAAAGGAAAATCACTGATTTAGAGTGTAAATACATCAAAGCTTTGCTCGACTATTGCTTAGAGCATAGAATTGGAAGAGTTGTCATCGGTGATTTAAAAGGAATTAGAGAAAACAACGACAAAGGTAATGGTGTTAATCAGAAAATCCACAACATGTGGAGGTTTAGAAAATTAGTTGATAGGTTGAAGTATAAGCTCTCCACATACGGGATTAGAGTGGTGGAGGTCAGTGAAGAATTCTCCACCCAACTCTGTCCTGTATGTGGAGAGTCAAACAAACCTAACGGTAGAATCTACAAGTGTAAGTGTGGTTTCATTTTCCATAGAGATTTTGTTGGTGCTATCGGAATCGCTCGAAACTTCTACAACTTTGAACTAAAAAGGGGTTTTAAGTGGTTAGCTCCTGAGAAAATATGTGTTGAAGTGTTCAAAGTAGATATTGATAAAGCTGAGGTGAAAAGTATCGTGGTCTGTTTAAGACCACGTAGCTGGAACGGCACGCCCGCCGTAAGGCGTAGCTCGCCCTTCGGGGCGAGAAACCCCGCACTTTAGTGCGGGGAGTGTCATGTGCGTGATGACCTGAAAAAGCTTTTAGAGAAGATGAACGTTGCCATCAGGGGCATCGTAGTGCACCCGGCAGCGAGCAAGAGGCGGTGGATCGTCATTAGGCAGGATGGGGTTATGCGACCAATTTCCTTCGTTTGATCCGCTTGGTGGTAGCATGGTACTGCGTCTCATTTTCGTGGGCGGTATCTCCGAACTCTATCGAGAGCTTGAAGAGTACTACCTCACAAGATTGAAATCGATCCTCAAGACCGAGCTTTTGGAGGTTCCAGAGTCGAAAGCGGCATCGCCAGAGCGGCGGCTGCAGGAGGAAGCTATTCGCATCAGAAAGCTGCTCAAAGGTAATGTTTACGTGACCGACGCCAGAGGCACGCTTATAAATGATGACTTCATGCTGTGGCTCGTAAAAAGCTCCATGTATGACGACATATCCATCGTCGTCGGCGGTCCTTATGGTGTCGCTTCTGAAGTCGGAGGCGAACGTATTTCGTTCTCAAAGCTCACATTCCCGCACGACCTTTTCCGAATAATGCTCCTTGAACAGCTTTATCGGCAGGCCCTCGCCCTGAGAGGCGTGAAATACAAGAAGTAGTTCGGCATCTTTGAGAACGACCGGATCGAGAAGCGTCACGGCTCTGGAAGTACGTTAATTAAGCAAGATCGTGCTCACGAGCGGGCGAGCAGCGCTTGAGCCTCCTATAAATCGACACAACTTGCCGTCTTGTGTCCTCGATGCTGCCCTCGTTGTCTATAACGAAGTCTGCGTATTTCAATTTCTCTTTGAGGGGCAACTGTGCCCGTATTCGGCGGCGAGCCTCCTCCTCCGAAATGCCGTCACGCTCGCAAAGCCGCCGCAGCTGCGTCTCTTCGCTCACATAAACCACAATTATCTTGTCGAGCTTAAGCTTCTCGGCGGTAGGCGACGATGCGAGCATTTTCTCGATGAGCAACGGGATGTCGAGTATTACTATCGCCTCGGGGTCGAGCTTTTCCAAGGCTGCGAGTCTTCTCTCGCCCTCTTCCGAGATCGCAGGATGCACTATTTCCTCAAGTTTTCGCAACTTAGAGTGGTCCGCAAAGACGATGTCGCCGAGCTTTTTGCGATCTATGGTTAGGTCTCGGCGCAAAATTTCCTTGCCGAAAGTCTCCACGATGCGCCACCACGCTTCAGTGCCCGGACGCACGACTTCCCGGCTCAGAACGTCGTAATCGATGACGTAAGCGCCAAGTTCCATAAAGAATTTCGCAACAAGGCTTTTGCCGCTTGCAATCCCGCCGGTAAGTCCAACTCGCAACATTATGCCACCATGACTTCAGTCGCTTCCATCATGGCTCCGCTTTTTTGTTGATCTTTTCGATTATCCAAGTCGTGATAACACATGTCGTCTTAATCTTAGTCATCCTTTTCGAGCGTCATCACACTCCTGCCGCCAGGAAGCCCCTGTCAGGGGAGGGCGGAAGTTATTTATATGTGTTTCTCGTGGGCTGGAGCGGCTTTAAGCCAGCTTTCCAGCCGTAGGGGTGCGGCAGCCGTCCTGATCGGCTCGATGACCGGGACGGCGACCCTTGCGAGGCAAGCTCCCTCTTCAGACGGGAGAAGCTGACTCTTTCAACCTTCTCATAAGCCCTTCAAAAACAACTCACTCCTCGCACTGACTCATGCGTGAGCTTTAACGCCACGAGGTGCGCGCGACGAGCGAGCTCTGCTTCCATCTCTATAGGGGGGTCATCATACCGAGGCTGCTCAAAGCCACAATAGATATAAGACGGATGTGATGGATATTGTTACGAATCCCATTACGATGCCACCGACCGTATAACATTTATAACCTATGGCGGGTTCTTTCAAGTCCGCAAGCTCCAGCATTGTCCAGAAATACGAGTCATTCGCATGCGACACTAAAAATGTGCCCGACGCCACGGATAACAGTACGATTTCAGGTGGCAAGCCGAGCTCAGGAAGGGCTGTAGAAATCAAACTCGGAACTACTAGGAAAGTCACGAGCCTCGAACCTTGGACGCTCTGTACGGCAACTGCAACCAGAAATGGCACGAGTACAGCCGGTAATTTCGCCTCCATCAGCATTTCTCCTAACTCCTGCCCAACTCCAGTCATAGCTAACGTGGCACCAAAAGCACCTCCTGCACACACGACCATCAATATGGCACCGCCCCACTCCACCGCCGCTCCTACCCAATTTTTACTACTGTCATCGTAAGCGGCAATAAGAGCGAGCAAGACCCCTATTAGCAGCTCCGAGGAAATTCAACGGCGGGGTGCGAAATGTAAGGTTTGAGAAAATAAGAGCTAACGGCACGACGATTGGCGGATATACCTTCCACCTATTAACCGTTTTCTTCTTCCCTCCTCTTTTGGAACTGCTCCGAGCCTGCAACGCTTAGCATATAGGTAGCCGGCAAGCGTGGTGGGAATTGCCACGACGAGCCCCCACAGCACTATATCTCTTCCGACAATTCCCAATTCGGTGGCTGCCAAATAGACGGCGGGCGCCGGGTAGATGAGCTCGTATGACGCCAGCGTGCCTAGGCATAGTGATGTCGCAGCGACTCCCATCGGGATCTTAAGCTTTGCTGCTACCTCTTTGGCAACTGACACGAAGATCACGTATGCGGTGATGCAGCACATCAGCGGAACCGCCGCCAAAAACCCCATGAGGTTCAATGCGAGGAGCGGCTTCCTCGTCGTTTTTATTATATCCTCAGCAATCACGGGGGTTCCGCCAATGTCCTCCAGAACAGTTCCAATGACGCCGCCGCAGATGATTATTATCGCAAGGTGGCGAATCACCCGCGCCATGCCGGAGAGCCCCTCAACGGGTTTTGCTGCCAAGATTGCGACGAGCACCGACGTGGCAAGAGCAGCCCGAAGAAGGGATGTACCTTCACCTTTACGGTCAGGAGGAAGACGACGGCTAAAGCGATGGCAAAGGCAATTACGGGAGGGAGCATAAATTTTGATTATAGCCCTTCGTCTTAAATCCCTGATGCTCAGGGACGGCGGGGCAGAGGCGGAAAAGAGTATCGCAGTATCGTACCGCCTCACACCGCAGCACTACACCCGTCTTACTTATGACGGCGGGTGCCGGTCATTCCTCGGTCAAGCCCGCCTCCTTCAGGGCATTTTCCAGCGTCTCCATGCTCGGAGCCACGCCGATTATGCGGATGTCGTTGTCGATCACGACCGCAGGTGTCGTGTCGATTCCGTACTCCTTAGTCTTTTCGGTGACGCCTTCGTAAATCCGTACCTCTATCTTGTCGCCGTATTTCTGCTTCAGCCTTTCAATCGCCCGTCTCACAAGCCGCCCTCCGGAGCACGGCGGCAGCGACGTGAAAACCTCCACGAAAAGCCCTATCCCAACCACCTCCGTCGTCAGCAACCCACCAACGACTACTCAACGCCAGCCTCCCAGAGCGCCCTTTTTAACGTCTCTCTGCTCGGGCAGACGCCCATGATTTTTATCTTCTCGGCGACGACGACCGCCAGGACGACCGTCAGCCCGTACTTCTCAAATTCCTCGCAAGGTCCGATGTGCTTGATGACCTCCACCTTCTCGCCGTACTCCTGCTTAATTTCGTCCGCAAGCTCAAGAAGCTTGGTGCAGCCCGGACATGGAGGTTCTGCCGTGAACGTTTCAACTTTCACCTTCATTCTCCCACCTCCTACTTCCTCCTCTGCTGAAACTTTAATAGCGCTACGCCCTCCGGGGTCACGCTCACGAAGTTTTCGTCTCTTTTCACGAGCTTCACGCTCTCCAGAACGCTTAAATGGTAGTTCAAATCCTTGTCGGGGAGCTTAAGCGTCTCTTTAAGTTCATCAAGCGAGGCGCCGCCGACCTCCCATAGCAGCGTCAGTAGATTCCTTCTTGTTTTGTTGCTCGCCACCTTCAGCAAAAGCCTGAGGGCGTGCGGTGGAATTTCCGTCCCTGCAGCTTCCAGCCAAGGTTTTGACACCTTCCACGCAATCTTGTGGACGATTGGCGGCTCCGGGTATGCTCCGGGGTCGTAGAGCACGTAGCCGTCGAACCTCGTCGGCGTCTCTTGGTAGCAGCAGCGAACCGCCTCCGCAACCTTTCGAGGGTCGGTGCAGCCTATCAAGTCAACGACGCTCACCTGCTTCCTGAAACGCTCGACGAGCTCCGGCGGAAGGTTATAAAGGTAGGGCGTCGGCGCCCCCGTCCCGACGATCCGCTTGTTCTCGTCAACGCCGTTTTCGACGAGCGCCTTCAAAGCCTCCCCCGGCAGGTGACCGGGGGACTCCTCGCCGCAAATCACGATATAGCGGATGTTGGGGTTTGCGACCACGTTGCACACGATCTTTTCGATGCCGACGTTCTCCGTCTGCAACGTTCCTGCGAGGGCGGCGCCGGCATCCAAGGCGCTCATCACCAGCGCCTCCACTTCAGGCGGGGTTGCGAGGTCGAAGGTCGCCAGAATGACGACGACAGCCGCCGGCGAGTAATCATTCCCCCTGACGTAACGCCCCTCCTCCGGCGGGTACTCCGCCGGCGGCTTGACCTTCCTCATCCACTCCACTGATGCGCTCTGCCATTTAAATAATTTTCGAAATGGGGTTCTGGATCGGCGTGGGTGCTGCGGCGTGGGTTCCCGCCGCCCGTCCGCCGCCCACGCCCGCCCACGCCCGCCACGCCCTCGGACGGCGCCCGCAGACAGGCATGGGAAAATTTAAATGATGAAAATTCAACCCTGAAGGGATGAGGGGCGGAGCCTTGCTCTGCTTCTTACTTGTGTCCTTCTTTGCATTCGCAGGCGTGGCGTCCGCGGCGACGATCTACGTGCCCGACGACTACGCGACGATCCAAGAGGCGGTGGACAACGCTTCCGCTGGAGATACGATAATTGTGAGGGATGGGGTCTACACCGAAAATATAGAAGTGGACAAGCCGCTGACGCTGATCTCAGAGAACGGCTCCGAGAACTGCATCGTACGAGCGGCGGACACTCACGACCCCGTGTTTTACGTCGCCGCAGACCGCGTGAACATCTCAGGATTCACGATCAAAGGCGGTTATAACGGGATTCGCCTCGGCCTTGCGGAAAATTGCTGCATCACGAACAATAACGTCTCGGGGAACCGGTGCGGCATCCGCTTGGCGTGTTCGAGCGGCAACGTCGTCCGCGGGAACACCGTCTCGGAGAACGAGCGGGATGGCATCTGCTTGGAAGATTCGTGCGGCAACGTCGTCAGCGAGAACACCGTCTCGGGGAGCGGCGACGACGGCATCCGCTTGTGGTATTCGAGCGACAACCTCATATACCTCAACAACTTCATAGACAACGCCGATAACGTCCATTCTGCCTACTCGACGAACGTCTGGAACTCGCCCTCGCCGGTGACGTACACGTACGGCGGCGGACAATACACGAACTACATGGGCAACTACTGGAGCGACTACACGGGGGGCGACGCCGACGGCGACGGGATCGGCGACACGCCGTACGCAATTATCGGAGATGCTGATGACAACTACCCGCTGGTCGAGCCTTTTGAGAGCTATTTTGCGCCGGAGAACCAGCCGCCGGTGGCGAGCTTCACGTGCTCGCCGGAGCATCCGACGGTCGGTCAGATGGTGACGTTTGACGCATCCTCTTCTTACGACCCGGACGGCACGATCGTTTCTTACGAGTGGGACTTCGGGGACGGGGCGACCGCCTCCGGGGTGGTGGTGACGCACGTGTATTCGGCGGCGGGGAGCTACACGGTGACGCTCACCGTCACGGACGACGCCGGAGCTGCGAACTCGACGAGCGTGCTCATCACGGTGCTGCCGCCGCCGCCGAGCGTCTCGGTCTCGACCGACAAGTACGAGTACGCCGCCGGCGACACCATGCTCATAAACCTGACGTTGCGGAACCCGGCGGGCGAGCGGCAGGACGTGCGTTTCCTGTGGCGTTTCGACGTGCCGGACTACGGACTCCAGTTCCCGATAGTCAACGCCCGGCTGCGGCTGCCGCCGAGCTACGAACGGACGTTCACGCTGCGGTGGCGGCTCCCGGCGTGGCGACTCCCGTTCAACGCATCGTGGTACGTCGCACTCTTCGACGCCGAATCCTCGGAGCTCATAAGCGACGACCGGGCGGACTGGAGATACGTCGCAAGGAAAGGGATGGGAATGGTACCCACGCCCGCCGAAGAGGTCATGAAAGAGGTAAAGAGAGTTTATCCTTTTTAATTCTCCTCTCTTCTTCTTTACCGTTTTATACGCCTCTCAACTCCCCTTTCTTCGGCTCTGTTGTAAGTCAATGCGGCTCCTGAGGGTGAGCGGCGTTGCTTTGATTTTCACCTGAACGCAAGCGCTTGCAACCGATCAACGGAAGCCAAAAATGAACGTAGCAAGTGCGGCATCTACTGTGAAATTGACTTAACTATTAGCGATGAAAGTAAAAAGGATGAAGCTCGTGGTTTGCGGCAAGGGTGGGAGTGGTAAGAGCACCGTCGCCGCTCTAATCGCTAGAGAGCTTGCGAGGAGGGGCAGAGTTCTCGTCGTGGACACCGACGAGTCCAACTTTGGGCTTTATCAGCATCTCGGCTTCGAGCAGCCGAAAGACTTTATGCTTTACCTCGGCGGAAAAGCAAAACTCAAAGAAATTCTCTTCAGGACGAAAGGGAGACCCGAAGCGGATATCTTGGAGGAGTTCACCCTCAACGACCTTCCGGAGGGCTTTTTCGTCGGCGACGAGCATTTGAAGCTCGTTGCCATCGGCAAGATTCACGAGTTCGGCGAGGGCTGCGCATGCCCGATGAACGTGCTCGCCGCCGAATTTCTAAGGAAGCTGCGCCTCCGTGATCGCGAGTTCGTGGTCGTGGATACCGACGCCGGCATCGAGCACTTCGGAAGGGGCGTCGAGGCGAGCTGCGATGCGGTCCTGGTAGTTATAGATCCGAGCTACGAATCCGTCATGCTCTCGAAGAAGATCGCGGGGATCTGTGAAAGCGTGGACAAAGAAGTTTTCTTCTTGCTGAATAAGATCGACGAGGACTCCAAGGAGCTCTTGGAACTTATGGACGGGAGCAAGGTGGTTGGCGTCCTTCCATTCAAGAGGGAGCTTTTCAGAGCATGTCTGAGAGGCGAGCCCCTCCCCGAGATTGAGGAAATACCGAGCGTCGTGGACACTTTGCTGAAATGGAGCTCAAAGTGACGCCTATAGGGCTTGTGAAGAACGAGTTCGAGCGCGAAATCCCTCTCAACTACCATCAGCACGTCTCTGAAGTCCACATCCTCAAGGAATACGCCGACGGTCTGGATGGAATTGAAGAATTCTCCCATATAATCGTCATTTACTGGATGAACCGCTCAAGATGGGACGCTTCTGCAATGAAAATACACCCGATGGCGAACAGGGACCTGCCGCTCGTCGGAGTTTTCGCAACGAGATCTCCCATAAGACCAAATCCGATAGGAATAACAACGGTCAGACTTTTAAGAAGGGAGGAAAACGTGCTTTTCGTCAGGGGCTTGGATGCCTTCAACCGCACGCCCGTCTTGGACATCAAGCCTTACATGCTCGGATATGACCTAGTGAGGGATATGAGGTTCCCAGTCTGGGTTTACATGGGCATGGCTTCCCTAGAAGAGGCGAGGCGGAGTGATAAGAAGCAGACTTGGCAGAAAGAGCCTGAGCAGTGGCTGGAAATCTAACGTATCTTAGTTTGGTGCTCACGAGCTGCCGAGCGATGGGTGAGCGATGGGTAATGCATAAGCTATCTGTTTATAAAGCATTCGGGGACGTGGAAGGTTTGATGAAAACTGTGAGGCTTTGGGGATGAGTGTGAGCCTCTCCCGACTGGAGGCGGAGCTTCTTTAAGCCTCTCCGCTCCGCCCTAGAGCACCGCTCGGAGCCTCACGACGGCGAGCGGCTCGCCGCAGCCCGCCGGAGCCTATAGCCCCAGCCTCGCTCCAGCATGTACAGGCTTCAAAATATAAAAACTTCCACCCGCCTCCCTACTTCATCTCCCCACTGAAGTGGGAGCTTCCGTAGCGACATTCTGTAACGCCAAACCCCAAGGAGTTGAGGCAATTTATAGGATGGTGGCAAACGCTCGAACTGGGGTGCGGAGTTGAACGATGCGGTACACATCTTCCTGCTTTCACTAATTCCTACATTCGAAGGGCGGTACGCAGCAATCGTCGGCATTGGAAGCGGATATCCATTATGGAGCACGCTCTCGGCTGCCGCCTCCGGAGTTTTAATCCTGTCGGTCACCTTGCCTCTGGTCTTGCCCTTTATTGATCGGATGATGCTGAGACTTAGGGGCACGTTCTTCGGAGGGCTCGCCGAGCTTTACTTGAAGTACGTCGAGCGGGTTCGGAGGAGGGTTCACCCCTACGTGGAGCGGTGGGGAGCCTTGGGGTTGACGATCTTCGTCGCCGTCCCCCTTCCCGGAACGGGCGTTTGGACGGGAAGCTTGGCGGCGTTCCTCCTCGGAATGGGGAGAGGGAAAACCGCTCTCGCGCTGCTACTCGGCGGCTTGCTGAGCATTCTGATAACGGTCGTCCCGAGCTTGGGAATAACAAACCTCTGATCGCAACGGCGAGCGGCTCCCCCTTCCCCCCCGCCTCACCGAGCCTGCGACGCCTGCGACGAACTTCGAGAAATCCGCTCATGTTTTATTTAACCAAGTAAAATGGGTTTGAGATGATAGCGTCGGCGTTGCAGTCCGCAATCTACGTGGTTTCGACATCTCTCCTGTACCCGGTAGTCGTTCTCTTGCTTTTTCTCGTCGCATGGGTCGCCGTCGAGCTCGGCGGCTTCCTCTATGAGCTTTTTTCGAGATTTCGCTCGCCGAACAGGCTTGAGAGCGGCATAACCGACGCGATGACCGCAGAAAGTCGTAGCGACGCCGTGAGACGGGTTTTGGACTCGGCATCCAGTCGCATGCTCCACGAGTTCCTCAAAGACCTTCTGCGTCTCGTCGAGAGCGGCGGCGGGGGCGATGAGAAATTGCCGGTGCGTGTCGAGAAGCTTCTTCAGGACTATGAGCTGCTGGCGGCGAAGCGGCTCGAAAGGACGAGAATCCTCGTGCGCATCGGTCCCATGCTGGGGCTCATGGGCACGCTCATCCCGATGGGTCCGGCGCTCCTCGCACTCACGCACGGCGACGTCCAAACGCTGGCGAACAACCTGATAATAGCCTTCGGCACGACCGTCGTCGGGCTCCTCGTCGGCGGCGTCGCCTTCGTGATCTCGACGATCAGAGAGCGTTGGTACTCGCAAGACCTGAGCGACATGGCGTACGTTTGTGAGATGCTGTTCGGAGGAGTGGGGGAACCCGTCTAAGACCGTGGCTTGCGAGCGGTTCCATGACAGTCACCGCCGCATGGCTGCTGGTGGCAGCCTGCGGCGCGGCGGAGCGCCGCTCCCGACCCCCGCAGTTGGACATCCTCACAGCCGTAGGGTTATTAATAAGAGCAACACAAGCTTAGGACGGGGGTGAAAGGCGGCACGCTCATCGCATTCTCTGCCGCCATGGCTTATGAAACTGAGATACATGCGACGGCGCAGCAGGGGCGGCGTGGGCGGCGGGCATCGCCTCGGAGCGAGGGCGCTTGAGGCTGCGGCTGCGGAGGGCGACCCGCTGAGCGGCGTCGCAAACCTGTTCGACGTTGCGATGGTCTTCGCTCTCGGCTTGCTGGTTATGATTCTCCTCTATTACGGGCTTTCCGAGCTTCTGACGGAGAGCAACCTCACGATAGTAAAGAATCCGGGGCAGAAGAACATGGAGGTCATCATAAAGGAGGGCAGGGAGATAAAGCGGCTGAACGCCTCGGAAGAGTTGATACAGACAGAGGTGGTGGCGGAGGTCGGCAGAATCTACAGGACCAAGGACGGCAGCCTGATATACGTGCCTGCGAACGTCAGCGTCGCCCCTTAGACGTGCTGTGCGGCGCCGCACGCCAGATTTTTATGCAAAGATGGTGTAAAAAACATGATGCTCGAACGGGTGCGAGAGGTTTTAGACGGTAGGGAGGCGGTTGCGAGGAGCTGGAAGGAGCAGGGCAAGAAGGTCGTGGGCTGGATATGCCCCTACGTTCCTGAAGAGCTGATACATGCGGCGGGCATGCTGCCGTTCAGGGTCATGGGCGCCCCTGTGACGATTGTGAAGGGCGACGCCTACCTATACCCGAACATCTGCACTTTCAACAGGGTCGTGCTCGAACTCGCATTAGGCGGGCGTTACGACTTCCTCGACGGCATCGTCACCGCAAACGTCTGCGACCACATCCGCAGGCTCTACGATGCTTGGCATTTCTTCGTGGAAACCCCGTTCAAACTGATATTGAGCCTCCCGCACAAGGTCTCGGAAAACGCCGTCGCCTTCTTCAGGGATGAACTTTCGAGGCTCAAAAGTGATCTTGAAAAGCTCGCCGGCGTCGAAATTTCCGACGCCGCCTTGAAGAACTCGATAAGAACGTACAACAGAGCAAGGGAGCTGCTCCGCCGAATATACGGGCTGAGGCGTGAGGAAGAGGCGCCGATCTCCGGCGCCGAGGCGCTGGAGGTGGTCAAAGCCGGGATGTTCCTGCCGAAGGAGGAGTATGTAGCTTTACTGGAGGAGATTTTCGAAAGCCTGAAACGCCGGGATGAACGCTACGAGGGCAGTGCGAGGGTCATGATCGCCGGCAGCGACCTCGACGACCCCGGATTTGTAAAACTTATAGAGGACTCAGGCGGCTTGGTCGTGGCTGACGACCTCTGTACTGGCAGCCGCTACTTCTGGGAGGACGTCGACGTCAGCGGCGACCCCTTGGAGGCGCTCGCAAGACGCTACCTCAGCCCCGTGCTCTGCGCCCGCATGCACCCCTACGAGGCGCACATCGAGCATCTGATAAAAATGGCTGAAGATTTCAACGTCGACGGCATAATATTCGAGGCTTTGAAGTTCTGCGACATTTACGGCGGCGAGTACCCGCTGCTTCGGGAGTGGCTGAAGGAGAAAGGTTTAGACATCCCGGTCCTTATGCTTGATCGGGAGTACGTGCTGAGCGGCGTGGAGCAGCTGAAAACCCGAATACAAGCCTTCATAGAAAGTTTGAGCTAGGGGGTGATGAGTTGGCGGCTGCGATCCCGCAAATAGATTCCGTGGTCCAGAAACGCTATATGGAGCTTGTAGCCAATTTCTTCAAAAGCGCATTCGATGCAAGGAACGTCGGGAAGAAGGTCGTCTGGATGGCGTATTTCCTGCCGTCAGAGCTTTGTTACACTTTAGATGCCGTACCGTTCTACCCTGAGATCTACGGCGGCGTCTGCGCACGAATGGGCATCGTCCTCAAGTACATAGAGGCTGCTGAGAGCTTCGGCTATCCTCGAGAGCTGTGCTCCGCAACGAAGTCCGCCGCCGGGCTTGCGCTCTCAGGGGAGGCGCCGCCGCCTGACGCCGTCCTGAGCACGCAGCCGGTATGCGACGGCGGCATGAAGGTTCATGAGTTCGTCGCCGTCCGCTATAAATGCCCACATTTCTTTATCGATATGCCTTACTCCACCGATGCACGAGCGGTCGAATACTTGAAGGGCGAGCTTGAAGAAGCCCTTAAATTCCTTGCCGAGTCCTTCGGAGCGGAGTTGAGCGAGGAGCGCTTGAAAGAAGTCATGGAACTTTCGAAGCGTGCCGAGGAGCTGCATCTGGAAGTTAACGAGCTTAGAAGGAAGAAGCCTTCCCCCCTCCTCAGCATAGAGCTTTTCGGTCAGTACTTCTTCCCGTGCAGCTTCCTCGGTGGTACGCAGGCAGCCGTTGACTTCTATGCGTTCGTCGCGGAGGAGGCGAGGCGCCGCCTCAGAGAGGGGGACGTGCCTGAGGAGAAATACAGGATTCTATGGTCGCCGCTCGTCCCGCAAAGCTTCCTGAGCATCCTTCAATGGCTTGAGCTCGAGTACAAAGCTAAGATCGTCATGGAGATGGTGGGCTACGCCCCGAAGATCGAGATGGATGCGGCGGAGCCGCTGGAAAGTCTTGCGAGGAAGACGCTCGAAGCGAGGTTCCCGTCTCTTGGGAACGGTCCAGGCGTGTTTAATCTCGATAGATATCGCAAAGTGGTGAAGGATTACGACATCGACGCTGTGATCTACTTTGCGCACTGGGGCTGTCGGACGATATGCAGTGCCGTCAAAATGGTTAAGGACATGCTCAGGGAGGAGTTTGACATCCCGATGCTCGTGCTCGATGGCGACATCTTCGACCCGAGGAACAACCCTGTGGAGCAGGCGCGGGCGAGGGTTGAAGAGTTCTTTGAAATGCTGGAATGAGGTGTGTGGGATGATCGTCGCTGGCGTTGATATTGGCTCGCTGACGGTCAAAGCCGTCATATTGAGGGACAACGAAGTCGTGGCGACCTCGACGCTCATCACTGGCGACGACGCCGCCACCGCTGCAAAGACGGCAATAAATGAAGCGTTGAAAAGCCTAGCTGAGCGGGGTATGAGCGTGACGCTAGACTCCTTAGACCACATCGTGGCGACGGGCGTCGGCAGAAAGGAGGTCACGTTCGCACACGAGGAAAAGACGGATGTACGTTGCGACGCCGTCGGCGCACGCCACATATTTCCGTCGGTGAGGACCGTCGTGGACATCGGCGCCGAGAGCTGTAAGGTCATAAGGCTTAGCAAGAAAGGCAGGGTGGAGGATTTCACCGCTAATGACAAATGTGCATCCGGCACAGGAATGTTCCTCGACGTGCTCGCGAAGGTCATCGGTGTTGGCGTCGAAAAACTCGGCGAGCTCTCGCTGAAAGCCAAAAAACCCGCGAAAATCAGCAGCATGTGCACGGTCTTCGCCGAGTCTGAAGTTATTTCCTATATCCACAGGAAGGTTCCGATCGAAAACATTATTGCTGGAGTCCACGAGTCCATAGCTAACAGGATATTCGGGATGATGAACAGAGTAGGCGTAGAAAAGGACATAGCGCTCGTGGGCGGCGTTGCAAGGAACGTCGGCGTTGTCAAGGCGCTCGAAGCGAAAGTTGGCGAGAGTATTCTGGTGCCTGAGGGGCCGCAACTCATCGGTGCCCTTGGCGCCGCTTTAATAGCTGCGGAAGCGTGTGGTACTGCATGATGATGGGAGGTGGCGTGCGTGGTGCTCGTCGCCGGCGTTGATATCGGCTCGCTGACCGCAAAAGCGCTGATCTTGGAAGATTCGAAAATACGAGCATATGCCATAATACCAACTGGCGTTGACAGCGAAGAGACCTCCAAGAAAGTAATGAACATCGCCCTTGAAAAAGCGGAACTCAGGCTCGAAGATATAGAATATGTGGTCTCGACAGGCTACGGGCGTGTCGTAGTTCCGTTTGCAAACAAGAATATAACGGAGATCTCTTGCCATGCGAAGGGCGCCGTCTTCCTGTTTCCGTCGGTGCGCACGATCCTCGACATGGGCGGGCAGGATTGTAAGGCTATACGCTGCGACGCCTCCGGAAAGGTGCTGAACTTCGCAATGAACGACAAGTGCGCTGCAGGTACAGGACGCTTCTTCGAAATAATGGCAGAAACTATGGAGCTGCCGCTCGAAGAGCTGGGAAGGCTCTCGCTCGAAGCGACAGATGCCGCGAAAATAAGTTCGGCGTGCGTCGTCTTTGCGAAATCCGAGGTCTTGACGCTACTGCGGAGGGGCGTCGACAAAAAGAACATACTTGCAGGCATAAACGAGGCTGTAGCCCTTAGGGTTTTCGCCCTTTTGAACAGAGTAGGCATCGAAAAGGATTTCGCAATCACTGGTGGCATTGCGAAGAACATCGGCGTCGTGCGGAAAGTTGAGGAGAAAGTCGGACTGAAGGCTTTAATCGCAGAGGAGCCGCAGATCGTCGGCGCCCTTGGCGCTGCGCTCTTTGCAAAAGAGGCGTTAGAGCAGGTTAAAAAGTGAGAGGCTGGTGAAACAGCTTGATAATACATTACGGCTACGCTGACGGTTCCGGCGAATATTATTTGATTGTTGACACGGACAAATGTGACGGCTGCGGGCGCTGCGTCGAGGTCTGTCCGAACGACATACTCGAACTAGCCCCTGACGACTACGGGAAGGTTGTCGTACGTGTTAAGGACGAGTTCGTGAACAGTATCGGTTACATCTGCCCTGCCTGCAAGAGACGTGACGAGCGTTGCGAGAACGTCTGCGAGCACGCTGCTATTTCTTACTCGTGGTAACTGCGAGTGGTATCTGCCTAGCGTGCTGCTGATGCCTTATCTACTGCAAGCCGCCTCCTATGCTTATCAGCAAGAGCGGGAGCGGAAGTTAGCAACCTAATATTTGCAGAATCACTTTCCTCGTTCTTGGCTTGTTATCGAGTTCTACGAAGACGACTTGCTGCCATGTGCCAAGGAGCAGCTTTTTGTCTTTGAAGGGAACGGTCAGGCTCGGTCCGAGGAATGCCGCTCTTACATGAGAATGTCCATTGCCGTCGTGCCAGCGGCGTTCGTGTTCATACCATATATCTCGGGGGAACAATCGTTCGAGCGCCGCAGGTAAATCCTTTAAAAGCCCAGGTTCGTATTCTATGGTCGTTATGGCTGCGGTAGAGCCCGGAACGAAAACTGTCACGATGCCGTCGTTCACGCCCGCCTCTTTCAGCTTCTCGTTTATTCTATCCGTTAAATCGATTATTTCAACTTCGCCTTTCGTCTTAAAATTCAGCTCTTTCGTTATAACTTCCATTTTCGCTTCACCGCTGTGATGCTGCTATTCATAAACAGGCTCGAGCCAATGCATGTATTTTTCGTCCCGTGCGTTCACAATGTCAAAGAATTTGCTCTGTATAGCCTTTGTGACGGGTCCTATCTTGCCGTCGCCTATGATCCTGAAGTCGATCTCTCGGATGGGCGTGACTTCCGCCGCCGTGCCCGTGAAGAAGGCTTCGTCCGCCGTCAAAACCTCGCCGACGGTCAGCGGCTTTTCCACAACTTCGAAGCCGAGGTCTCTCGCTATTTTTATAACGGAGTCCCTTGTGATTCCCGGAAGGATCGAAGACTCAAGCCCGGGCGTGTAAATGACGCCGTCACGCACGATGAACAGATTTTCGCCGGAGCCTTCGGAAACGTAGCCGTTCTCATCCAGCATTAGCGCCTCGTCGAAGCCCTTGCTTCTCGCATCCATGACAGCGAGCATCGAGTTCACGTAATGCCCGACCGCCTTTGCAGTCACCGGCACCGCAGTCGGATTTAGTCGCCGCCATGGTGAGATCGTGCACCTTATGCCACGTTCCAACGCCTCCTCGCCCAAATAAGTGCCCCACTCCCAGACTGCGATCACGCATTCTACCGGGCAATCGCCGGGGTGCACTCCGAGGTTATAATAGCCGTAAAACACTATAGGGCGGATGTAGCAAGCCTTCAGCCCATTGACCCTTATCGTCTCCTTTATCGCCTCTTTGATCTCCTCCGCCGTGTATGGGATCTCGATACGATAGAGCTTTGCCGACCAGAAAAGGCGGTCCACGTGCTCTTTGAGCCTGAAAATGAAGGAGCCGCGCTCGGTATTGTAGCAGCGTATCCCTTCAAAGACGCCCGACCCGTAGTGCAAAGCGTGTGAAAGGACGTGGACCTTCGCGTCTTTCCAATCCACGAACTTCCCGTTCATCCAAATTTTACCCCGCTCTGGCAACCTTTCCGCCACGCTTCCACCTCCTCAGGGTAGCGCTTAATATAGGGGAAGCAGAATAAAAAGCTTAGCAGAGAGCTCAACTCCACAGCGGAGGGGGTGTTCTCAGACGGCGAAGACGAAAGCGAAAAAGCCTTGTGTGAACATCGGAGTAGTGGGGCATGTGGATCACGGGAAGACCACGCTTGTAAACGCGCTCTCAGGTATCTGGACGGACAAACATAGTGAAGAGCTTAAAAGAGGCATATCCATAAGGCTGGGTTATGCTGATGCCACTTTCAGGCGATGTCCAAAGTGCCCGGAACCAGATTGTTACACCGTCGCTGAGAAGTGTGAGCATTGTGGCTCAAAGACCGACGAGCTGAGGACCGTCTCGTTCGTGGACTCGCCCGGTCATGAGACTCTAATGGCGACAATGCTCAGCGGCGCTGCAATCATGGATGGCGCCATCCTTGTGATCGCAGCGTCTGAGCCCTGCCCACAGCCGCAGACCAAAGAGCACCTCATGGCATTGGACATTATCGGCGTGGACAAAATAGTCATTGTTCAAAACAAAATAGACCTGCTTTCTCGAGAAGAAATCATCGAACATTACTGGCAAATAAAGGAGTTTGTCGAGGGGACCATCGCTGAGAAGGCGCCCATAGTGCCGGTGTCGGCGCAGCAGAAGGTCAACATGGACGTGCTTATACAGAAGATAGAGGAAACTATTCCGACGCCGGAAAGGGACTTGAGCAAGCCAGCACGCATGCTTGTCGCTCGCTCGTTCGACGTAAACAAGCCCGGCACGCCCATAGACAAGATTAAAGGTGGTGTGCTCGGCGGCTCCCTGCTGCAGGGCAGGATAAAGGTCGGAGATGAGATAGAAATAAGACCTGGGAGGAGGGTTTCAGAGGGCGGCAGGGAGTTCTGGCAGCCGATGTTCACAGAGGTCACGAGCATCATGTCCGGGAACGTCAGGCTCAAGGAGGCGACGCCCGGCGGGCTCGTCGGCGTCGGCACGAAGCTCGACCCAGCGATGACGAAGAGCGATGCCATGGTCGGGCAGGTAGTCGGGAAGCCGGAAACGCTCCCGCCGGTCTGGAAGGGTTTCAAGATGGAGGTTCACCTGCTGGAGCGGGCGGTCGGCACCGAGGAGGAAACGAAGGTCACGCCTGTGAAAGTGGGTGAACGCTTCATGCTGAGCGTCGGTACCGCAACGACGCTCGGCGTCGTGACGAGCATCTCGAAGGACGCTGCTGAGGTCAGACTCAGCCGTCCTGTTTGTGCGGAGGTTGGCGCTCGTGTGGCGATAAGCCGGAGGATAGGCGCAAGGTGGCACCTGATAGGCGTTGGGACGATTTTGGAGGGCGACGCCGCATGATTTACGAACTACCGCCTTTCCGCCCGCCGAACGAGGGTGCTGAACAAAGCCTACTGCTCAGGGTCACGCGGGGCTGTCCTTGGAATAAGTGCACATTCTGTGCCATGTATAAAAGCATGAAGTTCGAGCGACGGAGCGTAGAGGAGGTAAAACAGGACATTAAGGCGGCAAAAATATTCTACCACGCCGCTTACGGGCGTGCGCCTAAAACGGCGTTCATCGGCGACTCTGACAGTCCGATAATCAAGACTGAGGACTTTGTTGAAATTTTGAAATTTTTGAGAGCGGAGATACCAAGCTTGAGGCGGGTGACGAGCTACGCGCGAGCAAAAACGATTTACAGGAAGAAGGAGGAGTATCTGCGAGCTTTACGCGAGGCAGGGCTGACGAGGCTGCATCTGGGGCTTGAGACCGGGAGTGACGAGCTTCTTCGCCGCGTGAAGAAGGGAGCGACCGCCGAAGAAATGATAAAAGCAGGGCGGAAGGCAAAGGCTGTGGGTTTTGAGATTTCTGAATACGTGATTTTAGGGCTCGGCGGCAGGGAATTCTTCGAGACGAGGGAACATGCCCTTGAAACTGCGAGGGTTCTCAATGAGATAAATCCGCATTTCATCAGGTTTAGAACGCTTGTCCCGCTACCGGGCACGCCCATATATGAGAAATACGTAAGCGGAGAGCTCGAACTCCTCACACCGCATGAAGTCTTGAAAGAAGCCCTTACCATCATCGAAAATCTCGAAGTCGAGAGCTGGGTAAGTTTCGACCATATATCCAACCCGTATCCGATTCCCGATGCCAAACTCCCTGAGGAAAAAGAACACTTGCTTGAAGACCTGCGGTTTGCGCTGAGCCTCGACGAGACGCAACTCACCGACGCTAAGCAGCTAATATGCAGAGGGTATTTGTGACGCCACAATCAACGCACGCACGGCGACGTGCCCCTCATCGCTGCGATTTCGTGCAGTTCGTCAGTCAGTCGCTGTTACAAAAAGTCACTAAGCTAAGGGATTAGGGGGGCTGGTAGGAGGTAGTTACCTTTTAGGAGGGTGTTGCTGCTAGCTAATCCTTACCTTTCAAAGTGCAGCAGGGGGCGGGAAAGACTTGGTGAAGATTCTGAGACTGAAGCGAGCCGTGGGGTGCTACGGTGGCGCGCCACCGCCCGCCCGACGGCGGCTCGCCCTTGCGGCAAACACACCCAACCTCAAGCATCCGCCGGACGCCCCCCCAATGGGGGAGGAGGTCACAAATCGATGCAGGTTGGGATGAGGCGTGGGTTATCCCGCGGCAGGGCGTCGTGACCCGCCGGAGGGGAGCGCCACCGGCACGCTCCCCAACCTCCCACAGTGGAAGCCCCTAGTTGGGGGAGGAGGTCACTTCTGGCTCCAAGCGTTTAGCAATGAGGAGCCTGCCGGCGGCGCGAGCGTTTGTGAGTACGGCGAGCGAGACGAGAAGTGCGAACATGAGCGCCGTTGCTGCATAAAACTCAGCGAACACCGAAAACACGAAAACTAAGAACAACCTCTCATCCCTCTTCCCCGGAATGAATTTCAGTCGCCGCTCAAGGCTCTCAGCTCGCACTTTGAAGGTTTCATAAAATTTTGAGGCTGTGTAGCTTACGAGAGACGCGCCTAAGACTGCAAAAAGGAAAGAAAAGAAGTTTAAAAGGTTAAAGGGCAGGGAGAGGAAGATGCCGGCAAGGATGAGCGCATCTGCGTATCTGTCGAGGAGGGCATCGTAGAAGCCACCAAACTTCGACGTTCGGAACTTCAGCCTCGCGATTTCCCCATCCACTCCGTCCATCACGGATGATATCTGTGCTAGCAGCCCCCCTAAAAGGTAAGAGCCCGAGAAAAAGAGGCTCGCCGCCGCTAGCGACAGCAGAAACGAAAATAGGGAGATGACGTTGGGGCTCACATCATACCGACATAAAAACTTGGAGATCCTAAGGGAGAGCTTTCTGTTCAAGTTTCTGGAGATAATACCGTCTTCGGGCTTGATTAAGCTTTTCAGAAGGGCGTTTTCCGCCCTTTTAACGTCTTCGGGAGTATCAATGTCCACCCAAAATTCATCCACTTCATAGACGCTCATCTTCGCAGCTTTCACAGCTTCTGACCACTCCGCACTGCTCTTCTTCGCAAAAATGTCATCGAGCGTTTCAAAAATGCGTGGCGTGCACATGAAGGCGCCGGTGTCTATGTAATTCCATTTCTCCAAGTTTTTACCTATCTCCACGACTTTGCCGTCTTCTGCAAGGATTTTCGTTGCCTCATCTGTTTCTATCGTCTCATTTTCCCTGCAGACGATCACTGAGTTCGCAGGAGCGTCCAGAGCGTCTCTCAAGAACTCAAAACTGTAAAGATGGTCACCCATCAGGACAAGAAACTTTTCCTCTCCTTTCAGAACCTCTTTCGCGCAAAGGACTGAGTACGCGTTGCCCTTATCAAGATTGTCGTTGTAGACGATTTGAGCCTTGCCTTTCAGGAGCTTAGTAAGTTCTTCCGCCTTATGGCCCACGACGACGACAACACTCAGCCCAAGCTTTTCAAGGAAGAAGAGATTGCGGAGGATGAGCGGGATGCCGCAGACCTCAATTGCAGATTTCGGCTTCTTTGCCGTAAAGGGTCTCAACCTCGTGCCCCGTCCTGCTGCCAAGATCAATACTTTCATGTGCTTCCTCGCATCCGACGCTCAACCGCTCTTTCGTCCCATTTACGCACGCCGACTCTTTTTATACTCTAACGAGGCTTTTTTATCACATTGAAACTAAGATCGTCCGTTCCCACTCCAAGCATACAGTATTTCTGGTCAGGTTTTTACAGCTTGCTTTGAGCTTCACAAGCCCGCGGTTCGGCGTCCTAGTGGCTCTTTTCTCCAATATTTCCACCTCAACACGTATTTCATCTCCAGTACCGGGGCGGTGAACCTCACACCGTCAATAGGAGGGCGATGATATCGTCAGCCCTAATTGGCCCATCGCCGTACATAGCGTGAGCAACCCTGGGACCAGCCTACCTTCATGCCCTATGCGTCTAGCGTAGTCGTCGGAAATGGTGGGTTTGTGGCACCAGTAATGGCTGCGAAGAGATCTACGTCGGTAGGAGTTATTATTCTAGACCTAGAAACTAGTTTCATGCCCTCTTCAAGCTCTCCGTATTTCATAAGCCAAGGGCGTCGTAACGTCGTGCATTTGATCAGCTTTGTAAAAAATGGAATGGAGATTTGCTACAACCAGCTTTGCTTGTAATAGGTTTTATCACGTGGCTTTGATCGATGGCGTCTCGTAGACCCAGCTCTTCACCAGCTCGAAAGCGAACATCTTTGGGATCGCCCGCGCCTCCTTCGGTCCTGGCATCTTCATGTAGAACGCGTTTATCGGGTATACGGTCCCGAACTCGTTGCGTTCGATGGCAAGTGCTGCAAGCCTTATGAGGTCTACGATGAGCCCGGCAAGTGCTGGGCTGTCGTTTATTCTGGCATTGATTATCAGTTCATCCTCGGCGCCGTTAAACGAAATGTAAGGTATGTGCATCGCCACGAACTTCTTGTCGCCGAGTGGTTCGAGGTAACCGGTGGGCTTTATGAAGTGCGGGACGTCGTAGCCCAGAATGTCGCTGACTATGGAGCTCTTCGTAGTCTCCTTAGAGGCGTTGCGCTCGGGCTCCATGAGCGAGAGGAAGTCGGTGTTGCCGCCGATGTTGAACTGGGAGATGCAGAGAACCTTGCGTCCCCGCTGCTGCAGATGCGCAAGGAGGTCTGCGGTCAGGGGGGTGGCGCCGCTCGCCCCGTCATCGCCGAAGATCACGGTCTTGGAGCGGCTTGCGAGCTCCACGCACGCTGGATCGTTTGCTATAGGAGAAGGTATGCAGTTTATGAACGCTGACGGACGCTCGTACTCCGCCACTGAATAAAAGTACAGCTGCGCCGGCGAGACCCTGTCGACGTCGTTCTCCCGTATCGCACGCTTCAGCTCCTGCACGTCCTCGAACGGCTCCGCCTTTTCGGTCGTTATCAAGTTCACGAATATTTCGACATCCGCCCGCCGATACTCGTCGATCAGCTGCCCTACGACCTCCTCGAAGTCGACATCGACGCCTCGCCCTCGCATGTCCTCATAGCCCAGCTTGACCTCGTAGTCATTTTCAAATTTTATGCCGTCATGCCAGTAAGCCTGAACGACCTCCGAGAGGCGTCTGCCCACCTTGCTCACGTCGATATCGAATGCTGTGGTCAGCTCGATGTCCTCTATTTTCCTTGGGATGCAGTCTGCGAGCGGGATGCCCTCGTAGCCGATCTCGCCGTTTTTTATCCTTTGAAGCCCGACGGCGAGTATAGATGCTACATACCCCTGCCCAAATATAGCGACCCTCAAAGCTCTCACCTCCCGCTAAACAAAAAATATAAATAGCGACGAATCTCCCACGCTGCCGTTCATTTTTTGTAAGCCCTTCTATATAAAGCTTTGCTTGCAAACTCGGTTTGAGGCTCATGACCAGATGTTTACTCTCGTTAGCAGTGGGTGATGCTTTAGGCTCTCCGGTGGAAGGCCTGACGCAGGAAGAAATTTTGAAGAGGTACGGCAAAATAAAGGACTTCTTGAGCGGCGCGGAGACCACTGACGACACGCTCCTAGCGCTGCTGACCGCTGAGGCGCTGGTCGAGGCTCGCGGCGTCGATCGCAGGAGAATAGCGCAGAAACTTCTGGAGAATAGGACGAGACTGCGCAGAATAGGTCCGAGCACGGCGGCTGCGCTGAGAAGGCTTGAGAGGGATATAAACTCGATTGCGACCACGGGAGCGACGAACGGCGCGGCGGTGCGGGCTGTGCCGGTTGCCCTCTGCAGTACCTCTAAGAACTTATTAAGGAACGTCGTGGAGGCGACGCTCGTGACGCACGGCGCCGACGTTGCGGTCTCAGGAGCTTGCGCCGTGGCATTTGCGGTGCGTGCGGCGATGGGCGCAAGGGCGGGGAGGGTCGCAAGCCTGAAGCGTGAGAAGGACAAAATTTTGGAGGCGAGCAAAAAAGGGGCAAAGCAGGGGCGCAAATTCGGCACGAGGACGACGTTCCCGAAAATTGATGAAGTTATAGCGGAGGCGGTGGCGACGCCGCTCCGGAAGCTTCCCGCGGAGGTCGGCGTGGGCATGTATGCGCACGAGTCCGTGCCCGCCGCAATCTCGGTGTTCTACCAGACGGAAGACTTGAAGAATGCGATCATCGAAGCCGTGAATCTCGGCGGGGACGCTGACACCATCGCTGCGCTCTGCGGTGCCATCGCTGGCGCCTTCTACAAGTGGGAACGACTGCCGTTGCGGTGGGTTTTGAGGATCGAGGAGAGGAAAAAGCTAAAGTTGTTAGAAAGAAAACTTCTCAGGATGGAAGCATGAGGGACGAAGTTAAGGCGAACGTGGGGGGCGTCGTCCACATTTCAACTGTGGACTGGCATGGTAAGGTTGCGCACGTGATCTTCTTCAGGGGATGCCCTTTCCGTTGCGTTTACTGTCAAAACTACAAGATTTTGGAGGGCGAGAATTACGTGTCGCTCGATGAATTGATGCGAGGCGTGCGGGATGCGAAGTTTCTTGCGGATGCGGTGGTTTTCTCCGGCGGCGAGCCTCTGATGCAGTTTTCAGCCGTTTTCGAGCTTGCGAGGCTCGTGAGGGAGGAGGGCTTGCTCGTTGCCGTCCAGACTAACGGTTTTTACCCCGGAAGGCTGGAAAAGCTGCTTAAGGAGAAGCTGCTGGACAAAGTTTTCATAGACGTAAAGGCGCCGCTTGACGACGAAAAATACGAGAGAATAACGGGCGTCAAGGGTGCTGCCGCTCGTGTTCGTGAATCTTTAGAGGTTTTGCGGCGTGAAGGTGCGGACTTCGAAGCGGTGACGACAGTCTTCAGAGGTTTGGTGGCGGAGTCCGAGGTTAGAAAAATAGCGTTGGAGCTGAAAGAAATATTCGGACGCTGCACCCACGTCATCCAGCAAGGGCGTCCTGAGCTTGCGATGAGCGAGGAGTTAAGGCGAGAAAAAGCTCTCAGCAGGAGCGAAATTTTGGAGCTTGCGAGGGTGGCAGCCGCTTTCGGACTGGAGGTGAAAATAAGGACGAAAGAACACGGCGAAGAGGTTTTTAACCTTGTGTAGCTGCTGTTCAGCTTGTAAGTTGTACTTGCAGCTCGTTCAACCCTTCCTCTTCTTAAGTTCCGCTTTTATTATTTGAAAGAGGGTCCACAGCTCCTCAGGAGCCAACTCCTCAGGGCGTCGCTCGACATCAAAGTCGCACTCCGAGACTCCAAGCTTTCTGATGCCGCTTTTCAGCTTTTTCCGCCTCTGCGAGAAGAGAACGCCGACGAATTCCAGAAATTCCTCGCCGATGGTGTCTAGCTCGCGCCTCTGCCTTATCCTCACGATCGCTGAGTCCACCCTTGGCGGCGGGAAGAATGAGCGGCGGGGCACCACCTCCAGAAGCTCGACGTCGGCGAAGAATTGAGCTAAGACGGAAAGTCGCCCATACTGCTTCGTACGTGGCTTCGCCACCATCCGCTCTGCAAACTCTTTCTGGTACATGATGACCGCAACCTCAGGACGGAGCTTCAGCAGTTTGTATGTGATCGCCGACGAAAGGCTATAAGGAATGTTTGCGACGACTTTGTTGAACTTCGGCAGTTCTAACTTCAGAAAATCTCCTTGTAATATTTCAGCTCGCTCGCACCGTTCCTGCAAAATCTTACAGAGGCGTTCATCCTTCTCGACAGCATAAACCTTGCCGGCAACCTTCTCAAGCTTCTCAGTAAGGCTCCCAAGCCCGGCACCTATTTCCAGAACCACGTCGCTTTTGGAAACGTCGGCGTATTCTATCTGACGCCACGCAACCCTGTCGTCGATGAGGAAGTGCTGCCCTGCACGCTTCGAAGGCTTAAGTCCATACTTTTTCAAAAGCCATACTACATCCCGCTTGCTCATTCGCTACCAGCTACCTTTCAGTGCTTTCCTGTCGAGGATGTAATGTATGATGGTGATGCATTGCGATGTCAAGTAAGAAATATTACCGAGTGAGACCTTTTCATGTGGAAACCGCTCTACGAAACTCTCTTCCTTTTTTGGGAGCCCTATATGGTCACCGAGTACGAACACCGGCTTTTCCTTGATTTCCACCTCTTCCACATCCTTCCCTCTCTCATGCATCACGTAGAAAAATCTCCCTTCAGCTCCCAACTCCCTTATAAGCTCCTGAAATCCCATTCTCCGCACCTCTATCCCGGGATTCGCCCTCTCGCCGTCCATCATCGAGCCCAATGCCTTTTTTATCCACGATGCTATGTTCCTCTCATCCGGTGAGACCTTTTTCAGCGTTCTGCCGTCGAAGGTTATGCAGATCGGCGGGTTGGGACGCCCATAGGCGACGATGTGGATTCTCGTATCTCGTCGCAGGTTATGACTAACCCAGAGGGCGTTACAGATACATCTCGCCACGAGATCCATCCGCCCGCCCCGTCCTGGCAAGTCACTCAGCGGGAAGTCGGGGGCGGTCGCCGCTTTTCTTGCAAAAACCACAAACTCCCTTCTTACACTCATACCGGTACGAAGAGCGCGCCTCACCCTCCCGTCTTTTCAATTAAATTTTTAAACTCTTCTTGATTTGCTTTACTATGCCCGTGCAAAATCTTTCGGCGAGCGACATCGCCAATACGGAGGCGGGAGGATAGTAAGGGGGCAAAAATGAGAATAGGTTTTTCGTCTGGGAATATCCGCCACGGGCGGCTTGGGGACGTATGCAGAAAACGTCTGTCCGAGGTTTGTAGAGCGGGGGCGTGACGTCTCGCTGTTTACGATGAACGACGGGAGCCTCAAGACGAGGGAGGTCATGAGGGGTGTGGAAGTTCACAGACCTTTTATAGATGCTTCTGAAATCTTACCACTCTTCGTCACAGAGGACTTGAGGAAATGGGGTGGGCAGATAAAATTCTTCAACGATGTCCTCATCTACAACTTTCTGAGCGCTACGAAGTTCGTGAACGACCTCATAAAGAAAGAGGGCTATAAATTTGACATAATAAGTGCACACGATTGGCTGAGCGCGATCGCAGGCATCGCCTCGAAGAACAGGTTTACCTTTTGTTTTTCACGTACACTCCACGGAATGGGGCAGGGCGCTTGACGAA
>JAPHEE010000012.1:0-37036 GCA_029259545.1 Candidatus Alkanophaga volatiphilum
GTTCAACGAATTTGCTTCTTGATAACCATATTGCGTCTATATATCTATTAGTTAAATTGCAAAATTTATTAAGCATGTAACTTCTCTTAAGATTAGATACATCTCTTAATCTGTCTACAACTATCAAAATATCTACATCTGGGTGTATTTTTCTTTTATTAATTTTAGTTCCAGTAACAACAGAACCATAGACCATTACTAGACAAGGATTAAATAAAGCTATTAGGGAATCTAAATCAATAACACTCTCAGTAAGCGTATCTTGATATGCGCGATACTTACTTTCCATTTTCGTCACCACAGTCCATGGCGTATAACGGTTGGCGGGTATCTGAAGTCCGAGCGAAGCGAGGATTTGGGCGAAGGCGTAAGCCGAAGCCAGATACCTGCTTGTTGTCCGAGTGCGATAGCAACGAAGCGAAGCGGAGAGTTGCGGGCGACGGACATTTTAATCACCCTATATTTCATAATGATGTTTCGAATAGCTGTTTTCCGTAGTTTTTAGATTTCTTGATCTTAAATCTTTTATGATATTTTTAATAGATTCCTCTATCAGCGCTTTTTCTCCCTCTGTTGTTGTAATCAATTTGTCAATAATTCCTAATTTCTCGTAAATCTGTTTTTTATAAAACCATCTATTCCTGTAGGCTCTATACTCCATTAAACCTAGATGCTCCCAATAATAATTTTCGCCATTTATAATTAACTTAAAATCTGGCTTTATACGGTATTCCAACCAAAAATCCTCCGGCTCATATTCGAATTTAATTCCCGATTCATCTAATATACTTGCAATAATATATTCAATTTTGGATTTAAGTTCAATTATTCTTCCATCTTTTAATCGCAATGAATATGCTCTTAAGGGAGATTTTTTAAACTCAAATAATAGTGTCTTGCGCTGTTCTATTGCGGAATTATCATAGATTCTACTTAAGATTAAAGGAAGTTCTTGTTTCAAGTCTTCGTTTACAAGGACATATAATTGGTTCTTGGCTCGTGTAAGAGCAGTATACATTAACTCCCTTGTTATGAAGGGAGTTGCTTCAGGAAGTATAAATATTACATTGTCAAAATCACTTCCCTGAGATTTATGAACGGTTATCGCATACCCCAAATCTATTTTCCTATCTATTTGTAGAAGTGAATGTATTTCATTTTTAATATTAAATATCAGATCTTTAATTTTTTGCCATCCATAAGTCTCAAGTAATTCATCTATCTCATCAAAACGGATATACTCTCTATCATCTAAATATCCGATTGATCCATTGGCTAGGGCAAGAATTCTCTCGTCCTTTTCTCCATCCCTTATTGTGTAATAAATATTTTCTTCGCATATTAGCTTTGTTTGAGGCAAAAATTGAACGTTTCCGTTCATAACAACATTTTGATTAATAGCCATTGTGCCAAAATTGCCCACTCTTCGTGGCGATATGATTTGGACTCTATCAAGGGATATTTTATTTTGTTCGCCTTTGAAAATCCGACTAAATAGATTAAATATGCTCTCTTCTTTTGATTGATGCAACAACGACCTTAAAATATCTACCATCTTACCTTTGATAGACTCTACGTCTGTAAAATAATCGATTTTAAAAGTTTCATCCTGCTTTTTCAAAATTTGTTCAATTTCTGTGATAGAAGGAGGATCATTCCCTCCAAACAATTCAGTAAGCATACCCAAGCCAGAATCTGGTGAAAATCTTAAATTGGATTCGAGCCTAACAATTTTGTCCTCCAACTCTTTCTTTCTCAAATAAAAGATAATATCAGCTAAAGGTCTCCCGACACCAATGGGTGGAAGTTGTCTATCATCTCCAACAAGAATTAAGTGCTTAAGATTATCTATATTGATCATACAAAAAAGAGCACCCAATAAAATCTCATCTACCATCGATGCTTCATCGATAATTACAACAGAAGGGTTAAATTTCCATCCCTTTTTTGAGATTTCTAAAAAATCTTTAAACAAATCCCACCTACCAGAGAGAATATCAGATACCAAATCTGTTAAGCGATATATCTCACGCTTTTTTGTGGGCATATATTGGATATATTCCACAAGACGACGATATAAAAATCTATGAATAGTTGATATCTCAATCCTTTTTGATTTAACAAAATCATATAATCCCACATTTTTAATTCTATTTTTAATAACGAGATTTGCTTTTCCAGTAGGGGTGAAAATATAAATCGGCACCTTGTTTTCTTCAATGAATTTTTTTACAAGCTCCACGATCGCCTGTGTTTTTCCGCTTCCGGCTTTTCCTGTAAGTATGAAAAGTCCATTGCTTAAAGCTCCTACATATGCTCTTCTCCTTTCATTAATATTTATCCTGTCCTTAAATTTCCCTTTTTCTTCCTCAATTATTCTTTCCACATATTCGTGATCAGGTTTGTATTTTTTGCTCGCCAATTTATTTATGACATTCTCTATATGTTCTTCAATTTCCCTTAGCTCTTTCAATTGATAAACAGCATCTTGTAATTCTGTCTTGATTACGAATCTCTCTTTAAATAGTGTTTCTTTTTCGTAGTCTATTAGCGTTTTCTCATTCAATCTAAACCTCTCATTAATGTAATAAAGAGGATAATCTTCAATTCGTTTTAGTATATCACTTCTTACAAGGCAGGAGTCGCCATTTTGAGATGCTGCATCATTGAGGATCTTAACGATTAGCGCTCTAATACGTTGTGGGGATTGTGCTGAGTATTCTGTACTCCACTTTGCATATCTTACATCTGGGATCAATGCAATATCTATATGATAAAGATCTATTCCGTAATCACTTTTGTCTATATCCCAAGTGTAAACTTTGTCGTAGCTATATTTTTCAAACAAAATATAGGGATTACTTTTCAATTCATCTAATCCTATTTTACTTAAGATATCTGCTTTTATATTCTCAAATTGAGGTATCGTTAAATCAAACTGTGAAAGAAACTTTATTTCTTCTAAGTTCTTTTTTATAGCCGTTATAACTTTTATTAATCGACTGGGGATATTTTCAATATTTTTCACATTCGCTAAAAAGTTGTCAAAGTCCCCGTAGGTATTTCTCACCCACTCTTCAAACTCATTTATAATTGTAGTTAAAAAATCTTCAGGGTAATCGTACTTCAGATACGTGAACAAGAGATTTCTAAATCCTGGATACCTACCTCTTTCTTTCCAAGCAATGGATAATAACCTATCTATTTTTTTCAATGTCCTCTAAAATCTGATAATCTACAATTTGATGTTCTTTCATCTTCTCCACAGATTTTTGAAGATGATATAAAAGATAAATGCATTTGTCATGGGATAAATGCATAGACACATACTTAAAATGAGGGATAAGAGTATGTTCTATAACTGGTGTAGATACTTCTTTCAATTTTTTCCATTTCTTCTCTTCATCCAAACTTTTATCTTCGGCTAACCACTCTAAATATTCATGGAATGGTAATACAAATGCCGTTTTTGGATCAATTCTAATCCTAAATTGCCAAGCAATTGTAGGGAAATTTCTCATTTTTGGCTCATTACGAATTTTCCTCAGCAATTCTTCAGGAATTTGATATCTTTTAGGCTCTTCTACTTCTTTCACCATTGCGGCACCCAATAGACAGTATTTATAATCATCACCTGTTATAGGATTACTGTAATTTGCATAAAAGAATACTATAGATTCATTCTCTTTGATATTTTGGACATACTTTTTCGCTCTTTCTTCCAGCTCAGGAATAGGTGGATATATTTGGGTAGGGCTTTCATGCTCAAATGACATCAAGAAACACCATGAGAAAAGAGTATAACTATCTACATTTTCTTCTAAAGGTGGTACCATACACTGAAAATCTTTACCCCATTTTGTTGAGTGAATAAAAGGGTGCGGATCTTTAATAATGCATGTCTCCTCTCCCAGTGCGTTTATACACCAATAGCATGGAGGGAGATAATTATTTTCTCTAATCACTTCGGATATTTTACTGTTCGCAGTTTTTTCCTCTACTTCCAGATTTATCCTTTTCTGAATTCTTGGGGAGAGTAAGGAGTAGTTCCCTCTACAATAAAAATTCATTCTAGGATTTTTACAGATTTTTCCATTCCATTTATTGTCATGCCAAGCGAATCTCACTGTCAGGTGCTTCATAATATTACCTCCCCTCCTTATTTTTTATTAAATTTTGTTAGCCCGTCGCCCGCAATTTCGGACAACTTAGTATATACGAAATTCGCTTTTTGTTCGGTTTTGGGAAGATATACGAAGTTCATGTATCTTTAATTTTGGCAGTATATACGAACTCATCCGTCTTTTTCACCTTTAACCATTATATCACGGATTCTTATCTCCTCAGATCTTTAGTAGCAACATGAGTATAAATCTCTTTCGTTTTCGAATGCTTAATGTCCAAGCAGCTCCTGAATGTATCTCAGATCAACCCCGCTTTCGAGTGAACTCCCTTGCTTACGCAAGGGGCTTCTCCGTTCTTCACGCTGAGGCTTCATCTGGGAGTTCGGGTTTATAGCTCCCCCATCCCATCGGACTCGTTATCCGATGGGCTATCGTTTGTTTCTCTCTTTTCCCCAAGGGGACGGCATCGGAAACCTTCCTTTATAGATTCAAAGTAAAGTTTAAAACTACCTCCAAACCCCCACTCCCCTGTATCCCCTCGCTCGCAAGGGTCTTGCAAGCAACAGAAAGATAACTCAAACGGATCTGCAAATTGCTCTCAGTCGATGCTCGAGTCCGGCGTCGGCATCCTTTAAAAGCTGTTTCACCCTCAAATTTATGCTCTTCTCAATGTCGTTTAGTCTTCTTATGACGGCTTCCACGCTAGTCTTCGCCTCTTCCTTGTCGGGACGGACCTGCGAGTAGTAGGCAGCGGCGAACTCCGGCGAGACTTCAATGCCAAAATAATCACGGCGATGAAAGCCCATCAACTCGCTCATCAGCGGCCGGTAAGCACGACGCAACAGCGGCACGTAGATTTTCTCTAGGATCGCTCTCGTGATTGCATCCTCTGGGAACTCCACCCAGATGCGGCGTTGTGTGACGTCGTATCTCACCTTAGAGCGGACGTCAAGTGCCTTCTTGAAGAAGAAATCACAGTCCTCGCCCATGCGGCGGAGCGTGGTGTCGTCGTGCAACCTCGCCTCGATGAGGAAATTGTTCTTGAAAAGTATTTTCACGAGCCTCGTGCCTTCATAGATGCCATCAAGCTCCTTAATGAGCACAAGGGAAACCTCCCAGCCGATAAGCTCTTCGACTCCCTTTTTTATCGTAGACTCGTCGCTGCCTAGCACCTCGCCGATGCCCCTGAGAAGCCCACCCATGCTGAGCATGCTTCTTATCTCCTTTGCGCATAGGATTAAAAATAGTAGGTGGAATTTTGGAATATGAAGAGGAGCTTGATGGAAATACTCGCATGCCCATTATGTAAGGGAGACCTTGAGCTTGAGGTTGAAGAGGAGGACAGCGACGAGATTATAAAGGGGGCGCTTCTCTGCCGGAATTGTAATGAGCGTTATCCAATTGAAGATGGAATCCCCGACCTAAGACCGCCGGAGCTGAGAGGAGAAGGATGAAGGAGAAGAGCGGTAAGAGGATAAAGTACATAGTAGTCACGGGCGGCGTGATGAGCGGGCTCGGCAAGGGGATAACAGCGGCGTCCATCGGCAGAATTCTAAAAGACAAGGGCTACGAGGTCGTCCCCATAAAGATAGACCCGTACATAAACATCGATGCGGGCACGATGAACCCCTTCCAGCACGGTGAGGTCTTCGTCCTTAAAGACGGAACGGAGGTCGACCTGGACTTAGGGCACTATGAACGTTTCGTGGACGTCGAACTGAGCAGAGAGCATAACATCACGACGGGCGTCGTTTACCTCTCCGTCATCGAGAAGGAGCGTCGCGGCGAATACTTGGGGCAGACCGTTCAGATCATCCCGCACGTTACCGACGAAATAAAAAGGCGGATAAGAAGCGTCGCCGAGCGCAGCGGCGCCGACATCTGCATCGTCGAGATCGGCGGCACGGTCGGCGACATCGAGAGCATGCCGTTTCTTGAGGCGGTTCGTCAGATGAAAGGCGAAGAGCACCCCGACGACTTCTTACTCGTGCATGTAACGCTTGTGCCGACGACGCTCTCTGGCGAGCAGAAGACTAAGCCGACACAACACTCCGTTAAGGAATTAAGAGAGTTGGGGCTGCAGCCTGACATTATCGTGTGCCGCTGCAAGGAGCGGTTGCGAGAGGAGACAAAGGCGAAGATTGCAATGTTTTGTAACGTCGAAAAGGAAGCGGTCATAAGCGCTCCGGACACCGACGACATTTACAAGGTACCGCTGCTCCTCGACGAGGAGGGCATCTCTGCGTACATCATGCTGCGGCTCCGCCTGCTTCCGAGAAAGCATGATGATTCTTGGCGTGTGATGGTGGAGCGTGCCGAACGCGCAACGAAGAAAGTGCGGATCGCCATCGTCGGCAAATACACGAAGCTCGAAGATTCGTACATCAGCATAAAAGAGGCGTTGAAGCACGCTGCTATGGCGCTTGATTGCAAAGTGGAGCCTATCTGGGTCGAGGCTGAGGACTTGGAACCCATGAGTGACGAAGATGTATCAAATTTCTTTGAAAAAGCCAAGGTTCAAGGCATACTCGTTCCCGGCGGTTTCGGCGTCCGCGGCGCAGAGGGTAAAATAAAAGCTATGAAATATGCAAGAGAGCGTAAGGTCCCATTCTTGGGACTCTGCTTCGGGTTTCAGCTGGCGGTCGTCGAGTTCGCTCGCAATGTCCTCGGCTTAAAGGACGCCAACAGCTCGGAACTTAACCCTGAAACGCCGCACCCCGTCGTGACCCTCCTGCCGGAACAGCGGAATGTCAAAAACCTCGGCGGTACCATGCGCCTAGGTGACTACAAGGTTACCATCAAGGAAAATACTCTAGCTGAGAAAGTATACGGGAAGAAAGAAATTTATGAGCGGCACAGACACCGTTACGAGGTCAATCCGGAGTACGTTGAAGCCCTAGAGCAGGCAGGTTTGGTGTTCTCAGGGACTTGCGACGGCAGAATGGAAATTTTAGAGCTCCCTCAAGATCAAGATGAGGGGGGAGAAAAGGAATGGCATCCTTTCTTCTTTGCAACTCAGTTCCACCCTGAGTTCAAGTCACGCCCGGGGCGCCCATCACCACCGTTTAAAGCGTTCTTGGAGGCGGCGCTCAGCCAAGCGGCGGGCGACGACGCCTCGCCAGAAGGATAGCGGCAGCAACGGCAACGACTGCAACTATCGTCCCTACTACAACATAGTTCCTTGTTGAAATAGCTTTCAGACTGCTCTCAGCCTCGCTTTTAGCAAGATTTGCGTAGTATGTAGCGTTCTCTGCTGCCATTATGCTCTCGTTTATCCGTCCCGCATTGTAATGGGAAAGGGCGTCATCATAATATAAACGGGCGTGGTCGAGGTCGGCTTTCGCGTCGCTGACGTCTGCACCTTGCTGCGTTGCGTTGTACAGTGTGGCGTTTGCAGCTTCAATGCTATCAAGCGCCTCATTGAGCTTCAAAATCGCTGTTTCTATGAGTTCTGAGGTTACCTTACCCCATATCTCCATCACCGGATATGTCCTCTCTATCTCTTGGTCGACGTTCAGGAGCGTGACGTTTTCACGCTTCGACACTTCAGGCGCCCTGCCGTCTAGCGTTATGATAAGGCTGCTCACCAAGCCGTGGTCAACTCGCAGCCGCATACTCTTTTCGGTCTTGCTCAACACACTCACGCCGGCTTCTTCGCTCAGACCCCAAACGGCATCTTCAAGCTCTGTGGTGAAATTCAACACAGACCTTCTACCCTTGACGTCAGGGCTGAAATTCTTAAGGATCAAAGATATCCTCACAGAACCGCCTTCACGAATCATCCCCATGATCTCACTATAAGATATCTCAGAATTTTCGACATCGACCTCCACAAACTTAGCCTCCACGACTTTATCCGGGTATTTCGCTAGCGAAGCTTCGTACGCCGCTGCTATGGGTGTAAGCAAGACGGCGATAAGCATAACTAACATGCACCCTTTACGCAACGTCCGCACACCACCACCCCCTAAAACAATGGCTTTAGCTTTCCACCAGCTTCGAAAAGTTCCTCGTATTCCGATCTCTCGTTAGATAATTCTTCTATAGTCTTCTGCGCCTCCACCGCCATCTCTTGCAACTCTTTAATCCTTGGCACATCGGTGACGCCGGAGAACACGACGGTAACTGCAACATGCTTGCTCCTCGGCAGTGGAAAGTCGCCACCTCGTACCTCTCCGCCCTTTATCAGCCCTTCGATCCAGACCTTTGATTTCTCTATACCCTTCCTGTCGAGCTCGGACGGCGGTCCCGCAACAAGGATCATCGCCTTCTTTGCAGATGTGATGTCACAGGGTATCGTGAGGCGTCCCATCGCTGCCCTTCTCGTCAGGGACGTTATCCTGGCGGTCGCCTCTGCGCTGACCCTATCCTTCTTCTTCAGCTTGCTCAGAAAGCCGCCCTTCTTCTCCACTTCCTCGGCGGCGTAGCCCACTGCCGCAACCCCGCCGGCGTCGAGTGTGTTTATGATTTCGGAGGCGTCCACGACCATCTGTCCGACCTCATTGCTCTCACTGCTGCCGAAGAGCACGGAAAAGCGGCGTACTATCTCTTCGTTCATGAGGCGGTATGCATCCTTCACGCTCTCGCCTTCCCTCTTCCAGGCATCGTTGTCGAAGAGGAATAGGCTGTCCACTTCTTTCACCAGCGTCATCAAGCTGCGTGCGGCGTTCAGGGCGTATAGGCTGCCCTCGTCCTTTGCCGGCAGTATACCGAGCGCATACACGGGCTCTGCATATAGCTTCTTTAATCGCCTCGCAAGAACCGGGGCGCCGCCAGAGCCCGTCCCGCCGCCCAGCCCTGCTATTATCAGGAATGCATCCACTTGGGACGTCTCCTTCCTGTCTATAGCACTCTGTATTGTATATATCTCCTCGGCGGCGATTTTTGCTCCCAGCTCGTTATCAGCGCCGACGCCATGTCCTTTCACCACAGACTCCCCGATGAGAATTCTGTCCTCCATGGGTATGTTTTTCAAGCCTAGGAGGTCGGGCTTTGCCGTATTTATCGCTATCGCCCGCACAACGCTGTTTAATCGGGTCCTCCTGTCAAACTCGACGAACAAGTCCGCAATCTTCCCGCCCGCCTGTCCGAAGCCTATCACGAATATCTTCATAACAACCTCCCTATGTCTGTTCCCTTAATATATAGTAGAGGCGAGCAACACACTGTGCCAATTAATAGGAGCGGATTGCTTAAAAACTTTATATACACTTAACGGTATTGTTTGAAGACGCAAATTAATTTTTAGCCGCCGACGAGCTCGGCGCCCTCGTCGACAACGATGCTGCAAGGCGTTGGCAACTTATAGCTTGCCCGTCGTAGTGACTCTTTAGCTTTGAGGAAGTTATGTGGCTCGACTCTGACGCTTATTATCCTCTGACCGCTTCTGACGCGAGCGGCGGTGCCGACAGCCCTACCAAAAGCTTTCCGCATGCCTTTCGAAACCCGGTCTGCGCCTGCGCCGACCGCTAGCTTGTTCTCCCTGAGCACATGGTGGGGGTAGATTCTTATCTTAAGGTGGTAGTTCATCCGCCCCACCTCTCGCATCAAAAACTTGTTCGCGGCGACTCTTGCAGCTTCGAGGGCATTATGTCTGATCTGGCACGCCTCTTTCGCGACGAGCGACACCGTCACCGGAAACTCCCTGCCCGGGTTGCCCATGTCGAATATCGTAATCTTACTGCCAGGAACGCCGCCCATATACTCCTTTCTTGTATATGCGGGACTTTCCAAGTTCCTATACATCCTGCCTGGCTTCCTTGCCATCTCTATCCCTCTGCCTTTCTTGACCTACAGAAGTATTGCTGAGATTCGTTTTTAAGAATATCGCTGCTGCTAATTCCCGCCTTTTCAAAGGTGCAGCAGGGGAGGCGGGTGGGAAAGTATTTATATAGCGGAATCGTATTATTTATCGCCTGCTTCAGCGAGCCTAGGGTCGGGCGACCCGAAGTGAAGCCCTCGCCGAGCCGCTGCCCGCAAGGCTGAAAGCGCTGGCGGGCGGGGATGAACTGGGAACCGAACCTCGCTGAAGAGGATGCCCCTTACTTCAGTGAGGGGAGGAGGTCACACCTTCCTGCAAACTTGCTCTCACACTTGCCAGAGTAGGTGAGCAGGCGTGGCTCTACCTTTTATAAAGTTGTTGCTTGCAAAACCTCGCTTTTCAAAGCGGGGACAAGGGGAGGTGGGTGGGGAATATTTAAATACTCTGAATTCCTACAAAGAGATGGAATGTTTCCGATGACGTCCCCTTGCGGGAAAGAGATGGGTAGTGTTTAGCCCGCTCCTTAACGAGGGGGGCGGGATGGGGCTGTGGTGAGCAGCCCTCAACTCCCGCATAAGCTGCCGTGAAGGCGGGTGGAGCGGAGAAGCTCCGCACTTCAGTGCGGAGCAGCTCACATGGGAATGAGGAATGAAAGATGATGGAGTACGTAACGGTAGCGCTGCTCATATTCTTCTTATACTGGCTCCTCATAGTATATCTCAACAGAATAGGATTTCTTCAAAAATTCAACATTTCTGCAATCGGTCCTTTGCTGATGATAAGGACTAAGAGGGGTAAGAAATTACTGGAGCGTCTCGCGGTCGCCAAACGCTTTTGGAGGGCTTATGCGGCGCTCGGCGTAGTGTTTCTCTGCGTTGCTATGCTCTTCATGTTACTTTTACTCCTCTACGGTAATTACGCAGTTGTTACTGAGAAGCCCGAGCCTACTGAGTTTAATGAGCCGAGAAACTGGCTACTCATACCCGGATTGAACGAATTCATACCCGTATGGGGCTGGATAGGACTGATCGTCGCCCTCATCGTGCATGAACTTTCGCACGCAGTCCTCTGCAGAGTGGAGAACATCGACGTGAAGTCCATGGGGGTACTCATCGCTGTGCTCCCCATAGGAGCGTTCGCAGAGCCCGACTCCGAGCAGCTCTTCGGTCCTCGTTCCGGTTCCGGCTCAGGTTCCGGCTCAGGTTCCGGCTCCGGGGCTGGGGCTGAGTCTGGGGTTGAGGTGAGTAAAAAGGTAGCCACGCCGGGGGAGCGTGCTAGGATTTTATCGGCGGGCGTCATGGGGAACTTCGCAGTCTCGATAGTTGCGCTTCTTATGTTTTTTGCGGTTCTGTCCTGCATGCATCCGGTCAGCAAGAATGCGACGGTCGTCCACGAAGTGGTGCCGGGGAGCCCTGCGGAAAAAGCGGGGATACGAGAGGGCATGCTGATCAAAGAGGTGGGAGGGGTGGAGGTCAGGAGCGCGAGCGAGGCTCTCAGCATGCTGAAGAAAGGCGAGGGGGGCAGCGTCGAGGTCGTCGTGCTGAGCGACGGCGAAGAAAAGGAAATTTCGTTGCGCACGAACGCACACGGCATAATGGTGGCAAACGTCATGAGGGGCTACCCTGCGGAAAAAGCCGGAATCGAGCCGGGAATAGTCATATCAAGGATCGATGACGTCGAGATTCGTGACTTGGACACCTTCTTGGCTTTCATGAGAAACACCACCCCCGGGCAGGTTGTCGAGGTGTATGTTTCCGACGACGACGGTCGCCTGTGGAGGCTTGAGGTCGAGCTGGCTACGGCGCCGCACGGCGGAAGCGGCTTCCTCGGCGTTTACGTCGTGGACAACGCTTTTGGTCTAACAATTCTCGATTTCCCACTGGAGGAATACCTAAAGGCTTTGAAGGACACGCCGCTTTCGTTAACGTCACCGCTTGGCTGGCTTCGCTTCATGATGCTACCGCTGCTCCCGGCGCCTTTTGGGTTCAGTGGCTTCTACCCCCACCTCGTAAAGTTCTATGAGGCGCACGGCGTGCTCGCAGCCGCAGCCATAGCCACCGACGCCGCCCCTTTCCTCATCGCCGACATTCTATTCTGGACGGCATGGATAAACTTCTACGCAGCCCTCTTCAACTGCTTGCCGGCAGTGCCTCTCGACGGGGGGCTCGTATTCCGAGACATTTTAAAGCCTTTTGTCAGGCTGTTCACCAGAGGCGACGTAGAAAAAGTAACAAACATGATAGTCACAGCGCTCGCAATTTTCATCTTCGGCTCGATAGCTTTCATCGCCGCCGGACCATATCTGATATGAGGGCGGCACTTTCGTGGGCACAACAGCCAAGCACGAGCGGCGAGGCAAGAATAACAGCGAAGTATTTAAGGGAGCGGTGTCCAAATTCTCATGACGGAAATGTATGAGAACTACATTTTCGAGGGCGGCTCTTACAAGCACAGGAAGCTTGTGGAACTTATTGAGGACCTCGGCGGCTACATAATAACGAAGCGGATCTTCGCTCAGGAGGCGCAAATAACGTTTGCGGCGCCGATTGAGGACTACGAGCACATCGTGGCGTGCGTCAAGGAAATACAAGGCTCGATAAGGAAGGCTCCACTTCTGGGAACGGAGATCGCGGTCGTCGCACCCACGGTGACGAGGCACCATCTGCCGCACCCGCTTTGCGACATCGCCGAATTTCTGCGGCGGCGGGGCGCGCAGACGAACATGATAGGGCTCGCAAGGGGCGTGGGGCGGCGGATCGCACAGCTCACCAAGAGGGAGCGGGCGCTCATCGAGGAGCATGACGTCGCCGTCGTCTGCTTGGGGAACTTCAGGCGATGCATAGAAGAGAAGGTGAAGCTCTTCGCCGATTTGAACGTTCCGGTGGTCGTCACCGGACTTCCTGAGATCAAGGACGACTTGGAGGGCTGTATTTACGTCAGCGGCATCGGGCGCTACCCGCATCGCTTCAAGAGGCTGACGGAGATCGACCTTCTGAGGAACGTCGCCGACGCCGTCGAGCGTGCCGTCAAAGCGAAAAAGGAGGAGCTGAGCATGGATCCGCCGCTGGTCCCGCCTTTCTTCGTGAAGAATGAGATAGCGAGCCAAGTAGAGGATCTGAAATACACGGTCTCGCCGGGACCGATAGTCCTAAAGCTGAACGGCGTCAGAGTTAAGCTCCTTTTCGACTTGTATGCGAAGGACGTGTACAATGTGAGAGTCCTCGACTACAAGCTCGGCGAAATAAGTCGCATAAGAAGGTCGCAAATTAGGAATTACATCCTTGTGGACCTACTACCGAAGTCGTTGCTGCCAAGGACCATGCAAACAGAGGCGGCTTGACACGTCGGCGGACGCTTAAAAGAAGGGAAAGCATGCTGAGATTGAGGTTTGCGGCGGCGTCACGCCCGAAAAGGGGTGAGACTGCGAGCGGAGACGCTTTCTTTTTCAAGGAATTTGATGAAAACGCATTGATTGTGATAGCGGACGGTTTGGGGCATGGCGAAGCCGCGGGCATAGCGGCGCAGAAGGTTTTAGAGTTTTCAGAACGTAATTTCGAGCTCGGTGTCGAGCTTGAGGCGTTCGTACGGCGCTGCCACGAGTTCCTTAGGGGGACAAGAGGTGTTGTTATGGGTGCCGCACTCGTAGATAAGGAAAAAGAAAAGCTGTCCTATGTGGGCGTGGGCAACATCACCGCACTGATAAAGACCGAAAGTAGACCGTACCATCTGACATCCATTGGCGGCATAGTTGGGTACAACCTCAGGAAGCTACGAAGGTTCGAATACCCGTTCGAGAGCGGCAGCGTGCTCATCATGTGCACCGATGGTATTTCGAGGTTCACACCTTCGGAATATGACTTTGCCGATCTAGAAAGCGCAGCCACAAAAATATTAGAGGAGCGTGGCAAGGACGATGACGACGCCACCATAGTTCTTGTTAAATGCATATAAGCCGTCGGGGCGGCGTTCGAGCATACCGCTCATGAGGCTGTTATTCAGCCGCTCTAAACTTCAAAAATGCATCTTCTAGCTGTTCTCTGCTCGGAAGCCCCATCCTACACCCGTATTCTCTAATGCAAAACGCCGCCGCTATGTTTCCAAGTTTCCCGCAGTCTTCCAAGTGTCTTCCGCTCAGCACCCCATATAGGAAACCAGCGACGAAGGCGTCGCCAGCACCTGTGGTGTCCACAACCCTATCCACAGGGTACGCTTTGACGAGGTGCTGTTTTTCGCCGTCGGTCACATAGCAGCCGAGTTTCCCGAGCGTCACGCTCACAACATTCGCTCCCAAATCCACGAGGAATGCAGCGCCCTTCTCAGCAAGCCCCTCCTTAGTTTCGTTCTCGGTGCGCAGTCGCCCTTTAACAAGCGCCTCTAACTCCTCGAAACTGAGAAATAAGAAATCGCTCCTTTCCACGAGCTCTAAAATGTTGTCGAGCCCGAACTTGAAGCAGAGCATGCCAGGACTGAAGCTGAGCCTCGCCTTTAAGCGTCTTACAAGCGCCTTCTGCATCTCAAGCTGCTCACGGCTTACGAAAGAGCTTGTGTGGAGGATTTTTGCGCCGTTCACGTATTCGAGGTCGATGTCTTCGAGGTGGAGGTCGTCGTTGACGCCGGGTAAGATGTAGAGGGCACGCTCGCCGCTGGCGTCTACGAAGCTCATCGCTCTTCCGGTATGTCCTTCCGTTATTTTTATGTGGGATATGTCGACGTTCTCCCTGCGGAACTCTTCGAGTATGAACTTGCCTTCGCTGTCGTTGCCCACGACGCCGATGAAGCCGACGCTCAAGCCGAGGCGGGCAAGCCCGACTATGGTGTTCGCAGCGGAGCCGCCGGCAGCGCTTTTCACGTCTATGACGCCTACTTCCTCGCCGCCCCCTGCTATCCGCTCCACGATGTACAGAACGTCAAAATTCAGAGCGCCTAAGCCCACAACGTCCATATCTTAACAAAGGCGCTTCCAACTTAAATTTGGAGACGGCAACGATGACGCCCGTGATGGTGACTCTTATTCTTCCCAACTCGTCACAGTCCCAGCTGCTGTAGATCAGCAGGTGAGTTTATGTTCGTGAAAGTTTTGAGATTTTTGTCTATCTCCCTTAGCCATCGCATGGGTACAAACTTCACGTTTAAAGAGCGGAGGGGAGTTCTGATACTTTTTTCTCCTCTAAGTATTGAGTGTAGGGTTGCCCTTGCCATTGCTTTAGTCTTGTAGACTGCATGTAGCGGCTCTATATAGCCGTTATTCCATTTCGGGACGGCGGCGTCCGCTCCTGACTCTTCAGCCACTTCGAACAAGAATTCCACGACTTCCGTGCGCACGAAAGGCATATCACAGCCGAGAACCACGGAGTATTCCGCAGAAGTGGCGCTCAAGCCTGCGAGGATGCCAGCGAGCGGTCCGAAGCCCTTAAAGCTGTCGATCGCAATTTTGGCGTCGCAGATCTTCGCGACGGCATCCGCTTGCGTCTCGCTCCGCACGGCGACCACAAGCTCGTCGACGACGCCACGAACGGCGTCCGCCACCCACTTTATCAAGGGCTTGCCGCCGAACTCCAAGAAGCACTTTTCCTTACGTAGTCTCGTGCCCCTGCCGCCTGCGAGGATGACGGCGGCTCGCCGCCCCCGTGGCATCAAACTAGGTGGAAAAATAAAAATATAAAATAAGATAGGAAGCAGTCACACGGAAACGGTCACGCCACAGCCTGCGTGTTTATGCTCCTCAGGATTCCTCAAGAGTCGCCTTCTCTCTTGTGTGCTGGTTGGTAGCGGCACTACGCCGCATCCTACGCATCGACCTCGTAGCTCACCACGTCGAAAAGCCTGCCCATAAATACGAGGCTAAAAGGCTCGTTGCTCCAGTTTTCGACGGCTATAGGAATGTAAGCTGTTGTTCAAAGATGATAGAGCGTAGCTTGAGAAGTTTCTTCCAAAGCCCGACTTAGAGCTTGTTATTCCAAGCTTGAAGTCAAGGATGTCCACCCTGGTAACGTGACGATCAACAGAATCCATCGCCGCTCTTGTATGTGCCTTTACCATCAGTCGCTAAGAAGGCTCGTCCTGAGGGCGGGATGAATTGGGGGTTGGAGGCAGTTAATTTTCCGAAGTGATGCGAGTCGGAGCGAGCCGTGGGTATATCCTGCGGGCAGGGCTGCGGTGACCCGCCCGAAGGGGAGCGGCGTCCGGCACACCCCCCAACCTCCCGCGGTGGAAGCCCCTTGCTAAGCGAGGAGGAGGTCACCAACCTGGACTAAGTCAAGGCGCAATGCAGCAACGCTGCTGATATCGTTGAAGACGATGATGTCGTTTATTCTGGCTACTGTCAATATCCCACGCCACAAGAGCCAGGCAGTACCACATAGTGCATTCCGCAAAAGACGCAAGCTTCAGGCTCAGAGGTCGTGCTTCCTCAATGCTTTGGGATGATATTCCGTTCAAGCCGTTGCCGTTAAGTGTCTCCCGCACGTCCTTTCCAATTGTGCTCCAGATGTTGTCGTTGACACCCGCTACACTTCGTCAGCAGTTCAATTGTAGCCGAGTTACAACTCTTTAAAATCCGCTTCTGCCGTCCAGAACGGAAAGCCAGTACTTGTCAGAATTTCCTTCGACAGTGGAGTTCACAAGTACTTCGGGGACATCATACCATTACAGTCTACATGGTTCCGAGGGTGCCGCAAGCTTCAGCTTGCGGGAAATTGCGGGAAGCATATATAGTAGGAACACATTTATCACGGGGGTCGCGGTCGACCGCCTCATGTCTCTGGCATGCAGGCGGCGCTTGCCGTGGGCGACGCACGAGCTTATCAAGCCGAGGAGCGTGGGCGAGCACGCCAAAACGCACAGCGACGCACGCCAGGGACTACAAGCCACCCGCTTCAACGGGGGTAGTTCACTGCTGAGGTCAGCACTCCAGATGTCACCGAACGAATTTTCCTAAAGGATGCGAGCGTCGGCGGTTATTTCCGTAACGTCACGCTTTCGGCGCTCGTCCCTCACGCTGCCGGCGTCTTAGCGGCACGTCCCAGCTCCATCACGTTGTAATAGAGGCGTTGCAGCAAGCTGTATTTGCTTCCCCGCCGTGCTTGCGTCGCTCTCGTTTGTGGCGTTTGTCCGCCGGCATCGGCGGCGACACCGACCGCAGCGCGCGCAGGCAACTTAGAGCCAAGAGCGAACACAACTCCAACTGCAATTTTAAAGGCTCTGCTTCTTCGCACTCCCTTGCCATAGGAGCAAGGCTTTTAAAGTTTTGACCTCTTTGTGACTTCTGACGCTGTCATTATAAGGAGCGACTGCTAAAGGTGAATACGATGACGAGCAGGAAGAAAGTGGAGTTCAAGCGGTACCTTTCAGGGGGAATAAAGAGGCTAGATGAGAGTTGGCGTCGTCCTAAGGGCATGCACAACAAGCTTAGAGAGCACGTTGCCGCAAAAGGTCCCAGGGTGCAGGTGGGCTACGGGTCGCCGAGGGAGCTCAGGGGGACGCACCCTTGCGGGTTGCGGGAGGCGCTCGTGCACAACGTCAAGGAGCTTGAAACCCTCGATCCGCAGAGCGTCGCCGTTAGGATTGCGAGCAGCGTCGGTAGGAAGAAGAGGCTCGAGATAGAGGCGAAAGCCGCAGAACTCGGATTTAAGATTTTAAATCCTATCAGCTAGCGCTGGTGCGAATGAATGGTGGCGTACGGCTTTGATCCTGAAAAACTGATAAAGCATGCGCAGAAGCTCGATTTAGACCTTGAGTTATACATAGTTTCGAGACAGGGAGTTTTAATAAGCTTTGAAGACGCGAGACGAGTGGTAGGCAGGGACGAGGAAGCGGGCGTCAGTATAAGAGTCGTGAAAGATAAAAAGCTGGGGCACTATTCTTTCCCGCTCAATTCTAGGGTCGACGAAAAAGTCGCTCTGGAAAAAGCTGTAAAAATAGCAAATGCTGGAAACAGGCGTGTAAAGAGGCCACCTTTCACTTTTACGGACTCCGTAACTGAGGTTTCAGGGCTTTACGACCCCGTGGGGAACATAGATTTCGAGGAGGGTGTGAAGCTTTGTGAGGACTGTATGAGGGCTATGCGGAGCATATTGAGGGGTGCTGGTGGCTTCCCAAGGAGGGAAGCAAAGCTTTCGCTTCACCTCTCAAGCTCCGTCGAGGAAGTAACCGTGACGAACACCTACGGTATTGAAAAACATGATAAAGCCACTTACTATTCATTTCGCGCGAGCTGCATAGCCGAGGGCGGTAGGAGTAGGGAAAGTACGGTGAAGCGTCGCTTTTCCGACTTAGATCCTGTTGAGCTTGCGGAATACGTTGCAGAGATGGCAATGGAGACCATGCCTAAAGACGTGATTCAGGAGGGCAGAGCTGACGTTCTACTACACCCTAAAGTGCTTTCACGTATTCTGAACGACGCGTTCGTGCCTTGCATCTGCGCAGACGTTGCGGGCGCGCTTCTGATGAGGGATAAAGTTGGTAAGATGGTGTTTAGCGAGCAGATAAGCGTGACGGACGACGGGACGCTCCCGGCGCTCGCGTTTTCAGCGCGTTTCGACGACGAAGGCTGGCCAACGCAGCGGAACGCAATTGTCGAGAAGGGGGTCTTCAAGGGTTTCCTCTACGATAACCTTTCGGCAATGTTCAACGAGACGTTGTCCACCGGGAATGCAAGGCGTGAGCACTACACCGCCGACGTTGCGGTGAAGCCGCATAACCTGCTCGTGGAGGCTGGAGACTACGACATGGAGGAGCTTTTTGAGGAGTGCGACGGCATTTTCGTCATAGATGCCCTGAGTGCGGCGAAGCCCACGTCAGGCGAGATAGATCTCGAAGTTTTAAGTGCGCTCAGAGTCAAGGATGGCGAGCTTCACTCTGCCTTGCATCCGTTTCACATTAAGACGAGCTTGCAGCATATCTTGGGCAGGGTCGCTGGAGTCTCAGACGTAAGAGAAGAAACCCCTGGGTACATTTGTCCTTACGTGCTTGTCAAAAGTGTGTATTGCTTCGCTTGAGGACATGAAGGTCTTGATATTCGAGCCATTCTGCGGCGCCGCTGGCGACATGGTCATTGGCTGTCTGCTCAGTCTTGGCGCACGCCTCTCTTTTGTGAAGCATGTTGTTGACGCTCTCAGCTTAGGCATAGAACTTAAAGTCGGAAGCGTGGAGCGTGGCGGAGTCTCGGCGGTGCGTGTAGAAGTACGTTGTGAGGGTGAGGACGCAAAAGCGGAGGCAGGGGGTAGAGATTATGCCGAAATACTGAGAATTCTGGAGTCGGCGGCGAGGCGGGGCTCGATCGAGCAGAACATCATCGAAAGCTCGTTAAGGGTTTTCGAGCGGCTGGCGGCAGCAGAAGCTAGGATACACGGCGTTCCTAAGGAGAGAGTGCGGTTTCACGAGCTTGGCGCCTACGACACGATAGCGGATGTGGTGGGCGCGTGTGCAGCATTTCACGACTTGGTCGAGCGGGACGGGATCGAGAAGGTTTTAAGCACGCCGGTGGCGGTCGGCGGCGGTTTTGTGGAGGTTTACGGAGCGCCTCGGGGGCGGAAGCTGCCGGTGCCAGCGCCGGCGACGCTCGAAATTCTGAGGGGCGGCTGCTTGACGCTCAGAGGCGGACCGTTGGAGGCGGAGCTTCTCACACCGACGGGTGCTGCTCTGCTCTCTGAGTTCGTGCAAGAAACGGTACGTTTCCTGCCGGAGATGCGTGTTGAAAAAGTAGGTTACGGTGCCGGCGCTCGTGAGTTCAAGGCGGTGCCGAACGTCTTGCGGGCGACGATGGGCATGCTTGAAAAAAGTAGCGATGAGGCTGGAGACGTTGGCTTACTGAAGGATGAAGTAGAAGTTCTCGAGACGAACGTGGACGACGTTACCGGCGAGATTCTCGGAAATTTAGTGGAGGTGTTGATGAGGGAAGGGGCGTTAGACGTTGCAGTTTTGCCGGCGACGATGAAGAAAGGGCGGGCTGGACACGTAATAAAGGTCTTGACAAAGCCTGAAGACGCCCACAGACTTGCTCGCAGAATAATCGAGGAGTCGGGGACACTGGGCGTCCGTATAATACCAACGAAGCACCGGCTCATCGCCCGGCGGCGTCTCGACACCGTTAAGATAAGAATTCACGGCGAGGAGCGTGCAGTGACCGTTAAGATCGCAGAGGATGCGCTCGGCAACGTCCTGAACGTCTCCGCCGAGTTCGAGGATGCAAAAAAAGCGGCGGAGGAGCTGGGCGTACCGGTGCGTGAGGTCATGCGTGCCGCCGAGGAGGCTGCGAGGCGGAGGCTGGGTCGTGGCTGACGCCGTATCGTCGGCGGCGTGACGTGAGAAGCGACCTCCGCCGGAAGCTTTAATCGAGCGAGAGGGTGCAGAGCGGCACGGCGTGCGTGAGTGAAGTGAGCGAGCGAGTTGCGTCCCGTCGCGTCGGGCTGCGCACAGCCCCGCCCGCACCTTCACTTTCCCTGTTCATCTCTGCCCACGGGCGAACCCCTCTTAGCGACCGAGGCGGGGCGATCACGGCTTTGAGAGATATGTGTTCTGCATAGCAGATGAGGCGAATTGGCATCAAAAATTAAAAATTTGGAACGCCTCCGAGCATCACAGGAACACGATTCGAGGCAAATTTGGAGGCAATTCCTTTATCTGAAGCAGGGGAGAGGCTCTTTAACTCTCTGTTGCTGTAAGTCCCTTCCGTGAGGGGGGATACAGCAGGGGCGGGAGGTAAGTTTTTGTTCCCTGAACGTATTATTGCTATTGCGAGGTGGTCTAGGGCTGGGCGCCCGAAGTCACGCCCGTGTGACCGATGACGGAAATGAGTCGACACGAAAGGTGGATGAAGCGGAAGCTCCGCCCATAAGGAGTAGTTCACTCATAGTCTCTTCCCACTCCAATCCCACCGAATAAAGCGATAAGAGTGAGTCAAGCCAGCCTTTCAGCACTGCCCAATCACGCATTTCCGTTGTAGGGTTGTAACTTACGGCTTGGCGGCAGCGACGAGCATCCGTGCCGACGAATAAATAAAATCTCATAGCGAACATTAAAGTGGATGGAAAAAAAGAAGTTCATCAAAGACCTCAGAGAGGGCGAAGAGGTGGATGATTTCTTTTTGGTTGTCGGGAAGGAGTTACGAGAGTTTAGGACGAAACCTGGAAGTTTCTTGCAATTAAGGCTCACAGACGGCACCGGCAGTGTGAGTGCAAGATGCTGGGAGGGCGCCAAGGAGGTCTTCGCCCTCGTGAACGTCGGCGACGTCGTCCACATTAAAGGTGTGGTCGAATCTTTCCAGGACGAACTCCAAATCATATTTGAGCCCTACGACATAAGTAGGTGCGATGAGCTTTCGCCACGGGATCTGCTGCCAAAAGCTGAGAAGGATGTAGATGCTTTGCTTTCTGAGATACGAGCGACGGCGCTCTCTTTTAGGAATGAGCATTTACGACGGCTCGTTCTCTCGTTTCTTGATGATGAAGCCTTTGTGGAGAAGTTCAAAGCGGCGCCCGCCGCTAAAACCTACCATCATCCCTACATCGGCGGGCTCGTCGAGCACACGCATGCAGTTATGAAGATCTGCGAGCTGCTCGCCGAACTTTATGGTGAGCTTGACAAGGATTTGCTGCTCACCGGCGCCATACTGCATGACATCGGGAAGGTTCGAGGCTACGAGTTCGAAAACACAATAGACGTGAGCGTGGAAGGTGGGCTCATCGGGCACGTCTTCCTCAGCCTCGAAATGCTGGATGAGAAGTTTGAAGAGCTCTCGAAACAGGGCTTTGAGGTACCTGAGGAGCTCCGCTTGAAACTGCGGCATCTGATCACGAGTCACCATTGCCATCGGAAATGGGGCTCGCCGATCGAGCCGAGGTTTGCGGAGGCGAGCGCTCTATGCTATGCGGACCTCCTCGATGCGAGGGTCAACGAGTTTTTGCTGGCACAGAGAGCCGCTTTGCGGGAGCGGGAGCGCCGGGAGGGTGAGGGCGTTTGGAGCGACTTCAGCAAGAGCCTTCGTACTTTCCTCTATCTCGGAGCTAAGGACGAGGGCGGCGGGGAGGAGTGATTTTTGCAGCTTCGAGATAAATACTAACGATGCAGACCAAAAGCATCTTAAGCCAGATCCGGCTGCCTGACATCTTCAGCGTGCTCAACGCTCTTTTTGGTTTTTCCGCCATACTCTGGGCGAACGTCAGCTTGGAGGCAGCATTACTTCTAATCCTGCTCGCAGCGCTATGTGACGGCATAGATGGCGTCGTCGCACGGGGCTTTGAGCGCTCCGAGCTTGGTTTGTTCCTTGACTCCTTCGCGGACTTTATTTCCTTCGGCGTGGCGCCGTCCTACGCCGTCTATGTTGTGTTCCCGCATGCGCTTACATGTGCGCTCTGCGGCGCTTACGTCACGTGCGGGATGCTCCGCCTCGCACGGTTTAACGTCACGTCCCTGAGTCGAGGTTACGACGTTGAGGGCTTTGAGGGCTTGCCGATAACCGCCAGCGGCATATTCCTGTCCTCGTTGCTGCTGACGTTACTACATCATCTCGGAAGCTTTGCCGCTTTCGCGGTCGTGATGTCGGTGGGCGCCCTCCTGAGCGTATTGATGATCAGTAGGGTGGCGTATCCGAAAATTAACGGCGTCCCGCAGGCGTGCGGCGGCGCCGCCGTTCTGATTCTTCTCGTGTTTTATGCTTTATCATTGCCGCTTTTTTATCCAGCTGCCGTCCTTCTTGCTTTAATAAGCATTTATGCATGTATACCTTTAGGGGGGGAGTTGAATGTCAGGAGACGTTTCCGATAGAGATATTGCGGCTTTCGAAGCGGGAATAAAGCTCGGCGCCCTTTATCATCAGTTCATCGGGACGCCGCTGAGTCTTGAGACCGTCGAGGTGGTGGAGAACGCTATCTCGAGAAGCGTCTCCTTACAGCCTTACGTGAAGGCTGTTAAAGTTAGGATAGATAGAGAGAAGGTTAGAGTGCGGACTACGAGATTTGGCTACTGTGAGCTCTGTGGCGACATGCTTGACGTGCAACTCGTCGTCGAGTACCGAGGCGTCAAAGTACATGCGAGTTTGAAGTTCGACGGTGAATATCCGCTGATGTTTCTGGAGAGTGTGGAGAGCCATTGAAGAGCGTGGGGCTGTAGGGAGGTGACCTCCTCTTGAGGGGTGTCCACCGGCAGGAGGTTGGGGAGTGTGCCGTGAGGCACTCCCCTCCGGCTTGGCACACAGCCCCGCCCACATTAGGCGTGGGCTCGCTTCAATCCTCAGCTCCGCTCACATATTAAAAACTCCTCCCCTAATCCCTTACTTTCTTAGCGACTTTCTGTAAAATTAGAGGCGGTGCCGAACTAGCTTGCGTGATATCAGCAGAGATGTAGGGGGCTCAGTGGTACAAATCAGCGTTTATTCTCGGAATGAGCGCCATGAGAACGCAGTGCTCAGTGATAGCCTCTCGTGTGAGGACGCCCTTCGTGAGAAAGCCGACCGCTCCTATGTTCTCGCCTATGTTCCTGATGCCGGTGAGCGTTTCCATGGCTTTGCCGACCTCGACGCCGTCGAGCGCTTTCCTTACGACGGGCGGCGGGTGCTCGAAACCCGGTCCGCAGCCGACGGTCATCCGCCCGTGCCGGTCGGCGATGGCGCACCACTGAACATCAACGTAGCCGGTGAGCGTCCCTTTGACAGGAAAGAGCCCCGCCTCGATGCCGACGCCGAGGTCCGCCGTAGCCACCGCCTTCAGTGCGAACTGCGCCCTGTTCATCGCACCCTTTATCACGTCGTCGCCAAAGGGCTGACGAGGAACCCCCGACGGGGCGGCTACGCTCTCCACGACGACGGCGTCGTAAAAGTGCGAGAACGCTCGCTCCACGGCTCTCACCTTCACGGGGTTCTTCGAGCCGACAGCCACTCTTACCTTCACACGTTAAAATATGCAGGGACATGAAAATACTCGTCGCCGGATATTCCGTGAGGCACATAGCATGCTCGGGCAACCGAGCGGGCTATAAAATCGTTGCGGCGGACGCTTTCGGCGATGTGGACTTAAGGAGGTGCGCTTGCGCATACATGCCGCTCGCCGAATTCCTGAAAATCCTCAGGGGGCATGCGAGCCATCCTTGCTTGAGGGATGTGGATGCGATCATATTAAGTTCCGGCGTCGAGTCCGCCTCCGTAGCTATAGGGGCATCGCCGTTGCGTGGCAAGAGGCTTCTGTGTAATGACGGGGAGAAGATGAAAAGGGTTTCGAACAAGCTTTGGCTGGCGAGGGCGCTCGAAGACATGGGCGTCCCGCACCCTAAAACTTTCAACAAGGAAGAGATCGAAGAAAAACTGAAGACAGGGGCGCATTTGCGCTTCCCTATCGTCGTAAAGCCTATATTTGGCGGCGGAGGCTTGGAGAACTTCTTCTGCCTCAGAGAGAGTGAGCTACGACGCTTCGTCTCGTCCGCAAACAGCCAGAACTTCATCTTCCAAGAGTTCGTCAAAGGCAAACATACGAGCGTGTCCGTGATTTCCTCAAAGAGCAGCTCGCTGAGCATCTCCGTCAACGAGCAGTTGCTCGGCATGCCGGAGCTCGGTGCCCGCCGTCCGTTCCTTTACTGCGGCAACATATCGCCACTTGATGAACGCAGGCTTGGAAGGGCGACTGCAAAAATGGAAGAACTCGCCGAGGAAATTGTCAAAAGGTTAGGGCTCATAGGCTCGAACGGTGTAGATTTCGTCTCCTCTGAAAAGGAGGACTTCGTCATTGAAGTCAATCCGAGGTTTCAAGGTAGTCTAGACACTGTAGAGCTCGCTTTTGACGTGAACGTCTTCGATGCTCACGTCAAAGCCTTTGACGGACGTATTTATCTTGATGAAAAGGAGTTGGCGCCGAAAAGGTATGCCGCCCGCCTTATAGTGTTTGCAGAGCGAGACGTTAAAGTTGAAAGAAGCCTTGACGTGCACGGCGTTGTCGACATACCGGAAGTGGGGAGGGAGATAAAAAAAGAGACGCCAATTGCAAGCGCTCTCTCCGCCGGTAGGACGCGAGCAGAAGCGCTTTCGAGAGCGATTCGAGTCGTAAAGTTTATAAAATCTTGCGTCTCCCCTCTCCGGGCGGCTGCATGGAGGTGATGGGATGAACCCGTTGGTTTTAGCATCCGTGGCGTTCGCGTTGTTCGTGGTATGCCCCAGAATGGCGGGGATGGTCCATGTGATTGCAGAGAGCACTCAGGTGAGCATGATCCAAGCGTCGGTCATAGGAACCGCGCTGTCGCTGCCGTTGCTCGTCGCAATGACCTTGATTTTCCGACACTATGGACTAGTTGCAGCGTTAGGGTTCTGCGTGCTGACCGACTTCGGCGCTGCGCTCGTCATGCGGGAAGTCAGCTTAAAAGCAGGACTAGAAACGCTCATAATAGCTATGTTCGTGATTTTCGGCGTGAGGATAGCGACGCTCGTTTCAAGCTGGCTACCATGAAGTTAATTTGTGATGACCAACATTACAGCATGCAGTTCGTCGTATGCGTAAAGCAAGTACCAGACCCAAAGCACTTCCACGAAATTTCCTTGGACGAAGAGACAAAACGCATTCGCAGAGAAGGAATTCCGGCGGTGGTGAACCCGCTGGATGAGAACGCTGTCGAAGAGGCGTTACGACTGCGGGAACGGTACGGCGGCACCATTGTAGCAATAAGCATGGGACCGCCGCAAGCCATCTCTGCTTTAAGAAAGGCGCTGGCGATGGGTGTCGACAGCGCCATCCTCCTCTCTGACGAGGTTTTCGCTGGTGCTGACGCTCTCGCAACAGCCTTCACGCTAGCAAAGGGCATAAAAAAACTTGGCGACTTTGATTTGGTGCTCTGCGGTGCCGAATCTGTGGATGGTGGTACGTCGCAAGTCCCCCCGACGCTTGCGGAATTCCTCGGCATACCTCATGCCGTATTCGTCCGCGAAATCGAGCATCTGGACGTGAGAAAGAAAGAGCTTGTCGTTAAAAGAGAATTGGAAGGCGGTTACATGCGGGTACGTCTTAAAATGCCGGCTGTAATTTCGGTAACTTCGGAAATAAACACGCCAAGATTGCCACCTGCTGTCAGGATAATGGAGGCAGCAAAGAAGGAAGTGAAAGTGTGGAACGCAGAAACCTTGGGCATCAAAAGAGGTGAGGTAGGGCTTCAAGGCTCGCCAACAAGGGTTTTGGAGATATTTAAGCCCGAAGTTAGGAGGCGGCGTGTCGTATTAAAGGGCGATGCTGAAGAGGTCGTGAGAAAGGCAGTAGAACTTCTCAAGACGTGGGGTGTGCGAGTTTAGCGGGAGCCTCGACCTCACCCGCATTTCGATCTCGCAGCCCTACCCCCACTACAACGACGACGTAGGCAGCAAGGATATGCAGCAGGAGCCCATCTCACCTCTTCGACCTCCAGCTCTTTTCAAGCTCCACTTAAAGTCTTTCACGGAGAGGCTACACTTTGACTTAACTACCTTATTACGACCGTTGCTGCGGTCGGCAAAAGTCCGTTTATGTAGATATACTCTCAGCGTCCCTAGCGGAAGCTTACATCATTACCGCTAAGCTATCCTTCACGCCGTTACTTTCTTGCGTCAAACCCTGAGGGAGTTGGGGTGATGCGTCCCAAGGCGAACATGTGCCTATAAATGGCTATGTCCGCTGAACCCCAACTTTACAATTAGAGGTTATCCTGTTTCCCAACTTTCGAGCTCGTGTTCACCCTAGCACCTATAGCGTAAAGGGTTAAAGAATGCCTGCAAAAGTTAGCACGATGATAACAAGAGAGGATATAGTGAAGGTTTTAGAGAGTTACGACGTTTCAGAGCTGCGTATTGGCGTGCTCGGCTCGCATTCAGCCCTCGAGATAGGCTACGGGGCGAGGCAGGAGGGCTTTGAGACCGTCGTGGTTTGTCAGCGCGGGCGTGAGAAGACGTACACGAAATACTACCGTAACCTATTCGACCATGTCATCCTCCTTGAGAGGTTTGCGGACATCGTTCGTGAGGACGTGCAAGAGAAGCTCAGAGCGCTGAACACTATATTCGTGCCGAACCGCTCATTTTCGGTTTATGTCGGTTACGACAACATAGAGCAGAAATTTCTCGTACCGCTCCTAGGGAACAGGTACATTTTACGTAGCGAAGAGCGCAATGTTGAGCGCAACCAGTATTACCTGCTGCAGCGAGCGGGCATCAGAATGCCTCGTATATTTAAGGCTCCTGAAGAAATAGATACGCTCGTAATTGTCAAAGTTCCTGAGAAGACTCGCAAAATAGAAAGAGCTTTCTTTTACGCATCCTCGCCTGAAGAATTCTGGCGGCGAGCCGAGGAGAGGATTAAGAGAGGAATAATAAGCGAGGAGGACTTGAAAAGGGCAACGATCGAGGAGTACGTCCTAGGAGCCAAGTTCAACGCCAACTTCTTCTGGTCGCCGCTCACCGACGAGCTCGACCTGCTCGGCTTCGACCGCCGCATCCAGACGAACCTCGACGGCGTCCTCAGCCTCCCGGCGGAGGAGCAGCTCGAAGCTAGGGTTCCGACGCAGAACGTCGAGATCGGGCACATGGGCGCGACGCTCAGGGAGTCGCAGCTCGAAAAGGTGTTTGAAGCCGGAGAGAAGTTCGTGGAGGCATGCAAGCGGGAGTACCCCCCGGGGATCATCGGGCTTTTCGCACTGCAGGGCGCCTTCACCACGGACTTGGAGTTCTGCGTGTTCGACGTGTCGCCTCGTATTCCGGGTTGCCCGTGCGTCGAGCCGACATCGCCCTACATGAAGTACAAGTACGGCAAGGAAGTGGGTCCGGGACGCAGGGTCGCCATGGAAATAAAGATCGCAGCGGAGAAGGACGCCCTGCCGGAAATCGTAACCTGACGCACGGGTACGCCTCGACGCCGGCTCACGGCTCAATAGGCGTCACGCCGAGGTGCTGATACTCACGTTGCAAAGCGCCGCCCAGATCGTCAAAGCAAAGTCTTCGGCGCTCTCCGGGTCTCTTGCGGTTATGACGTTGCCGGCGGTCACGACCTCTTCGTCCACATAAGTGGCTCCACCTTTTTCAAGCTCCTCTATTGCTTCAGGCGAGGGGAAGACCGTTGCTTTTTTGCCCTCAAGCACCCCAGCCCTCGCAAGAACCACCGGCGAGAGGCAGATCGCAGCCACGACCTTGCCGGCGTCGTAAGCGTCTCTGATCAGCGTATGAAGGTCGGAATCGTCCCAGAGATATTCCATGGAGCCGGTGCCGCCGACAACGACGATAGCATCAAAATTTCCAACGGTCACATCAGGAATAACTACGTCGGGCTCCACAACGGCTCCGAGCATGCCCCTCGCCGGCTTTGCCGTCGTGCTCGCTATCTCGACTGTAGCGCCATGTTCTTCGAAAATCGCTTTCGGCACGAAAAGCTCCTCGTCTCTAAAGTCCTCTGGCGCTATAACCATGAGGATTCTGAATTTCGGAGAGGGCAAAGGCTGCGCGGGCGTCGCCGACGGTGCCGGCGGCTGCCTCTCGACGCACCCTCCGAGCAGAGCCGTTGCCACGACGGCTACGATCAGAAAGACGACGCTCCTCGACACGCCCCTCCCGTCTCGACTCAATGCCCCAAGCTGCATGTTGATCAACTCCTCCCGCCATTACAAGATTTCGGCGAGAAAGCTCATGGTTTGAACAATGAGATGGATCGCCGTTAGTTTCATATATTCATTTTGCAATTTTGCCATTAGCGAGGCCGTGGGCATATCCTGCGGTCAGGGCTGCGGTGAGCCAGCCCATAACCGTGAAGCTCCCGACTTCAGTCGTGGAGCAGCTCACGTAGGGGGGATCTTGCGAAATTTTTTGCTTCGGAGGGCGGGGGTGGGCACGCCGGCGGTCGGTCAGCCGCTGGCGTGGGCGGGCGGCTCCCACACGATGCGGCAACCCTCTCGTATTTTCGGACGTCGCCCTTCTTCGTGGCGTCGATGCCCACTTTCGTGGTGAGACCTCCTTCTGAAGAAGGATCGAGCGACGAGCCTCTGACGTTTGGAATTAAAATGACATCTTTATCCCAGCGCACCCGCGTCGCCACTGCGTACTCGACATCCTGCATATCATAGATGTTCACGTCCTCGTCAACGACGATCGCCATTTTCAAGCTTGGGTGCGCCGCGAACGCTGCTATGCAGGCATTCTTGGCTTCGCCCTCTCCGCTTTTCTTTATTTGGATTACCGCATGTAAATAGCAGCAGCCGCCATCGGTAAGCACGACGTTCTTCGCTCTTGAAACGTTGCTGACCGCTCTGAAAATCAGGGGCTCGTAAGGTACGCCCATCAGAAGACGGTGCTCACTGCCAGACGGTAGGACTGCATGGTATATCGGGTCCTTGCGGTGGTAAATTCTCGTAAGCATAAGCACCGGCTCCTCACGCACAACGTCGTAGGTGCCAGTTATATCCACAAAGGGGCCCTCCCTCGCAGTTTCGCCGCCGAAGAAGCCTTCGAGCACGAACTCAGCATGCGGCACCGCAACGCCGTTCCGCAGCCTGAAAAGCTCTACCCTCCCCTCCAACCCTGCCGCCTTTCTGAGCGCTGCAGCATACTCAAACTCCCTGCCGCGAGGTACCCTCGTCGCCGCCGCCAGCAACATGAACGGATCAACACCTATCGCAACGCCCACTTTCAACTCCTCACCGCGTTCCATCGCCTCCCGATACATGCTGTAAAGGTGCCTGCCGGGCACGAGCCGCACGGCGAGGCGGCGCTCGTCGAGGACGAGCATTCTGTGGAACGATGCGTTCGTCACGCCGTCAAGCTCGGCAACGACCACGCCTGCGGTGATGTAGGCGCCGCCATCGCCCCTAAAATGACGAAGGATGGGTAGCTCTCGGAGATCCGGCTCCTTCACAAATGCTTTCGTCTCAGAATGGTCTGAAATCCTCACAGAGTTTTGTAATCCCTCCATTGGGACTTTAGCTAGGAACGCCGCCAACTGTTCCTTTGGAACATTAAAAAGTTTACTTAACAACTCCCTTGAGCCCAATACGTTCATAACAACCTTATGCTCGCCGTCAACCGCATGAAAAAGCAGCGGAACGCCGTCGCGCTTCATGCAAAACTCCGCAACTTCATAGCTCGAAGAAATACGCTCTCGCACCTCAAACAGCAGACCCTCCTCAGAAAGTCGCCGCAGCCAATCCCTCAGTTTCATGCTCTTTAATTACGTGCACGGGATTAAAAACGGCAAGGTTCTTAGAGAGATTGAATGCCAAACCGTAAAAAGAAGTCAAGGATAATTGATGGTGGTGTGAGACGCATGCAAAGTGAAATAATAGTAGAAATAAAAGACGAGGCATTTTCACTTGACGAGCTTGTGAGCGAGCTGCGAGGCGACGATATTGGCGCTGTAGTAATATTTCTAGGCGTTGTACGCAAGGATGACGGCGTCGTAAGAATGGAAATAGAAGCATATGACGAAATCGCGTCGGCGGAGCTTGAGCAAATATGTAGGGAGGCGATAGAGCGCTTCAGCGTGAGCAAGATTAGGATTGTCCACCGCAAAGGAAGGCTGAGCGCCGGTGATAACATTGTGGCGGTCATAGCTGCTGCCAAGCACAGAAGAAATGCTTTCAGGGCGTGTGAGTACTTGATCGACGAGTTGAAGCGGCGGGCGCCTATATGGAAAAAGGAAATACTTGAAAGCGGGGAGGGGCGCTGGGTATTGCCTGAGAGCGAGAGTTAAGGCGGAATTCATGTCGTTACGGCATCTGCGCATCACAAAATTTCAGTTGTAAGGTACATGTATTTCATTGTGCAAGTTTGGAACAATTTACGCACTTAAGGGCACAAACCATGCTATGCCTTGAGTTTCTCAAAGCTTTGCTTTGGCTAGCTTTAAAAGCATCGAATCTAGATGGTGAAATGAGGTGAACAGGATGCGTGCGTCGCACATTTGGATTCCTTACGCCGCTATGGCATTAATTATAGTGACAGTTCAGGTGTTTGCGCTGTTCCTAGCGACCCCTTTCGAAGCCCAGAACATAAAAGCATTTGGAGACCCAGAGTCGGCAATCAACCCTCTGATATTTGTCCTTTTCATCCTTGCATTCACAGCTTTCGTCCTCATAGTTGTAAAGTTTAAAGCGGCATTGATACACTTTATAATCTTGGCGGCGGTGGCGTTTACCTTACTTTACGTCTTTGGAGCGTTTTTCCCGTTCGTGCCGGCGTTGCTTTTAGCTATAGTCTTCACGCTCGCCCTTTACAAGTATCCAGAGTGGTACGTGGTGAATTTCGTCGGCTTGCTCATAAGTGCGGGTGCCGCTGCTATCTTCGGAATTTCGCTCGCCATTTCACCTGCGATAGTATTGCTCGTGGCTCTGGCGGTTTACGATTTCCTTGCAGTCTACAAGACGAAGCATATGGTCTCCCTTGCGGAATCGATGATAAGCATGAAGGTACCCGTGCTGTTCGTGGTACCTCGGAGTCGCAAATACTCACTGCTGCGGCAAAGCGGCTTGCACGAAGAGGCGCACATCATGGGACTTGGGGATGCTGTCATTCCTGCCATTCTCACGGTTTCAGCAAACGTGTTTCTCGACGCAAGTCGCCTTTTTGGATTTGTGAACTTGCCGGCGCTGCTCACGATGCTTGGCACCCTGACGGGATACTTTGCACTGATAACGCTCGCCTCAAAGAGGAAAGCACATGCAGGGCTTCCGTTTCTGAATTCAGGGGCGATCGTTGGGTTCTTCATAGGGTGCTTGATGTCAGGAGTCCCTCTCTCCACAGCGATTTCCTTGTGAAAACTGATACAACATCCGCAAAACTTAAATTCTCATGGATTTGAACATTTTCAAAGCTTAAGAGCGAAGTGGGCAAAACTGCCCACGAATCACGGCGGAGATGCGCGCGCTGGAGGCGGCGCGCTCCGCCGCAGGTGGTGAGCATATGGAAAAAACAAAGATAGTGACGGCAAAAGTTGCGGAGGCGATGCCGCAGGATGTAGGGCGTGGCATCGCAAGGCTTAGCAGCGAGCTTGCAGAGCAGCTTGACATCATGTCCGGCGATGTCATCGAGATCCAAGGTCCAAGGAAGAAAACTGCAGCAATAGCGTGGCCCGGCTACCCTGAAGATACCGGGAAAGGCATCGTCAGGATCGACGGCGCTACGCGGCGAAACGCTGGCGTCAGCATCGACGACAAGGTGCAGTTGCGGAAAATCATAGCGAAAGAGGCTGAAAGGATCACGTTTGCACCGACAGAGGCTCTCAGGATTATGGGCGCAGAGGAATACCTCAAACATCTTCTATACGGCAGAGTCGTGACTCGAGGTGACACGCTCACGATAAGCATTATGGGTCGCAAAATAGACCTCGTGGTCACTGCTTACAAGCCAGCAGCGGATGCCGTTATCATAACGGAAACCACGGAGATTGAAGTCAGCGAGAAGCCTGTAAAGGAGGTTGCAGTTGCAGCTATCCCAAAAGTCACGTATGAAGATATCGGAGGACTTAAGGAGCAGATTAGGAAGATTCGAGAGATGGTAGAGCTGCCATTGCGACATCCTGAACTCTTCGAACGCCTTGGCGTTGAAGCGCCTAAAGGCGTCCTTCTTCACGGGCCGCCCGGCACCGGTAAGACGCTTATTGCGAAGGCGGTCGCTAATGAGACAAATGCGCATTTCATCAGCATTTCAGGTCCCGAAATCATGAGCAAATTCTATGGAGAGTCGGAGCAAAGGCTCCGAGAAATTTTCCAAGAAGCTGAGGAAAATGCGCCTTCGATCATCTTCATTGATGAAATAGATTCGATAGCGCCGAAGCGGGAGGAGGTCACGGGCGAGGTCGAGCGGCGTGTCGTCGCCCAGCTCCTCGCCCTCATGGATGGCTTGAAGGAGCGGGGCAAGGTGGTGGTCATCGGCGCAACGAACCGACCTGACGCCCTTGATCCGGCGTTGCGGCGTCCCGGGAGGTTCGACCGTGAGATCGAGATCGGAATCCCGGACAGGGACGGGCGTCTTGAAATTCTGAGAATACACACACGGGGCATGCCGCTCGCCGACGACGTCGACCTCGAAAAGCTGGCGGACCTCACGCACGGCTTCGTCGGTGCGGACCTCGAAGCTTTGTGCAAGGAGGCGGCGATGCGGGCGTTGCGGCGCGTCCTGCCGGAAATCGATCTGGAATCCGAAAGCATACCCGCCGACGTCCTGAACAAGCTCGTGGTCACGATGGACGACTTTTTATCAGCTTTCAGAGAAATGGAGCCGTCTGCATTGCGTGAAGTGCTCGTCGAGGTTCCTGACATCCGCTGGGACGACATAGGCGGGCTCGAAGAGGCGAAGCAGGAGCTGAGGGAAGCCGTGGAGTGGCCGCTGAAGTACCGGAAGCTGTTCAGTTACATGCAGGCGGAGGTGCCGAAGGGCATCCTGCTTTACGGACCGCCCGGCACCGGGAAGACGATGCTTGCGAAGGCGGTCGCCAACGAGAGCGAGGCGAACTTCATTTCGGTCAAAGGTCCGGAATTTCTGTCGAAGTGGGTTGGGGAGTCCGAGCGAGCGGTACGTGAAACGTTTAGGAAAGCAAAGCAGGCAGCGCCTTGCATCATTTTCTTCGATGAAATAGATGCTATCACGCCGGTGCGTGGTGGGGGCTACGGCGACTCCCACGTCACCGAACGCGTGATATCGCAGATACTGACGGAGATGGACGGGCTGGAGGAGCTGCACAATGTCGTCGTGATCGCAGCGACGAACCGCCCCGACATCATCGACCCGGCGCTGCTGCGTCCCGGACGCTTCGACCGTCTTGTCTACGTAGGACCTCCCGACAAAAAAGCTCGCAAAGAAATATTCAAGATTCACACACGGGGGAAGCCGCTTGCTGACGACGTCGATCTTGAAAAGCTGGCGGAGATGACTGAAGGCTATACCGGCGCGGACATTGCGGCGGTCTGCAAGGAGGCGACGATGCTCGCCATCCGGGAGTTCGTCCAAGAGAAGGGGGACAAGGCTGAGGACGAGGAGGAGATGAAGAAGAAAAAGATAGAGATGAGGCACTTCGAGGCGGCGCTGAAGAAGGTGAAGCCGATGAGCAGGGAGGAACTGCAACGCTATATCAGGATCGCAGAGGAGTTCAGAGAGCGGCGCTGATGCAGTGCCCGCCGGCGCGGCGGGCTGCTGCGGAGGCTACGGCGGCGGAGATGGCGGGATGAGGGGAGGCTACGCCAAAATGCCGGAGCTGGAGCTAAAAACCTCGGAAAAGCTGTATAAGGAGGCTTTGTCCCTTCTGCCCGGCGGCGTGAGCTCACCGGTGCGTGCGGTGAAGCCGTTTCCCTTCTACGCAGCACGGGCGAGGGGCTCCCGGATATTCGATGTGGACGGCAACGAGTATATTGATTACTGCATGGGCTACGGTCCTCTGATCCTCGGACACGCACATCCCGCAGTCGAGGAAGCCGTGCGGACGCAGCTCGAAAAAGGCTGGCTCTTCGGCACGCCCCACGAGCTCGAGCTGAAGCTCGCCAAGAAGATAGTGCGCCACTACAAGAGCATAGAGATGGTTCGGTTCGTGAACAGCGGCACCGAGGCTACGATGAGCGCCATACGGCTGGCGAGGGGGTTCACCGGTAGGGAGAAAATACTGAAGGTGGAGGGGGGCTTCCACGGCGCCCACGACGCCGTCCTCGTGAGGGCGGGCTCCGCAGCGACCGCCGTGCCGGCGTCGAAGGGCATACCCAAGGGCGTCATAGAAAACACGCTGCAGGTGCCGTTCAACGACGTCGAGGCGCTCTCAGAGGTGGTCGAGAGGAACAGGGACGAGCTGGCGGCGTTCATCCTCGAGCCGGTCCTCGGCAACGTGGGGCTCATCCTGCCGGAGGAGGGGTATCTGGAGGAGGTGCGTAAGATCACTGCGGAGAACGACGTGCTCCTCATATTCGACGAGATCATCACGGGCTTCAGGCTCGGCATGGGCGGCGCCCAAGAGCGCTTCGGCGTCCGTCCCGACATAACGACCCTGGGGAAGGTCGTGGGCGGGGGCTTCCCGCTCGGCGTCGTCGGCGCCCGCCGTGAGATCATGGAGCACATGGCGCCCGCAGGCGACGTCTACCAAGCAGGCACCTTCAACGGAAACCCCATTTCGCTGTGCGCAGGGCTCGCCGCCGTAGAAACTCTTGAAAGGGAAAAAATCCACACCAAACTCGAAAAGCTGGGGGACGAACTCGTGAGGGCTTTAGAGGATATAATAAGCGATAGGAAGCTGGGCGGCGTCTCGATAAGCGGCATCGCTTCCATGTTTCAAATATTTTTCGGGCAGTTCGACGGGCGTCCACCTCGGAACTACGAGGAGGCGCTGAAGTGCGATAAGGAGAAGTACCTAGAGCTTTTTTGGAGAATGTTGAGACGGGGAGTTTTCCTGCCGCCCTCACAGTTCGAAACTTGCTTCATATCGGCGGCGCACAGCGATGAAGACATAGAAACGACGATAGAAGCTTACGACAGGAGTTTAGCCTAAGATTAGGAGAAAGAGGGAAGAAAAAAGTGAGTTAAGCAAGGAGGGATCTTGCGATCGTCATCAGTTCTGCTTCCCTGACGCCCTCGTAGATTTCAAGCACCTTGACGTCCCTGTACGCTCTTTCTATGGGGTACTCGTTGATGTAGCCGTAGCCGCCGTGCATCTGGAGGCAATCGTCGATGACCTCGACCGCCATACGAGCGGCGTACCACTTCGCCATCGCCGAAAGCGTCGGGTCGAAGTCGCCTTTATCTATCTTCCATGCCGCCTTGTAAAGCATGTTCCTGCACGCTTCTATCCACGTTGCGTGCTTCGCAAGCCTGAACTGGATGTCTTGGTTCATAGCCACGGGCATGCCGAAGGTCTGCCGCGTCTTCACGTGCTCAATCGTCCTCTCGAGGACGCCTTGAGCGGCGCCGACCGCCTGGGCGGCGACCCACAGCCTCCCGATGTCGAAGAACGTGAGCGTCTGGCGGGCGCCGGCGCCGCGCTCTCCGACAAGGTTCTCCTTTGGTACTCTGACGTCCTTGAATGTGATCTCCGCCGTGTCGGAGAGGCGTATGCCCATCTTGCCGTGAATCTTACTGCGTTCCACGCCGGGACGATCCGTCTCAACGATAATGATGCTGTGCCGCCTCGACCGCTTCTGCGCGTCGGGGTCGGTGAGGCAGAGCGTCACGAAAAAGTTCGCAATCGTGCCGTTTGTGATGAACATCTTGTTGCCGTTGATGACCCACTCGTCGCCATCGAGCACTGCTGTCGTCTTTGCCGCTAAAAGATCGGTACCGGCATCCGGCTCTGTGAAGGCGCCGCCACAAATCCACTCCCCCTTGCACAGCGGTGGCAAGTACTTCTGTTTCTGCTCCTCGTTGCCGAAGAGGTAGATGATGTCGGCGCCGAAGATCGTAGCGAGCGTGAACGTCAGTCCCAAGTCCACCCTCGCAAACTCCTCCATCACTAGAACGCCATCAAGGTAGCCAAGGCCTTGACCGCCGTATTCCTCAGGCCAGTGCATCCCGACGAAGCCCAGCTCGCACGCCTTCTTCCAGATGTCGAACGGGAATTCTTCCTTCTCGTCCAGCTCCCTGAACCGGTTCTCGTCATATTCCTTCTCTGCAAATTCGCGAGCGGCGTTCTTAATATCCTTCTGTTCTTCCGTCAATTCGAACTCCATGGCTCCTCACTCATGCCTCTCTCAAGGGTGGAAATAAAGTTTTCTAATTAGATCAGAACATGGTATAGCCGCCACTCACGCTAAGCGTCTGCCCGGTGATGTGCCCTGCGCACTTATCCGAGGCGAGGAAAAGGACGGCGTACGCAACGTCCTCAGGCGTGCCTATTTTCCTCAGGGGATAAGCTTTCTTTATCTTTTCCAAGACCTCCGGCTTTGCAAATCGCTCTTGCATCTCCTTGCTCCGCCAGAGGCTCTTTTCACCGATCTCCTGCTCCCAGTCCTTAGGGAGCGTAAGCCCTGGGCATACGACGTTCAGTCTGATACCGTAACGCCCAACCTCACGAGCAAGTGTCTTCGTCAATCCGATGATCGCCGCCTTACAGCCGGCATAAACCCCTTCCATGTATTCGCCCATACGCCCGGCGTCGGAACCTATACTCACGATGTTCCCGCTCTTCTGCTCAACCATCTTTTCAAGGACGGCTCTCGTACAGTAGATCATGCCCTTATAATTGATAGCAATGACCTTATCCCA
>JAPHEE010000012.1:37374-42411 GCA_029259545.1 Candidatus Alkanophaga volatiphilum
GAATATTATCACCCGTAAATAATTTTGCTGACGAAACAATCGTGAGATGAAAGTGGCAGTAGGTATCGCTGCATACAATGAAGAGGCGAACATCGGCAATTTGCTCAGCAGGCTGCTCGAAGAGGACGTTGATGAAATAATAGTGGTTACGAGCGGCTGCACCGACAGAACAGATGATATAGTGGCAGAGTTTTGTGAGAAGTGCCAGAGAATAAAACACGTACGAGAGGCGGAGCGGCGTGGGAAAAGCGCCGCCGTGAATATAATTTTGAGAGAAGCGAGGGATAAAGACGTTCTCGTGATGCTTTCTGCCGACAATTTACCCGAAAAGGGGGGCATTAGGAAAATATTAGAGCATTTTGAGGAGAAGGTAGGTGCAGTAAGCGGACGTCCGGTCCCTACCAACGACAAACGGAAGCTCTGCGGCTTCATTTCACACTTGCTCTGGGAGTTGCACTTCCGCATTTCCCGCAGAAGCGCAAAACTCACTGGCGAGTTTTATGCAGTACGCCCGTACCTCGTCGGGGAGTTGCCCGAAAATGTAGTAAACGACGACCTTTTCGTGGAGCAAGAGGTGCGACGGCGTGGCTATGAAATAGTCCAAAGCGACGTTTTATCCCTGATGAAAGGGCCTGAGAGCGTTTCTGAGTTTTTAAGGCAAAGAATAAGAGTGCACATTGGACATCTGCAGCTGCGAAAAACGAAAAATTACTCCCCCTCCACAGCATCCATCAGAATAATTCTCTCAGAGGCCTTTAAAAGTGTGGAGAGCAAAGAATTGCCGAAGTTATTCGCGGCGTTTCTGCTGGAAGGAATTGCGAGAGTTTGTGCCTTACTGCTCTTCAAGTTAGGGAAGATCCCATATAAATGGAGGCCTGTAAGTTCGACGAAGAACATAGGCTAATGTAGGTCTAATATCTTATGCAGATAATCTAATTTAGACGACGCTGCATGGAGGGGCGTGCTGAGGCTGTTGGAGGAATGTACGTGAAGATAGATATGCCTTTAGAGGGGGTTATAAGCTTTTATCAGGCGTTAGAGCGTTTTGAGAGGTACTGTAAGTTGTGCAGAGCGGCAGAGGATGCTGAACAAAGGATGGTATACAGTGCGAACGCTCGTGACGACATAGATGCAGCGTATCAAGAGTATCTGCAGAACGTCGCTTTGATACTTGCGGTGAAAAACGGCGCACGCCCAATACCGATGTTCAAAGAAGTGAGCACCGAGGAATTGCGGAAGTGCTTCGAAGAACAATTGGCGGCAATAGACGAGAGGGAAGCTTTGGAGTACCTAGAAGCGTTAAACGTGATACGCCGCTGCTGTCCCGGAAGCTGCGAGCGAAGCGATAATGACGCCATGAAAAAGCTTAGGGAGCTAGCAAGCAAGGTTAGAGAGTTTGTGGAGACGCTTTACGTAAAGGAAGGGCTGGAAATGACAAGAAAACAACTAAGGGAAATGGCTGAGGATCCTGAAAAGTTCAGGAACCTGTTTGTGCTCCCACCAAAGCCGCTCTTGGAAGAATACAGACTTTAGGTGAGATTATGAAGGTAGTACTTGCATATTCGGGGGGGCTGGACACATCGGTATGTATACCACTGCTGCGAGAGCATTACGGTTTTGATGAGGTAATAGCAGTAACGGTGGACATCGGACAGCCGCCTGAAGACATAAAAGAGGCTAAAGAAAGGGGAAGGCGTTTAAGCGATAAGCACATCTTGATAGATGCAAAGAAGGAGTATGTCTACGACTATATTTTCCCTCTGATAAAGGCAAACGGCTGTTATGAGGGGTATGTGCTCGGGACGGCGATTGCAAGACCGCTGATCGCGAGAAAAGTGGTTGAGGTTGCCTTGAAGGAGAATGCGGACGCTGTCGCTCATGGCTGTACAGGTAAAGGGAACGACCAGCTGCGCTTCGAGGCGGTCTTCAGGGCGGCAAACTTGAAGGTTGTGGCGCCGATACGGGAGCTGAGCCTGACGAGGCGTGAGGAGATCGAGTACGCGAGGAAACACGGGATAGAGGCACCTGAAGGAAAGCGATGGAGCGTGGATGAGAACATCTGGAACAGGAGCATTGAGGGGGGAGAACTTGAGGATCCGAACTTTGTACCGCCGGAAGAGATTTTCAAGTGGACTGTCCCCCCTGAGAAGGCGGGAGAGCCCGAAGTCATAGAAGTAAGCTTCGAGCGTGGCGTGCCCGTCGCGCTAAACGGCGAGAAGCTTGACGGCGTCTCGTTAATAAAAAAGTTAAATGACATCGGAGGGCGACACGGCATTGGACGCACCGACATCATCGAAGACCGTGTCCTCGGCTTCAAATCTAGGGAGATCTACGAGCATCCCGCCGCCACGATTCTGCTGACGGCGCATAAAGATCTGGAGCGGCTCGTGCTCACGAGGAACGAACTGAGGTTCAAAGAGATCGTAGATAGAGTATGGAGCGAGCTTGTTTATTGCGGTCTAACCATAGATCCCCTCTATGATGCGCTGAATGCTTTCATAGACAAGACGCAGGAGAGAGTTTCCGGCGAGGTCCGTGTGAAGCTCGAAAAAGGCTGTGCGAGGGTCGTCGCCCGTCGCTCCCCGTACAGTCTGCTCTCTAAGGAGGTGTCCTTCGACGTCAAGACGGAACAGCGCGCTGCTGAGGGCTTCATCTTCTTCCACTGTCTCCAACAGCGTATTTACGAGGCGGTGCGGCATGAGCGAGCATGATGCTGAAAAGAAGGTGAGAAAGGTTTTACTTGTGGCATTAGTGGTTTTCGTCGCCGTGACATGCGGCATCAACCTCGCCACCGCCGGCGCTACTGGTGTTATCACCCCAAATTCCATTCTTTACCCCATAGATTTATACCTCGACGGCGTCAAGTGCCGCATCTGCAAAGCTTTTGGCACCGATGCGCTGATTAGCGCCCACCTTTCTAACCTCAATGAGCGGTTTGCAGAGATCTTATGGGCGTTAGACGCTGGAGAAGGGGTGAAGCCTGCGGTGGAAGCCTATGAGGCTGAGCTGAGCGTGCTGAAGGCTATTTTGAGCGAGAATGGCGAAGGCGACGAGGTAAAGACGCTCACACTACTTGACGCTCAAGAGACGCTAAGCGAACACCAAAAAGCACTAACGCCCCGTGCTGCGACGCTTGGAGCCGAATTTCTGAACGACGTGGAGAGCGTCACAAACCTAACATGTGCCCTAATAGAAAAACGGACTGCGGAAAAACTCTCGATCCTAAGGGCTTTGGAGGAAAAAGTTTTGAACAAAAGCATAAAGGTCGAATTTCCCATGTCTGAGATGTACCCAGAGGGGCTGACGCTCGTGGTGAGAGATCGAGGAAAAATCGTGAAGAAATACTTGATTTTGATAAATACGAGCTCCCAGGAAGTATTCTTAGGAGTAGGGCAGAAAGGTGAACTTATGTACGTAGATTTGGAATATTTGGAGGTTGAAGACTTGAAAGAGGTATCAGGTGCTTTGGAAGACCTCAAAATAAGCATAGATGACCTTGCATTAATATTAAAAGCACGAGGAAAGTTATTATGATGTCGTACAGGAGCATTGCGCGCATTTCCACACGAAGTGCTGCTTATATAAATGGGGTTCCAGTCGAAGTGCGAACTCGAAGGAGGGGGGAGCTTTCACGGGGGGTGATGGTAGAGGGGCACGGAGAACGCCCCAAACACACCCCCCTCCGTTTCCACTGGAACGCCTCAACACATGACTTCCGCGAGTGCGCAAAAATATATTGAATAGTTGTCAGACATGTTTTATATGCTGCCGGGGAGAATACGGTTCAGGAACAACCCTCTCGACAGGAGAAAAATCGTGGAGATGATAAGAGAGGGGTTTAAAAGAGGTAAAAGCGTGGTCATGTGCATCCCATATGGAAAGCTGAAGGTGATGTGCTATTTCGAGCCGAATGAAGAGTTACGAGCAAAGCTGGAACGGATCGAGTTTCCCATCTTTGAAGGTGAGCTTCGAGATGTCGACGAGCGGATGAGGAAAATTATAGAGGAGTATGAGCGCACTCACGAGGAAGTTGTGTTTAAGCTCAAGTATTACCGGATCATGGATGTTCTGGAGGAAGAAGTGGAAGAGGATATGATTCATTATGCCTGAATCATAATCTTCTATTTGAGGTCTACACTTGACCCCTTCTCGTAACGGCTTTCTATATGATAACCGCAGACGCCCTCCGCAAAGCGTTAACCAGAGCTTCATGCATCGCCATGCCATCACGGAGCAACAGCTTGCAGTCACCTTTCCCTTTAACGAGCTTGAAGGTTTCGACTGCGATTCTTCTCACTCGAAACGACAGCCGTGCCGTATCTGAGGATGAACGTCTTGAGATAAATCCTAAACCTCCGCGTTTATGGATCGACGTGATGTCTCCAAACTCGCGACGTCTCCTCCATTAAATTTAATGAAAGGAGGTGGTTGTGGATCATCAAGTTTCATTTCGTCACTCTGTAGAGCGTTGTGGTACTTCTTGGTAGGTTCAAAAGTCAGGACAGTCGTGCATCGTTCGTCAGCGGCACGGGCGACAACAATATCTCCGCAACGTCCATGCCCAAGTATGGTGGATTACATTGCATGCCCCCTTCTGTACTTTTCACAGCTGCCCTCCTACGAGCACTCGCAGAAGCCTCCGCACCTCATGTGGAGATAGCAGGTAGAACCTCGCCTTCGACGGACATGCTCCCACCCCGATGGAGTATGCGAGCTCAGGAAGAGCAGCAAATACATCCCTCATCGGTCCTGTCGTCCCCTATTGCCAGTACGGAGTCCCACTCTCGCCTTGATATCCAGCAGAGCACCGCCCGTCCCTTGTCTATACCAGCACTCCTGACCTCGATCACTTTATCTTCCTGTTGCTTGCAAGACCCCATGCGAAGCGTGGGGATACAGGGGAAGCGGGCGGGTAGTTAAGTTTAAATTTGAAGTTGTATGGTATAACGACGTAACAGCCGTAAGGCTGGACGCCCATAAGGGCTGGTAGAAGTAACCCGTGAGTCCCAAGGATAGCGGGTAGTGGCGGCGTGAACC
>JAPHEE010000012.1:42902-44609 GCA_029259545.1 Candidatus Alkanophaga volatiphilum
CCCCAAAAATTCTTCTGCCCATCGTATCACGTTGTAGCGTTAAAGCCTTTTTTGCATTATCCTGTTGCGCTCCATTTGTTCCTCTTCTGCCATCGTTAGAACCTTTTTAACGCCTCCGCTTGTTGTTTGGATTTACTATAATAGCTTCTTCTAACTCCTTCGCCGCTCCTGCCACCTCGTAATGATCAGAACGCCTCTACCGTCGGCTTTGGTTGCAATAAACTTAGCTATCAGGTTCATTCCGTCTCGCAAGGGCGTTATGAGGGCAACGTCTGCCACATTATATAAGGCAATGAGACTGTGAAAGGTCCAGCCTATGATCCCATGCCTTACATTAATCCTCCCTACAAGCTCATCTACCTGCCTTTTCAGCGCCATGTAATGCTTTACTCTCGTACGTGAAGGGACCGCTACTAAGATGAACATCACTCCTTCCTTTGAACTCGGGATACTTCTCCAAGAACAGATCGAACGCCTCCAGCCGCTGGGGTATGCCCCTCGTGTAATCAAGCCTATCGATCGAGAGAATCGTCTTGTTGGCTTGTACCCTCTTACGAATCTTAGCAACTTCCCTCTGCACGTCCGGGCTGCATCGTGCTGCACCGGCAAATCGCTCGTAGTCTATTCCCATAGGGAAGGCATCCACTGAAGGCATCCACTTTACTACGCTATCTTCCACGCTGATCTAACCAAAAGAATGCTCCTCATGACCTAACAAACGGCGAGTGCTATCAAGGAAGTGTTGAACGTAGTCGTACGTGTGAAACGCCTATGAGGTCGGCGCCTAGAAAGTGGGAACGGGATGCGGAGGAAAAATCCTATTGCCACGTCCGGTGAGCCTCTCCCGACTGGAGTGCGGGCTTCTTTAAGCCTCCCGCCCCGCCCTAGAGCGCCGCTCGGAGCCGAAGTTCGGGCGGCTCACGCACCTGACCGGAGCCTTAGCCAGCCTCGTCTCGATAAAATCGGCTCAAAGCATAAACTTCCCCACCCACCTCCCCCTAATCCCTTAAGGCTTTCTTAGCGACTTTTTGTAATATTTCCCTTATGAGCTTGGAAACAACATCAAGTGGTAGTCATGTACCCAGATGATGTCATCAGGCTGGGCAACCTCGATGACCGCATCGCAAAAGATCTCATCCACTCGTACGTAGCTCCTCCACAGGCGTCACGTGTTGAAATAATGGAAAAGCGGCCAGATGGTCTTATCAGAAGCCTTAGGTAATAGTTTTCAATCTCACGTTGGGAAAGGAAGACAGGATAGCAGTTTTCAGTTATCAACTTCGCTTTAACATCTCTTTCTTCCTCTTTCACTCTTTCAAGGGCGATGCGGGCACCCTATCCACAAGCTTTGGCGTGCGCCTAGCCCTGTAGCTATGCCTCCCACGCTAGGCTGTAATTATAAGTTTTCCCCTCTTTTCACCACGCTAACAGGCAATCTGTTCGAAACTATCAGCAATCTGCCCATGTGGCTCCACGCCCCCGTAGTTTTAGCAACAAGTGACGGCGTACTAATGACGTTTTACAGTACGGGGCGGCTTTACTAGGTGTCTGTAGGCCCGTTTCTAACACTTACCCTCAACGTCATCACTTGGGTGGGCGTTCCAGTGGAAACGGAGGGGGGTGTGTTTGGGGCGTTCTCCGTGCCCCTCTACCATCACCCCCCGTGAAAGCTCCCCCCTCCTTCGAGTTCGCACTTCGACTGGAACC
>JAPHEE010000013.1 GCA_029259545.1 Candidatus Alkanophaga volatiphilum
TTCAGAAACTTCTCAAGACGCTCCGCCCTGTAGAGCGGCGTCGGTCTCCATATCCGGTAGACGTCGAGCACCTCCTCCGGGATCTTGATCCAGCGCTCGGTGCTCATCTCCTGCCGTATCAATTCTTTCGGGAATATCGGCTCCAGCTCTTCCGGCTTTATCGGCTCCAGCGTCTGCGGGTTCAGCGGAGGGTCCAGAGGCGTCGGCAGGTCCGCTTGAATGTTATACCACGCCTTCGGCAACTCATCCTCGCCGAGCTGCACCTTCTTACTTTTCACCATTTTTGTACACCGTTGATCTTTTTTGTCCATAGTTTAGACGGAGCAACGTCACATATATAGGTTTTGCTTTTGCGCGCCGCAGCTCAGGCAACATGGGCGAGAAATCCGCGAAAGTACCATCTAACTCTAAAACGGGTCCCCTAAAACTCGACCGCAAACTTGCTAAGCGGCGGCTGTAATGTCAAAAAAGAGGGGAGGTTAAACATTAACGTTCTCGATGATCGTCGCGCGTCCTGCACGCCGACGCCGCAGAGCGTTGCGCAGCCGTATTTGGCGCCTTCTATGTTCAATATTCTCGCCAAGGTCCCGGTCAGTCGTATTCCGCTTGCTGCGAGCGGGTGACCGATGGCTATCGCCCCGCCCTTGATGTTAACCCTCTCAGGGTCGAGTCCGAGCTTCTTGATTGCGAATAGTGTCACGACTGCGAACGCCTCATTGACCTCCCAATATTCTATGTCTTTAACCTCCAGTCCAGCGTGTTTCAAAGCTTTGAGCGATGCTGGCACCGGACCCTCACCCATGACGCTTGGATCTACGCCTGCCCAGCCCATCGAGACTATCCTCGCCATAGGCTCAAGCCCGTACTCTTTCATTTTCCTCTTTGACATCAGCATTATGGCAGTCGCCCCGGCGTTGAGGGGTGATGAGTTGCCGGCAGTTATGACCCCATCCGGCTTGAAGGCGGGAGGTAGCTTCTCCACCGCTTCAAGCGAGGTCTCAAACCGTATCGACTGGTCGACATCGATCACTTTCTTACTCCCGTCCGCAAGCTCGACCTCGATGGGCATTATTTCGCCATCCCGCTTCGTCGGTACCCCGCTCCATTCCTGAAGTAGCCCTCCCTCACAGCCTTCGCCGCCCTCTCGTGACTTTTAACCCCCCACTCGTCGAGCCGAGCTCTTTGTATTTTATGAACAGCTTTTCGGCGGTCAGTCCCATGCTTATTGCCGTCATAAGGTCGTATTTCTCTATGAGATCCCGTCTTGCCATCAAAGTTGGCGAGATGCCCATGTGTGGCGAGCTGCATCGGCAGGTGGGTCATGTGCTCGATACCGCTATCGTGATGTCTGAGTATCCTACATGATTTCCATCGCACACTGGTGCATCGCAGACATCCCAGATATGCAGACCCTCTCGGTCCCCTGAGCTGGAACGTTCATTGGTATCTCTGCAAGCAGGTTGACAATTCTCCCGCCGTAAAGCCCATCTGCATCGTGCAACCGGTAATGATTCTGCTTTTCATCGGGTCGATCCCTGTGCGATTCTTGTTGAAGACATCCCTCTCAGGCTGCTCCAGCCTCGACCTCGAAAATGCCGACCTCAGATAATCAACTATGTGGACTTCCTCGACCATCCACCACCCCTGAGACTATCCTCCCCCATGGAGACAAGAGCACCTTGGCTCCGGCGTATTTAAAATTTCTATCCAAGTCTTGGTCGGATGTCACCGGAATGGCTTCTCCAGCCGGCAGGAATGTGCGACAGATGCATGGTTTTCAGTGCGGCGGTGAAGCAGAATCGGTGCTTTCCTAGGTGAGAGCCTCTCCCGACCGGAGGCGGAGCTTCACTTCAAGCCTCCCCGCCCCGCCTTATGGCGCCGCTCCGGAGCCGGCTCCAGCCTCGTCTCGATAAAATCGGCTCAAAGCATAAAATTTCCCACCCGCCTCCCCCTAATCCCTTAGGGCTTTCTTAACGACATTTTGTAAGTGAGTCCTTCTACTTAGACAGCTAAGGATACGTCTTACGCCTTCTAAGCTCCTCAATGAGTTTAGGGACGATCTCCTCAGCGTGTCCGACGATGCCGACATCACAAACCTCGAAAATGGGAGCGTTTTCGTCCTTATTGATTGCGAGTATGACCCCGGAATCCAGAATGCCGACGACGTGCTGCATCGCCCCCGAGACGCCGATGCCCACGTAAAGTTCCGGGCGTATCATTTTCCCGCTCTGCCCCACCATCTGCTCTTTCGTCGCTAATCCAGCGTCGACCACCGGCCTCGTGGCACCTACGGCGCCGTTCAACACCTTTGCAAGCTCTTCTACGAGCTTAAAGCGTTCAGCATCCCCGACGCCGTAGCCGCCTACGACCACAACTTTTGCGACGTCGATATCTGCCTTTGCCGCCTTGGTTTCCACAACTTCCAGAGTTTCCGCCCGGCTCTCGAAACTGTCGAGTCCCAAATCCTCGAGGCTCAGTCTCACAAGCTCGCCCCGCCGCCCCCCTTCTCGGCGGCTCCGTTTCAAGACGCCCGGCGTCATCGTCACGATTTGTGGCGTTCGTAAAATGACGTTCTTTGCGAAGAAGAGTCCACCAAACCCCGGAACTATTTCTACAAGTCTCTTATTCCCATTCTCGTCATACTCGACACGTAAATCTATGCAGTGCGAAACGAGTCCTGTTTTCAACTTCGCCGCGAGCCTCGGCGCCAAATCCTTGCCGACTAGCGTTGCTGCAAACAGTATGAGTTCTGGACGTACTCTTCTCACAATTTCGTAAAGCGCCGATGCGTACAAGTCGCTCTGGAAGAGCTTTAATTTAGGGTGCTCCACCACATGGACGATGTCGGCGCCGTGCTCGAAAAGCGTGTTTACGGCATCTGTGATGGCGTCGCCTAGGAGTGCGGCGTGGAGCCTGCCCTCAAACTCGTTTAGAAGTTCCCTGCCCTTTGCTAGAAGTCCAAGGGCGGCATCCGTGACTTTAGAAGCTTGCAGCTCTGCGAATGTGAGAATGTCCATGAGCTTATTTGCTCCGGGAAATTTTAAAAGCTTTCCGTTTAATTTACTCAAAAATGCACGAACTTGGCTTCGAAGGCGGCGTGGTAGTGTTTCATAACTGCCTTTTACGGGCGAACGTTTACGTCGACGACGGTAAGATTTCAAAGTTCTCGGTAATCGACCGTCCGTGCGAGCGGCGGATAGACTGCAGAGGGAAACTTGTGATGCACGGCGTCGTGGACGTGCATGTCCACTTTCGAGAACCAGGGCTAACGCACAAGGAAGACTGGCTTAGCGGCTCCTCTGCAGCGGCGGCGGGCGGCGTCACGACCGTCCTCGAAATGCCGAACACAAAGCCGCCAACAACCACATGGACGCTGCTCAAAGAGAAAATAGAAATTGCGAGCCGCAAGTCACTGGTGGATTTTCATTTCCATTTCGGCGCTCTGCGTTTGGAGGAATTGTCGCACGTGGAAGTCCCCTCCGTCAAGTTTTACCTCGCAGGCAGCGATGATTTGCCCGCTCCTGATGACGAATTCCTCTTAAGTGCGTTCAAAACCCTTGCCCGTCGTGGGATGGTGGCGGCGGTGCATGCGGAAGATGCTGTGCTCGTAGAGGAAGCATTGGGATCGCTTAAAGGGGGCAAGCCTAAGGATTACCATTTGGTGAGAGGAGAACATTGTGCCGTTGAAGCTGTAAAAAGAGTTTTGAGGCTTGCTGCAGAGGTCGAAGGCATCAAAATCCACATCTGTCATGTGACGTGCAGCGGCGAGGTCGAGTTGCTGTGGCGTTCGCAGTCCGACGATAGGTTTTCGTTCGCTCACGAGACGCTCAGTGGTGAGGTGACGCCCACGCACCTTTTCCTTACGCTCGACGCCGCCGACCGCCTCGGAAATTACGTGAAGGTGGCGCCGCCGCTTCGAACAAGAGCGTCGCAAAGAGCCCTATGGGCAGGTTTGAGGTCGGGCGTCTTGCGCATCGTAGCCTCCGACCATGCGCCGCACACCAGAGAGGAGAAGGAGCGTGACGTGCTTGAAGCGCCGCCCGGCGTTCCGGGGGTGGAGACAATGCTGCCGTTGCTCCTGAACGAGGCGAGCAAGGGGAACATAAGTTACTGTCAGATCGCCTCTTGGTTGCATTATTATCCTGTGAAAAGATTTGCGCTGAAAAAGGAGTTTAGGGAGGGAGAAGATGCCGATATTATTGTTGTGACGCCGAAAGAGGAGTGGGTAATAAAGGAAGAAGAACTGCACTCGAAGTGCGGCTGGAGTCCATTCGATGGGTGGCGTATCTGTGGCAGGGTAGAAAAAACATTCGTGCGTGGCACTGAAGTTTACGACGGCGAGGTCGTCGGAAAGCCGGGCTGCGGCAGGCTGGCAAAACTACAAAACTTTTGAAGCACAATCACCATAATGAAAAGGCGTATGAACGTGGTGGAAGTCCTTAAAGATGAGTTCGACGTCGAAGACATATTAGACTTCACACACCATAAATTTCGGAAGTGGGTCCGTCGCTCCGTGCCGTTCTCAGCTGCTTGGGAGGTGACAAACGCCTGTAACTTGCGTTGTAAGTATTGTGGGCTGTCCTCAGGGGAGGCGCTGAGCAATGAACTCAGCTTGGAGGAGGCTTTTGATGTCATAGAAGACATTTCACAAGCAGGGACGCAGTCTCTCATGCTCCTCGGTGGCGAGCCGCTGGTACGCAGTGACATTTTCGAAATCATAAGCTACGCATCGCTTTTCATGAGCGTTGGGATAAACACCAACGGGCTCCTGCTTGACGAAGAGCTTGCGAAAAAACTCAAGGCTGCTGGAGTGAGTCAAGTGAAAGTTAGCCTCGACGGACCGAAGAGTCACGACGTTATGCGTGGCGCAGGTACTTACGAAAAAGCTCTACGAGCGTTGAAGGCATGTAGGAATGCTGGAATTTTCGCAATAATTGAGATGACGGTCTCCCGCTTGAATTACAATGAAGTACCAACGGTCGTAGATCTGGCAATGGGGCTGGGAGCGGCGGTCGTCGTAAACGAATTCATACCGTTCGGCAGAGGCGAGAGGTATCCGGAACTCATGCTGAACAAGGATGAACGCAGGCGGATGCAAGAGTTTTTGCTTGAGAAGAAGCGAACTTACGGGGAGTGGCGGGTCGCTTTCGAAGACCGTTACATCATAAGCGAGGACGTTGCCTTGCTGAAAATGATTGCAGACCCGTTTTGCAGCGCCGTCAATGTGGGTTGTAACGCCGGAATTTTCGCATATGGCATCACACCAGATGGCAAGGTCCTCCCGTGCCCGACGTTACGCCTCGTGGTCGGCGACCTTCGGGAACGCTCCCTTAAGGACATCTGGGAAGATTCGGAAACTTTGAAAAAGTTAAGAAGTAGGGAACTGAAGGGGAAGTGTGGGAGGTGTGAACTGCGATACGTCTGCGGCGGCTGCCGGGGACGCACATACACGCTCACAGGGGACATCCTAGCAGAGGATCCGCTTTGCTGGTATGAGCCGTCTCTGGGAGCTGACCTGCCTCCCGGCTAGGGCGAGGTTCCCGACACGGGCAGCGTGCGGAGACGCATCAGCTCGGTCAGGGAGCCATCCGCCTGAGGGCATGCCGTTGGGCATCATCGATAAAAGTTAGAAGAGGGAATAAAAATGCAGGCTTTCCTCCCCCTAGAGGCTTCCAGCCCGTAAGGAGTGTGATCGCGTTGGGGGACGTACCGAAATGGATTCTTAAATACAAGGAGAAGATAGAGCGAGGCGAGATAACCGCGGAGGAAATACTGGAGGAAGAGAACAAGATACGAGAGAAGCCGTTGAAGTTGGCGACGGTGCTGCGGGCGATAAACGCCCTTGGTTACTCCGTCGCGGACCTTAGAGCTGAGAAGAAAAAAGCTAAGCCCAAAAAGAAGGAGGAAGCTAAGGAGGAAAAGGGGATAGAGGTCAAAAAGGAGGAGGAGCTTGCGGTCATCGAAGTGTCAAAAGACACAGAAAAGAGGTTTATAGAGATGAAAGAAAGTTGGGAGAAGGCTTTGGGGAAACCGATGACGAGCGACCGCTTCTTAAACATACTATTGGTGCTTGCGAGACTGGTCGAGCAAGGGAAGACCCTCGTGAAGAAGTCCTGAGGGGGCAAGGTAGCTTGAAAATAATGCTTGCAGAGTATGCGGTGGGCACTGGCGAGGAGGCTCTCCTAGCTGAGGGTAGGGCGATGCTTTTCACCTTAAAAGCGAGCTTCGAGCGGATAGGTCATGAAATAGTATATCCGAGCGGCGTCTCGGATTTCGACGGCTGGGTCGAGAAGAATGCAGGAGACTGCGACGCTGCCCTCGTGATAGCGCCGGACGAATTTATCTTCGAGCTTACGAAAATCGTGGAAAGCAGGACATTTAACCTCGGCTGTCCGCCGCACGCCGCACGTAAATGTGCGGATAAGCTCCTCACGACTAAAATCTTAGAGGACGCCGGCATCCCGGTGCCGAGGACGCTGAGCATTGAGGATTTTTCCAGCGTCGGGCTTCGGAACGCCGAACTACGGATGCAGGAGAATCGTTACTACGTAATAAAGCCGAGATTCGGGTGCGCTGCCGAAGACACTTTTCTGATAAACATCAGCACGCCGCTTAGAATCCCTGAGGGTAAGGAATTCATAGCCACGGAGTTCCTCGACGGCGAACATATAAGCGTCAGCATGATAAGCCCCGCCGGCGTTTCATGCTCGCTCTGCGCGGCGTCTCCGCCGCTCCCGCTGACGATAAACAAGCAGTTCATAAGAATAAACTCAAAGATAAGCTACGAGGGCGGCTTAGTTCCCTATCCCGTTCCTGAAAGCGTCAAGAGGCATGTTTTTGCCATCGCTGAGGAAGTCGTCCGCATCTTGGGCTGCGAGGGCTACGTTGGCATAGACATCGTGCTCGGCGAGGAGGGGGAGCCTTACGTCGTGGACGTCAATCCTAGACCTACGACTTCGATAGTCGGCGTTGCGAAGGTGATAAACTATGAGATTGCAGATTTGATACTACGGGCTAAGCTCGGCGGCGTCCTTCCTTCAGATTTGGAGGTGGAAGGCAGCTTTAGCTTTGACAAGAAGGACCTGAAAAATATTGTGAAGTTCTGAATTTTTGATTTCTTCACTGTTGTTCGTGCTAAGCGCCTCACACCTTTACGCTTTGATGGGAAGAGGAATCACCAGACGTTCCACATAAGGAAGTCGAGGATGTTGTCGACGACATTGTAGCTGAAGTTGAGGCGGATGAACGGGCGGCGGTACCGGTAGTGGTGCGTCGGGTGCCACGCCAGGATCCGCCAGAGCCCCGATTCGGTGAGGAGGTGCGTCGTGAACGAGAGCCACGGCTCCAGCTTGTGCGTGCGCCAGATGTCCGAGGGGGCGAGCGGGCGGCATTCCTCGGCGCCCATGACCTCGCCGTAGACGGCGTGCCCGTTTTTGAGGCGGAGCGGGCGTATCATCAGCGGGTATCTTATCTGCTGCCGCGTGCTCCTCGTGAGCACCTTCCACTCGCCCATCCCCCGGTTCTGGCGCCGCTGCCTGAACACCAAGCGGGTGACGTCGAGCGTGTGCTCGCCCTGAGAGTCGTTGCTCAGGAGCGTCGAAAGCCCCGTCGGGTATATGAGGCTTCCGATCCACCGCACCTTGCAACTATTCTTGTAGCGGCGGCGCACCATCACGAGGTTCTGGCGGCGTTGTATGAAGTTGGGGTACAGCTCCTCGATCATGTCCTGCCCGCGGAGGTCCTCGACCTGCTGCGGCTCCTCGCACATGTGGGTGTAGAACGGTATTTTGCTCTTGAAGTATATGCGGCGGTCCCTGAGGTACGGGTCCTTCCTCTTTATCATGTCGCGGCGGAACTGGTCCTCCTTCGCCTCAAGATACTCTATTATCCTCCCCCGCTCCTTCAACGCCTTCCGGTAGAGGCGTTCCCTCGGCGTCCTGAGCGCCGCCCTCTCCGCCCTTATCTGCGCGGGATACCTGCTTATCTTCTCCCGGATGCACGCCCTCATCTTCCTCAGCAGCTCCTTCCGCTCTTTTTTTATCGCGGCAATCCGCTCTTTTTCCTTGGTGATCTCCGCCTCCGCCTCCTCGACGCTCGACGGCGGCTTGAACCTCACGACGCCCTCCTTGTGCAGCGGCTCGAACATGAGAACTTCACCCTTGATCCGGGACTGCGGGAGCAGCTCTTCGACGCTACGCCGCTCCCTCGCAGCCCTGTCGCGGCGGAGTTTTTTGATCTCCTGCTTCAGCTCCCAGACGTCCAAGTACTTCTCGGGCCACCGCACCTCGATCAGCCGCCTGTACGGCCAGTAGTCGGCTTTCGCCGCTTTGAGCTCGGCTTTCCTCAGGTTTAAAAGCGTCGGCTCCTTCAAAAATTTGATCCAAGCTTTCAGCTTCTTGATCTTCGCCCGGCGCCACTTCGCCTCCTCCCAGAGCTCGAAGATCTTCTCGTCGTTGCACGGCGGCTTGGTCATCGCGCAATAGTTCGTCATCGCGGCGATGACGACGGTGAGGAAGCCGTGGAGGTACACCTCTTCATGCCGCCAGAACGAGCCGCTCCAGTGCCATAACACGACGCTCCCGATGGTGTACGTGCTCCAAGAGATGTTGCTGAGAATCTCGTAGTACTTGAAGCAGTCCTCGGAGGCGTACTCGCACTCTTGGCGGTCGTGGAAGTTGTAGACCGGGAAGATGACGCATGCGCGCTCGCCCTTCCTCTTTGGGTACTGCCCGAGCGTCCAGTATGCGACGGCGCCGCCGTTCAGCCAGTCGAAGAATATGAGCATCGTCCGATTCTTCCTGCCGCCGATCCTGTGCGCGAGGGCGCCCTTCTCCCGGGGGTGCTTGTTGAACCACTCGTCGATGACGTTGTACGTGTTGAGGTCAACCTGCCCCACCCGTGCGGGGACTTCGTCAGGCTCGTTATAGCCCCAGCACGGCGACAGCCCCCGCTCCCTGTACATCCAATCGTCATACTCCTTGACAACCTGCATAAAACATCCCTCTTGAACATCAGCATTTTTTATTTAAATTTTTATCGCTCAGCGTCGGCGGCGGGCGCCGCCCGTGCCGCTTATCCGGCTCAGAGCCGGCTTGACGCCGCCGAGGAGGAGCGCCAGCAACTTTTCCACGAGGTCTATGGTTTCGGGGAGCGTGACGAAAACGGCGTACGCTATGACGACGAGCGATCCGAGGACGAAGACCCTTGCGATCACGTGATGTGCGATGTAGAAGCTCTCGAAGTTGTCGCCGCCGAACCACGCCTCGAAGTATGCGGCGGTGACGAAGACGTTCCTGAAAACGTTCAGCACGAAAATCACGGGAACGGAGACGAGAAACGCCTTCATCTTCCTGTCGAGCGGCGCCTCGACGCCGAAAATGATGCCTGTGAAGATGACGATGCTCTGGATGGCGGTGCACGCCAAGATGATTTCGACGGGCGGCAGCGCCGTCGCGTTTTCTGCGTGGATGAACGCCGGAAACTCCGCACGCACGCTCAGATGCAGCAGCCCAACGCCGTGAAGGAAGTTAATCGCCGCAGCGGTTAACGCTGCGGTCGCATAAATCAAAAGCTCCCCCAGTGGCTTTATCTCAGAGAACGGCAGGTAGCAAACCCCGCAGATGAACCCCACCCTCGCCATCAGCACCATGAAGCGCCGCCGCTCCCCGCTGCTATCGTTATCAGCGGCAGCATCGGCGGCAGCGGCGGCGGTGACGGCGGCGGCGTGCCCCGCGAGCAGGACGCAGAAGAGGAGCACAGTGAGCGCCACGGCGGCGTCGAATCGCTGCTCGACACGCAGGTATCCCAGAAGCTCGATGAACCAGTAGGAGGCGAGCAGGAGCCAGCCTGAGAGTGCTGCCCTCCCGCTCTCTCTCCTAAAGGCAATTAGGAGGAGTCCGATAGCCGAAAAGCCGAGCGCCGGCTTTGCTAACGCCGTCATCGCCGCCGTCGGCGGCGTGCCGCTCATCGGGACCACCTGTGTATGTTGTTGTAAGCGCAGAACGGCACGACGCGCCCGTCGGGCAAGCCGTAATGTATGACGCAGCGTCTGACCCTTTCCAAGTCGAAGTTAAAAGCGTCCATGAAATGCATGGCGCCGACGAGCAGGAGCTTGAAGTGCAGGTCGCTGACATCTTCATACTTCTCGCTTGTAAGCTTGAGGGCGCTGAACATGAGCCCCGGGCTGAGCAGTAGCCGGAGCCTGACGCTTCTCAGGATGTCGAGCGTCGAAAGCTCCCGCCCACGCCGGAGCCTGCGAGCATACGCCTTTGCCAGCCGCTCCACGCTCAAAAACCTCGTTATCGGGACGGGCTTTTTACCGTCCCTGCCCCTGCCGCCGCCCCCACTGTCCACGACGAGATAAGTGACGGCGCCGCAGCAAAAGTGGCAGCTGACGGGCGGTCCGCCCCACTGCGTCACGAAAATGCTCATCACGCTTGCGGGGAAGAAGTCGTCGGCTCTGAGGAACGATGTTTGCCGCTCCGCCGCCCGCAGCACGTCCGGTATGGTTATCCGGCGGCGGATATCAAACGGATTGCGCCCGCAGAGCGAGACCGGCTGGAAGTTCACGCCCCGCACCACGTCGGCGTTCGCCGCTGCAAATCTGATTATTTCGCCTATCTGGTGATCGTTAACGCCGCGCACGACCGTCGGCACGAGCACGATGGCGGGGCGCTCGCCTGCATGCCTGTGGTTCTCTATCGCTCGCTTTTTTATTTCCCAAAGGTCTTTACCTCGCAACGCCCTGTAGGGCTCTGAGCCGATGCCGTCGAATTGCAGGTAGAAGACGCTCAAGCCCGCCGCTTCGAGCTCCCTGCAGTACTCCGGACTTTCCGCAAGACGTAACCCGTTGGTGTTCACCTCGACATGCTTGAAGCGACGCTTTGCGTACGCAACGAGCTCCACCAGATCATCACGGAGCGTCGGCTCGCCGCCGCTGAACTGGATTCCGGCGGGCTTCGGACGCAGCCTGCTCAGCCCGTCTATTGTAGCTTTTATTTCCTCGATGTCGGGGTCCTTGCCACCGCCGCCCGCCGCCGCAAAGCACGTTGGGCATCCTAAGTTGCACCGCTCCGTAACGTCTATTATGGCAAGCACCGTCGCTGACTCGTGCCTCGAACAAAGCCCGCAGTCGAACGGGCAGCCGCGCCCACCACTTTCGGTCGCAGCTCTGGGGTGTTGCAAGCCTAAAATAGCGTCCCGGGTCTCGAAAAGCTTGTAAAGTTCGGCATCCGCCCAGTAAATATCTTCAAACTCGCCGTGCTCCTCACATTTTTTCCGAATGTAGATGATGTTGTCACTTTCGTAAAGCTCTGCTGATACGACGCTCAGGCACGTAGGGCAGAGGCTCAGCGTCCTTTTTATTATTTCAGTTGACATGAGACTCCCTTCAAGGACTGCATCCGACGTAGCGGTATTGCGTTGATTTAAATATCAACTTGACTAAAATTAAGGGCGCTGCCAAGCTGGTTGACTGCTGGGTTTCAGGGGTATGCTAGGACGAGGTGAAAACATGGGGGAGGAAAAGGAGGAGAAGTTCAAGACCATTACCATTCCCGCGTCGTTGTTCAAGAAAATAGAAGAGCGGATTAAAGGGACGGAATTCACGTCCGTCGCTTCGTACGTGACATACGTGTTGCGGGAGGTTGTAGAGGAGGAAGAGGAAGAAGTGCCGTTTTCGGAGGAGGACGAAGAGAAAGTGAAAGAGCGGCTGAAGGCGCTCGGCTACCTCGACTAGCAGGTGAGAGACGATGCCCCTCCCGAAGCCCCATGGCGGGCGTCTCGTGAATAGAACGCTAAGCTGTGAGCGCAGGGAGGCTGCGGAGAAGGAAGCCAAGGAGCTGCCGAGGTTAAAACTGCGTGAGGAGCTTCTTAGTGATCTGAGGAACATTGCGCACGGCATTTACAGCCCCCTTGAGGGTTTTTTATGCCAAGACGATTTTGAAAACGTGCTTTTTGAGAAGAGGCTTGCCGATGACACGCCTTGGACGATCCCCATAATTCTCGACATCTCGCACGAGGAACGCGAGCGTCTTGAACTCCAAGAGGGAGACACGCTGACGCTCTGCGACGGCAGCGGTCGTGAGATCGCCTTAATGCATGTCGAAAGCATCTACAGCTATAACAAAGAGGAATTTGCGGAAAAAGTTTTTCTCACGACGGATAAGGCGCATCCGGGCGTCGCTAAGGTTTATGAGCTGGGTGAGCTTTTATTAGGCGGCGAGATTGAGATGTTTGGGGAAGTAGAGCCGCCGTTTTCTAGATTCTATCTGCGACCCGTGGAGACGAGGGTCTTGTTCAAAGAGCGAGGTTGGAGAACAGTCGCTGGTTTTCAAACTAGGAACGTCCCACATCTCGGTCACGAGTACGTGCAAAAAACCGCCCTCACATTCGTGGACGGCATTTTCATAAATCCCGTCATCGGGAAGAAGAAAAGTGGGGACTTCAAGGATGAAGTAATCCTTGCAGCTTATGAAACACTCCTCTGCAACTATTATCTAAAGGAGAACGCCGTCATGAGCATACTGCCGATGGAGATGCGCTACGCTGGCCCAAGAGAAGCCATACACCATGCCATAATCCGGAAAAATTTCGGGTGCACGCATTTCATCGTCGGACGTGACCACGCCGGCGTCGGCTCCTATTATTCGCCTTACGCCGCTCAAGAGATCTTCAGCGAGTTTCCGGACCTTGGTATCGTCCCTGTCTTTTTCAAGTCCTTCTTCTACTGCCGTAAGTGCATGACGGTCGTCAACGAGAAAATATGCCCGCATGGCGAGGAGTTCCGCATCAGTTTCAGCGGCACGAAAATCAGAGAGATGTTATTGCGGGGAGAGGTACCGCCGCCCGAGATAATGCGACCGGAGGTTGCAGAAGTAGTGAAGCGGTGGGAAAACCCGTTTGTTTCTTAGGTTAGCTGCGACGCGTGCTCATACCAAGCCAGTAATTTCGCAGGCTTTCACGATGTCCTTGCCCTCAATGAAAACTAGGCTATGTTCTGCGGCGTAGGCTTTTGCGTCCTTCTTCGACAGCGCCAGTCCGGTGCTGGCGTCAAGCATCTCGCATATCACCATCGCGGGCGTGACGCCTGCAAGAAGCGCGAGTGCGACGGAAAGCTCGGTTTGTCCTCTTCGCTCTTTCACGAGGCGATCCGCTGCCCTTAAGATCGCAACATGCCCCGGCGTTCTGAACTCCGCACTGAAGTCGTAGCGCTCGCCGTTTAAGACGCTGCGCACCGCCTCACCTATTTTTCTTATCGTCAGGGCTCTGTCTCGGTCTGTTATGCCCGTGAAGGTCGCCCTGTGGTTAACCCAGAGCGAAAATGCAGAACGTCTGTCGTAGGGAACGTCGCCTTCCCGCTCTACTAGCCTTTTCACCTCAGGAAACCTTTCATCCACGCTTCTTAAAACGTCACTCACAAAAGGAAGCCCCAGACGCTCGGCGGCGACGCCGTGAATAGCCACACAGATCAAGCCACCTCCGTCCTTACGCATGCGTGCGACATCGGCGGGCGCTGTCGCAAGCGCCGGCAGTGCAAGATCGGTCTCGCCCTCCCGGTCGTCGGCGTCGTAGATCAGCACCATCCTCCCATCCTTTACGCTCTCGACAGCCGCCCTCACCACTTCAGGCACTTCTTCCAAATCCCGCCTTCCTCTCACCATCACCTTCCCCTTTTAACGGCAAATCCGGTCAGCTTAATATGACTCTCACTCTCAGCTCATCGCCGTCTTTAAGTCCGAGCCGCTCCCTGAGGTTGACGGGCGAGATTATCTCTATGACGTTTTCAGGGTAGTGCGTCCGCTCAGGAATGACCACCGCGCACTTCACATCGTCGCAGCCGTCCCGCAAGATCTCACAAAAGAAGCACTTGCTGCCGCCAAACGTTCTGTTTTCTGCAGTGAAGCCCTCAATCTTTATTCCGCTCCTGAGGTCAAGCCGCCGCCGCAGCGCAACACTATGGTCCCTCAGCAGCAGGTTAAGCGTCCCTGGGAACGGTACGAAGCCCAATTTCTCTCTAAATTGCCGCTTGTAACCCTCTTGCGAGACGTAATAGCGTCCTTCGCCTAGTCCTGACATCACGCTGCCAACAAGCTCCACACTCTCCCCGCCCTCCATTTTCGAAAATATCCTTTGATATTCCTCAAACTCGCTCTTCAGAAGCTCTATGCCTTTCTCCGTTATGACGACCCACTGTCCGTCGGCTACGATGTCCCTGTGTATCAGTCCGTCTTTTTCAAGATCCTGCAGCCTCCTTGAAGCTGTCTGCAGGCTGGTCTCAAGCACCCTCGCAAACTCCGCCGACGATATCTTCAGGGACCGCTCCATGGCGCCGAGGAGTGCTAACTTCCTGAGCGCCGCCACCCGCCCCTCGCTCATGGCTCCATCTCAAATCTGATATACGTCCCAGATTTAGGGGACTCGTATATTTAAATATTGTTGCTGCTAATTCCTACCTTTTAAAAGGATCGTATATTTTCACTGCTCGCTCAGCGAGCCTAGGGTCGGGCGACCCGAAGTGAAGCCTCGACACTGTGACTCTGCCCGTGAGGCTGAGGCGCCGCCGGGCAAGTCGAGAGTGAACTGGGAACCCGTGAGCCTCACTGGGATGCCCCTTCAGTGAGGGGAGGAGGTCACGACTTTCCTCAGAACACGTCGGTGCTAAGCAAGACGCCGTCGCATCTTCAAGTAATCCTCAACGACGAACGTGGTTAGGTCTTCGGGCTTTGCAAAGAAGACCCTGCCAAGACTCTCGCGCGCGAGCATGCTTGCGAGTCTTCTGAGGTGCGGCTTGTCGTCCAGCATGATGATGTCGAGCGAGATGTTCTCATCGCGGTACTTCGCAGCTTCTCGCAGAACGCTCTTCGCCGCCCTTTTAAAACCAACGTAGACGCCGTCCTCCGTGTTCGGCTCCGAATCGGTCAGCAAGTATGCGTGCTTCTCGCCTTCTTCTCTGTGGGCGGCGAGCCTGAACGCCTTCATACCTTCTGCCATGCCCGTATTGCCGCCGGCTCGCATCTTCACGATCTCCCATGCCGGGATTTCCGTCGCATATTCCGAGAATACGAACACTTTGAGCTTATCGGAGTGCTTCTGCATGAGCTCTGAAAGCGCTAAAGATGCCTCAATGGCAGCCATCATCTTCCGGTTGTAGTTCATCGAGCCGCTTTTGTCTATAATCAAGCCCGCAAAAATTCGCTTCTTGTGAAAGGTCTTATGGACGAGAAAGTCCTCCTCTCTCAACTCTCGTAAGGAGAAATCTCGTTGCATAGCGTTGAGTAGCGTCTCTTCAATGGAAACAAGCTCGTAGTCATCGCCGAATTCGTAGGGTCTTAAGAACGAGGATAGTTTCGAGCCGTGCCGTCCTAGCGTCTTCGGAGCGCCGATGGCGCCGAAAATCTGACTACGACGCTCGAGAGCCTCTTTAACTATGCGACGTGCCAGTTTTCTTGCTCCCTTCGGCGTGATGTTCACGGCGTCGCCCTCGATACGTATATAGCCTTTGTCTTCGAAGTCTCTCAGAACCCGCTCCACGTCCTCCCTTTTTATGCCGTAATCCCAGATCAACGAGATTATCCGCCGCTCCTTCTCACGTCTCTCCCTGTCCTCCCTCACGCCCTTCACAAGTTCCTCCACGGACGCACCTTCCATGATCCTGTCGATTACTGCGTAAGAAACCTCCTCGTCGTACCTTTTTAACTCCTCCTTACGTCGCTCTTTTTCTTCATCAACCTCTCGCAGCCGCTCCTCTGCTTTCTCCTCAGCACGCCGCCGCATCACGTCATATTCGTGTATCCGCTCCGCTATTTCCTCAATACTCCTCTGCGTACCAGCTATTTCTCTCAGAAGTTCGACGTCCTCAAGCACGTCCGCGGTGCAGTAACGCATCCATAATAATATGAGGGTCAAATATGATAAGGGTATGGGAACAGAAGACTTGGTAAAGAGGGCGGCGAGGGATATAGTAAAGGCGAAGAAGGTCATAGCACTGACCGGCGCCGGTATTTCCGTGGAGAGCGGCATCCCTCCGTTCAGGGGCAAAGGTGGACTCTGGGAGAAATTCGACCCTGAAGAATACGCACATATTAGCGCATTCAGGCGACATCCTGAAAAGGTGTGGTCCGTCCTGCTTAAAGACATGTTTGATGTCATCAAGGGTGCAAAGCCGAACCCTGCGCATCTCGCGCTCGCAAGGCTTGAGAAATTGGGGAAATTGCACTGCGTCATCACGCAGAACGTCGATGGGCTGCATCAGAAGGCTGGAAACACCGACGTTATCGAGTTCCACGGCACGCTTGAATGGCTTGTTTGCCTAGATTGTGGGAAAAGGTTTAAGACCGAGGAATATGAGCCGAAGGAAATGCCACCAAGATGCGAGTGCGGTGGCGTTCTGAAGCCCGACGCCGTGTTCTTCGGCGAGCCGATACCCGTAGAGGCGTTGAGACGCGCGCAGCACGAGGCGCGAACCTGCGACGTCATGCTCGTCATAGGCACCTCTGCGGTCGTCTACCCGGCGGCGAGCCTCCCCAGCATCGCAAAGAACGCCGGCGCCACCGTCATTGAGATAAATGCGGAAGCGACCCCGCTCACGGGGATCGTCTCCGACTACATCATCGAGGGCAAGGCGGGAGAAATACTGCCGAAGATCGTCGATGAGGTGGAGAGGCTCCTAAAGGCTCAATAAGCGGAAGACGAGAATGTGAGCTGCTCCGCACTGAAGTGCGGAGCTTCTCCGCTCCACCCGCCTTCACGGCAGCTTATGCGGGAGTTGAGGGCTGCTCACCACAGCCCCATCCTATCGGACCCGTTATCCGATGGGCTACACTTGCCCATCTCTTTCCCGCAAGGGGACGTCATCGGAAACATTCCATCTCTTTGTAGGAATTCAAAGTATTTAAACCTTTCCCACCCACCTCCCCTTGTCCCCGCTTTGAAAAGCGAGGTTTTGCAAGCAACAACTTTATAACTCAAGTCAACGCAAGTCGGAGCGGGAACTGCGGGTCAGCGTCGAGCCCGACCCGAAGAGAGCGTTGTCCGGCACGCCCCGGCGGAGGACGTGAGCAGAGCAGTCGTCCTCACGCCACGCACGCACCCGCCCTACCGCTCTTTGCACGCCTCACTCGTTCCATCGTGCTCGTTAGCCGTCGTGTCAACAAACTCGAAAAGATAAATACGAGAGTTACATCCTCATTATCGCAGATGGCGGAGCGTGTGGAGGAAATCTGGATCGAGAAATATCGCCCTAAGACACTTGATGAGATTGTGGGGCAGGATGATATCGTTAAAAACCTCAAGTCCTACGTTAAGGCAGGCAACATGCCGCACCTCATCTTCGCAGGACCTGCGGGCGTCGGCAAGACGGCGGCGGCGGTCGCCCTCGCTAGGGAGTTTTTCGGCGATGCTTATGAAGAGAACTTCACCGAGTTGAACGCTTCGGTGGCGCCCGATACCGCCGTCGTGTTACGGATGGGCGATACCGTCACGAGCGTGAGCTTTGAAGAGCTTGACAGGCTGATTTTTGGGAGCAGCGAAGAGGAGGAGTACGCTATATTACAAGGGGTTGAAGTCCTCTCCGTTGCGGATTACAGAATTAAATTCATGCCGGTCTCGGCGATCGCAAGGCACAAAGCCGAACGCATTCTGAGAATAAAACATGAGGGCGGCGAGATAAGCGTCACCCCCGACCACTCCTTGATTGTGATAACGGAAGACGGAACTCTCGCCCCCAAACTTGCCTCCGAGTTAGAAATCGGCTCGTTTCTGGTCTCCTTCGGCGGCGCTGGCGGCAAAGGCAAAGGCGAGGGGGAGGGGAAACTCCCCGCCGAGCCCTTCTTGAACTTCCTCGACAACATCGCTCCGATGGGCGACGTATGCGGCGACGCAGCCGTCGAGAAGAGGGTGATACTAGACGCTATTGAGGCGATCGACGTGGAAGGGCTGCGCGAAGAGGAAAAGGAGGCTTTTAGGACTCTTAAGAAGCTTGCATGCTCCAAACTTAAGGTCTTAAAAGTTACGGATGTGAGGGAGGAGGGTTACAATGGTTGGGTTTACGACGTGGGCGTCCCTCACACTGAGATGTTCTGGGGTTTTGTTCCTACCGGTGGCGCCGCTGCGACGACTCCTGTCTTGTTGCATAACTCCGATGAGCGTGGCATTGAAGTTGTACGTAACAACATAAAGAACTTTGCGAGGATGATGCCGGTCCGTGGCAAGTTTAAGATAATTTTCCTCGACGAGGCGGATGCCCTGACGGACGCTGCTCAATCCGCTTTGAGAAGGACTATGGAACGCTATTCGGCAACATGCAGGTTCATCTTCAGCTGCAACTATTCCTCAAAGATAATAGAGCCGATACAGTCTAGGTGCGCCGTCTTCAGGTTCAAACCCCTATCATACGAGGCTGTGAAAAAGAGACTTTCCTACATCGCAGAGCAAGAGAGCATCTCGATTACGGAAGACGTCATAAAGGCAATATACGACGTTGCGGGTGGCGACATGCGGAAGGCGATAAACGCGTTGCAGAGCGCCGCTGCTGTGAGCAAGGATATAACGCCCGAAACCATATACAGCATCACGGCGACGCCGAAGCCGGAGGAGGTGGAGACGTTAATAAAAAAGGCGCTATATGAGGACTTCTTCGAGGCTCTTGATATGCTGAACATGCTCTTGGACGATAAGGGCGTAGCTCCCGACGAACTGCTCACGCAAATGCACAAAACGCTCTTAAATATGGAAATACCGCCTGAGAAGAAGGTTTATCTAGTAGACAGAATAGGAGAAGTGGACTTCAGGATTGCGGAAGGCGCGAACGAGAGGATACAGCTGGAGGGGCTCCTCGCATACTTCCACCTTTATGGAAAGCGGCGTGTTGAGGGTGCTTGATCGTGTGTTTCGGTTTTTTCATGTGTTTTCAACGTTACGTCTGCACGTCGCTTCAACAACACTTCGTCTCACTTACGACGGCGGCGTCGCCGTCCTGATGCCAGTCTGAACTTTATGAGCGTAAATATCTCGTTTTCGCCAAAGTCCCCGTAAAATTGGCGTAGGTCGCGCTCGAGACCTTTCTTGCTGCGGTAGCCTTCTTCTCGGACGGTCGCCTCATCGACTTCATCAAGCGTGATATAGCGGACGTCAGTGATCAGGGCTTCGCCGAGATACTCCTTGCCGCACATCACCTTGACGACCTCGCCTACCCTGTATTTCTTCCTGCCGAGGCGGAGCGTTGCCGTCTTACGCCCGCTTTTAAGCTTCTTCAGGAACCTTTCGTCGAAATTCAGAAATTTCCTCCCCATACGAGCGCAGCATCCCCCCCGCCTCTTCGATGAAGCCTTCTAAGATCGTACCGACAGCCTCTCGAAGCTCGTTTGCGCACGTGGTTATGCTGCGTCGCACGACGTCCGCCACCTCCTCCCAGCTCCGCCCCTGTAATACTTTTAGAATGAAAAGCCGCTCTTGGAAATTACTTAATTTTTTCTCCAAACGCAGGAAATAAAGGCGGACGAAATCTGGAATGCAATCTGCTACCGCTTCGTACTTCATCGGACCGTATGCGTATATAATTGCACGCCGCCAATTCAGGTCATCTATGCTTATAAGCTTGCGCAGCCATGCCTCCCGCCATTCTTCGCTCAAAGCGCCTCCCCTCTCGGTTTCCCCCTCATTACTCTCAACATCTTCCCCCTCGCTAGGCGCTGCAGTTTCAACGGCGGCTGCGATACCTGCCAACGCCGGCTTCCCGCTGAGGACGTTCCGCAGTATCCTTATTATGAGGTAGGAAAGCCCGATCTCTAGATCGTTAAGCGGCTCCCTCAACAACTTCAGGAATCTTTCGAAGAACAGCGCTGCAATCTCGTGGAATGCAGAGCGAGCGACGTCACTCAGCGGTTTCACCACGACGACGGAGTATTCGCCGCTGACTTCGTTACGAGCGGGTGAAATGTGAATGGGGAAAAAGCCGCTTCTTGCCCAGAAGCGTAGGAGTTCGGAGGTTGCGCCGAAGCTCGAGCCGAGCCAGTCGAGGTTTTTGCGGCGTGCTTCTTTTTCGATCTCAGCAAGCATTTTCGTGCCGATGCCCTTGCGCATGATCTCTGGATGTGTCGCTATCCTCACTATCCTCCAGCCTCTGAGCTTACTGAGGTCGCGGCGGCGGTAGTGTTTAATAAATATGTCTGGGATCAGGTTTCCCGGCGGCGCGTACCCGTAATACATGGCTTCAACGTCCTCGTCGAGCAGTCCCCCCTCCGCTGCGAGCTGCACCGAGCATATCACGTGGCGGTTGAGCGTGAGCATTCGCATCTCTTGGTTCGGCGCATCGCACAAGATCGCAAAGTCGTTCGGGTTGTTCTTGTAGTGCGCAAGTACAAGGATCCCAAAATACTCACGTAGTACGTCCTCATGCTCGAAGAGATCTTCAACTCTCGTTTCCACATACTCGCAGGCGTCCAGCGGGACTTCTTCAAGCTTCCCAAAAGAGAAAGGCTCGGCGTCCAGCAGTAACGTCTTAAACACCCACTCCTCGATCGGGTCGTCCTCGCTATATCTTATGGGCTCGGTCATCTCGTATTCGATAACGTCTTCCTTGCTCTCCTTGAGTTTGCGGAGAAAGCGGACTGAGAAGCCACGCCCGGCGCCCTCGTAACCGTGGATCGTAGAAGAGAAAATTACACGGGGCGCCTGTCTCAAAATGCGAAAGAGCAGTGGGATTGGAATCGCAGCGGCTTCGTCCACGACAACCACGTCGTAGCGTTCTGCCTTGCGGGCGGCATCTATAGGACTCCACCACTCGATCAGCGAAGAGCCGCTTCTCAGCTCGAACGTGAAGCCCTCGTGCTCCTTCGTCACGACCCGCCGCCCTATTCTCTCAAGCCCTATTTTTGCGAAGCGGAAAACCTCAGTTACGTTCTCGAGCTCGGGCGACGTCAGCATCGCCCTTAGCGCTCTGTTACGTCTGCTGCTCGCCTCCACTAAAGCGGCAAGCCCCAGACCTATAACGCTCGATTTTCCTCGCCCCCGGTTTGCAGTGAGCACGAGGACCTTCTTCGTCCCTTTTTCCAGTTCTTCCAATGCTTTCAACGCCTCGACTTGATCTTGCGTTAGGCAGAGTTCGTAGAAGACCTTTTTAAATTTCGGGCTTTCTGGGAGCTTCGGGAGTGCTCTTCGCCGGCGTTTTCTGATCTTCGAGGCTGGTGGCTTCTTCAGAATTTTGCCGTCCGCAGTCGCTATTGCGATGCCATCGTGTTCAAAAAGCTTCTGGACGAGCCACCGCAGGAAGTTGTGACGGATGTCTGTCTCGTCGTAAGGCGGCGTGAGCATGATGTGGCGGTGAAACTTCGTCACCATGTTCACGAACTCGTCAAGCGGGGGGATGAGCATGAAAATCAGCCCGCCACCCCGCACGAGGCCCGCAAGCCTTCCAAGATCGCCCGGTACGAGCGTCCTGTGGAAGTCGAGGATCATGGTGTCGAACGTCATGCCCAAAACCTTGAGCGTGTCTTTGAACTCAATGACTTTGAAGTCAGGACGCCTCTCAGGTACGTCCTCTAGAAACGAAGCCGCGACTAAAACCCTTCTTGCATCAAGCTCCTTCTCGTCTATCCTCCGCTGTAGCAGCGAAAACGCAAGCTCGTAGCACTCCTTTTGCTCTCCAGCGATCACGAGCATCCTCCGCTGCCTGCTACGCTCCGCCTCCCTCCAGAGGCGGTTCGCAAGACCTCGCAGCTCCTTAGACGCCCCCTTCCGCCTCTTGGCCATTAAAAACCACCTCAGCTCGCTCGTCGCTCAAGTTCGAAAACGCCCCCTCATCAGCCACCACGTTTCGAGCGGGTATGTCACGCCAGCGCTCGGCGCCGTCCCGCCCTTCGGATCGGTGATGCCCTGTGCTGCCCATAATAGCTGCAAAAGTTCTTGGACTGTTAAGGGCTCATCGGGATACCCCCGGATGGGTCCGTGTAATGTTATCGCCTCCTCCACCGACGTTTCGCCGGCGGTACATGGCAGCAGCTTCAATTCCGCATCCGAAGGCATTGCAATATCGCCAATTTCCAGTTGCATTTTTAGAGGTGCTACTATGACGCCAGTGAGTCCGATGAACATCGCTACCGCTATGAGGAGCATCCGCTCCCGTTCGCCTCTCAACGGCATTCAAAAGGTTTATTTAAGATCAACTCATTTTAGAGTTTGGTGGATAACCATGGCAAAGATGCCAAAGGAAGTAATGGACATGTTTAATGACCGAGAGGCGGCGAAGGTTCTTGCGACCGTGAGCGCCGATGGCGTCCTGAACGTAGTTCCTGTGGGGACGCTCGCCGCCGTGGATGAGGAGACGATAGCATTTGCCGACATCTTCCTCGGAAAGACTAAAAGCAACCTTGAAGCTACGAAAAAAGTGGCAGCCACGGCTTACAAGGGTCTTGACGGCTACCAGATAAAAGGTACGTTCCAAGGCTTCCAGACATCGGGACCGCTCTTTGAACAGATGAGCAAGGCTGTTAAAGAGATGCTGAAGCTCGACGTGAGGGCTGTCGGCACGATAAAGGTGGAGGAGGTCTACTCCGTGGGCGTGAAAGCCCCCGGAAAGAAATTAGCCTGACTTTCTCTTCTCCTACCCCTCTTTATGGGGCGGAAGCGGAGACGTGGCGGGAGCAAGCAGGACTATCTGGTCTACAAGGAGCTTGAGCTGATAATTGAGGAAATGAACCGAGAGGTGGATGCCGTCATCGTCGAGGGCTCCCACGACAGGGCGGCGCTGGAGGAGATGGGCTTTAAGAAAGATATGCTCCTGTATTCGGAGTCGAAGCTTTCGGATGGCGACTTCATCGAGCTCGTCAGCAAGAAGTACGAACGGGTCGTCATTCTTACTGATTACGACAGGGATGGGAAGTACTTCAACAAGAAGCTTTCAGAGAGGCTCCAGCAGTGCGGGGTCTGCGTCGAGCACATATACCGGAACAAGATAGGTAAGCTGCTGGGGCTTTGCGGCATCAGAGACATAGAATCCATGTCCGCCCTCAAAAAGAGGCTCTTCTGATCAATCCTTATTTTTCCGTCGCTTGCAAGCAAGGGGCGGGGAAGGAGCGTCGTCAAGCTTAACTCCGTCTCCGCCAATACCTGACCGAGCCGGGAAGAGGTGCCTGCTCTCTTAGGAGCTTCTCGCCGCCCCCCAGCACTGAGATCGGACTCACGGAACCCTGCATGATCTGCGACTTCCTTCAGGGCTTCCCGCCGCATCGGTTAAACAATGCAGCCCATCGAATGACGAGTCCAATGAGGGCTGTGCTCACCCCACCAGATGAAGCCTCGCCGAGGCGAGGAGGCGAGAGCGGGCGGAGCGGCGAAGTCGCCCGAAGCGCTCACTTTGGCAGCGTGAAGAAGAAGCGGGAGCCCCTGCCGACTTCGCTTTCCGCCCAGACCCGCCCGCCGTGCGCCTCGACGACGCTCCGCACGACGAAAAGCCCGACCCCCATGCCCCGTCTATGGGTCAAATAGCCACCGACTTCGTAGAAAGCCTCGAAGATCTTCGGAAGCTCGTCCTTCGGGATGCCGACGCCGGTGTCGGCGACGCAGAACTTCACGTAGTTTTTCCCGCTCTCAGCATCAGATATTTCCTCGGCGGTTATCTCTATGCTGCCGCCCTCAGGCGTGAACTTTATGGCGTTATCGAGCAGGTTGTAGATGACGCTTTTCACCTTTTCGACGTCGCACGTCACTTTCACATCTGGGACGTCTACACGCAACGTATGCCCCTTTTGCCTTGCGAAGGCGCTCAAGTCCCTCACGACATCGTGAACCAGTGTTTTTATTGAGCACTCCCTCTTGTTCAGACGTAGTCGCCCCTCCTTTATCGTCATCACCGCCCTTAAATCATCCAAAAGCTTCGTCAGCCGATTCACGCTCTCGTTAATCACGAGCAGTCGCTCCTGCTGCTCATAGCTCAGCTCGCCGAAAACGCCGCTTAGGAGCATGTCTACATTGCCACGGATGATCGTGAGCGGCGTCCCCAGCTCGTGAATGGCTATTATCATGAAGTTGTTCTTCATCTCATCAATCTCCTTTAACCGCTCGTAAGCCTCCGCAAGCTCTTTCTTTGAGGCGTCGACATCTTCAAGGATGTTCAACAACGCCCTCCTTGCATCCATTAGTTCCTTTACCGTCGCCTTTAGCTCCTCAGTCTGCTTCTCGAGAGCTCTCGTTTTCTCCGCAAGCTCTTTCTCCCTCTCAACGAGCTTTGAGATGTCCCGGAGCTCCACCAGATGCCCGAAGAGCGCACCCTTAAACATTATCGGCGAGACTATGACCTCTAGGACGACGTTCGGCAGCTCTACGATCTTCCTAAGCTCCTCAAGCCCGCTGATAACCCTGATGAGCTCTCTCGCCTCGTCTTTAACCACCGCCTCCAAGTCTTTGAGCGTCCTCCCCACGATTTTCTTGGACTCGACGCCGAAAAGCTCCTCGACGAATGCGTTGACGAGCTGTATCCTGCCGAAGCGGTCGGTGACTATGAATCCATCTTCAACGCTCTTCACCAAGTTGTCAAGCATGACTTCGGGGGGTAGAAACCTGTATTTCAGGAGCACGTAAGCCACGACGGTGGCGCCCGCGGCGGTAAACGCCGAGGCGAGCGGCGGCACTTGCACGTTCGTGAGCGGGATGAAATTCTTGTTGAGCGGGAGGAGGATGTCGGTGAGCACGCCGAGTACCACCACGGTAAGAGCGGTGGGTGCTACTGCCCGTACTTGCAAAAACTCAAACTTGTCGTCTTTTGAAAATTTGTACGACCTGAAAAGCTCGAAGGTGGCGACAAACATGACGCCAATGAAGTAAAATTGAAATGCCGTCAGCAGGGGCGTTCCTGTGTACTCATAGCCCCAGAAGCGGTACTCCACGCCGCTTATCATCTTGCCTCCGAGGAGGGGAGGGAGGAATGCAAAGGAAGTACAGTAAAATGCAACTAGAAGGTATTTTTGCGATGCCCGTCTTAACCTTGATCTCGTGTCCTCTGGGAACACCGTTACAAAGTGGTAGAATGCAGGAGGTATAAAAAGCACGCCCGCACATTCCACTTTGCTCCAAAATAGTGGATTGTCAAGGCGTAAACGGCGCATTAGCTCGCCCACGTCCCATACGATGAAAGAGAGAATAAGCGTTATGAGCGCCCTGCCAACGACATTTTTCCTCTCAGTCACTGAAGTGAAAACGACTAAAATGATGTTGATGAGAAGTGCGGTTACAGAGATTAAGGCGTATATGTTCGTCATGCCTATCTCTTTTTTCCTTAGCATTTAAAATATGACTTATGGGAATGTTTGAGCTTTTGGAGCAGGCTTTGAGGACAGCGTTGAAGGAGTGTGAGCAAGCGGAGGTATATGCGGAGCGGGGTAGGGCTTTAAGCATAGATTTCGAGAGAGGTAGGGTGAAGAAGGGGAGAACCTGCGAAAACTTGGGAATAGGGGTCAGAGTGGTAATCTCGAAAAGGGTGGGCTTCTCCTATACGACCTCTGTAGAAGATCTTGAAAGGTGCGTTGCAGCCGCCGTGGAACAGGCGAAAGCTTCCGAAAAGGATGAAGCTTTTAGGGGCTTGCCGCAGCCCTCGAAGAGCTACCCGACGCCGGAGAAGACCTTCGACGGGGCGGTAATCGAGCTGAGCGCCGAAGGGGCGGTGGAGCTCTGCGAGAGCATGATTTCAGCAGCCTTAGAAAAAGGCGTGAAGACGGTGGAGGGCGGCTTCTCCGCGGGCTACGACGAGGTCTTTGTGATGAATTCCGAGGGCATCGAGGCGCACGACAGGGCGACTTTCGTCTCCGGCAGCCTGACGGCGGTCGCAAGCTCGGCGGGCGGCGAGGAGGTTGCGGCATGGGAGGGGATGACCTCGCATTTTCTGCGGGATTTTGACGCCGAGTTCGTCGGGCGGGAGGCGGCGAGCGTTGCGGTCGCGAGCTTGGGCGGCGAACGTTGCGAGACGAAGAAAATGCCGGTCGTGCTGACGCCGAAGGCTCTGCAGAGCCTCCTGCCCTACACGACGATCGCGCAGCTGAACGCCGAGAACGTGCAGAAGGGGCAGTCCCCCTACAGAAAAGGCGAGCGGATTGCGAGTGAAGTCTTGAGCATCTTGGATGACGGCACCCTCCCCGGCGGTCTGAACACGAGGCGCATGGACGGGGAGGGCGTCGCCTCGCAGCGGACCACGCTCGTGGAGCGTGGCGTCCTCAAAAATTTCCTGTACGACTCGTACACGGCGGCGAAGGACGACGTAGAAAGCACGGGAAACGCCGTTCGTAGTTTCGACACGCTGCCGAGGGTCGGCGCCACGAACTTCGTGCTGACCGCCAGCGAGACCGTCAGGAAGGATGAGCTGCTCGAAGAGGTCAAGGGGGGGCTGCTCGTCCACGACCTCATCGGTGCGCACACGGCGTCGAGGGCGTCCGGCGAGTTCTCCGTCGTCGCATACAACGCCTTCATCGTCAACAGGGGCGAGCTCCGCCCCGCCAAGAACGTCATGCTCGCCGGCGCCTCCACCGAAATTTTGAAGAACGTCGTAGCCCTCGCCGACGACGTCAGGCAGCTCGGCAGCGTCGTCTCGCCGTCGATCCTCGTCAGAGACGTACAAGTGGTCTCGGCATGATGCGGCGGCGCGGCGTGATGCGGCGGCGGGTCCGTGCGGCACTCAGCTCAGCCCGGCTCGCCTCGTCTCGTCTCGCCTCGGCTCGCCTCGGCTCGCCTCGGCTCGGCACGATCCGGCTCGTCTCGCTTGCGACCGTGCCGGACCGGACTGGAAACGCAGCCTGAATCCGAACGGGGTGCATGTCAGATCGAGAGCGGGCGGGGAAACGTCGTCGGTGTTAACGTCGTCGCAGTGCGGAGCGGAGCGCTTCGAGGATGCTTTCGGCGTCGGGCGGGCAGCCGCCGACGTGAATTGCGTCCTTCTCGGACGATGCGACGTCCTTGGTGCAGTTGCCGAGGCATAGCAAGATGCCTCGAGCCTCCTCGGGGACTTTTGCGTGCCGCCCTTGGATGACGTCGATCCTGCGGAACGCCGCAGAATACAGGAGGCGCAAAAGCGTCCCCCAGTGCTTCGGGCGGCGGAATGCGCTCTTGACTGCGAGGGAAAACGCATCTATGCACATCGAGCATGCGTAAGGGTTTCGCCACGAGTACACGTTCAGCATCCTGCCGTATTTCTCATTGGGCAGCTTGAATTCGACTCCGAAGTCCGCCTTTTCAGGCTCGACGCCCCTGATGACAGGTTCTGTGATGCCCAGCCCTTGATCCATCGCCATTTTCAAGTGCTTCACGCGCTTCGGGTCTATGCCCATGAGGCGGCAGCACGTGACGTCCGCCTCCAAGGCGTCGGTCCCGACGACCAGAACGTTTGCTCTCTTCCTCCTGCCGTTGAGCGGACCCTCGCCTTCCATGCCGACGACGCCGTCGGCGACGACGAGGTCGGGCTTCACGACTTTTAGAAGCTCGACGAGCGGCTCGTGCAGCCCTAACAGGTGGAAACGCTTCTTATCGGCGTTTGAAAGCAACCCTTTTTGGTTTTTGATGGAGAGGGTCACGACGGTGTGCCCGTGCGTCTTCAGCTTCGGCATGTTCACGTAAAAGGCGTCGGTGACGACCTTCGGGATTCTGAGCGTGCCGTACTTCCACGTCACCTCGACCCGCTCCGCCTCGTTCAGATTCAGGAGCGTCACGCCGTACTTGCGGCGGAGACGCTCGTAGCCGGCGGCGGCGAAGAGCCTCCCCTCGTCCGCCCCGAGCCCGGGACCCTCGCCGACGATGATTTTACGGACGCCCCTCGCAAGAAACGCTCTTATCGTCGCCTCCACGACCGCCGGGTGCGTGATGGCGGCGGAGCGCGGCTTCGTCGCAACCACGACGTTCGGCTTTAACAGCGTCGGAACGTCGCTCGGCGGCGACACGCCAAGCTCGTCGAGGGCGGCGTCCAGCAGGCGGCTCAGAGCCTTCACGTTGTACCTCCCGTATCTGATTACCTTTACCGGCATTTCTCCGCTATGAGATATGGGTGATGGGCGAATATCACTTTCAGCGGCGTCGGCACTTTGCTCTCCACCAGCTCATACCAGATGCCGAACAGGCGTTCGGCGAACGACTGCAGAGCTGAGGCGCCCCCTCCCCCGCTTTTGCGGAGTTCCTCGACCACCTCCGCCACGGGCTTCGTCCTGACGCCCGGTCTCAGCCCGCCGTCTTCGCCTTTGGACCGATGCTCCTCGCCGAGCCGCATGTTGATGTCGGGCCACGGCGGCATGTCCGTGGCGCCAGTTTCGACCACCCTCCCGCCGACGCCCTCTACCAGCCGCTCCACGTACGAAAGCTTCATTCTCCTCATGTCTCCATGGTCCCAAGGCTCCCCCCTCACAAGGTGGTACCATCGGTGCAGCGGAAGCCCCACGTTGAAAACGTTCTGTATCTCGATGAGTACGTACCGCCTCGTCACACGGAACATTTCCCGAATCATACTCCGGGCGTCGCCGACGTGCTCGAGGACGCAGAAGTTCCAGACGAGGTCGAAAGCGTCGTCTTTGAACGCCGGGCGGAGGTAGTGTGTCATGACGAAGCTCGCCTTCAAGCCGAAAGCGTCCCAGAGACGCTTGGCGTCCCGCAGGAGCTTTTTGGAGTGGTGGGCGACGGTCACGTCGCAGCCGAGCTCTGCGAAGATCAAACTTTTGAGCCCGGGGATCCCCATGATGCCGTCCGCCGGCAGCTCCAGCACCTCGGAAATGCCGTATTCCCTCACTATTCTGCCTGCGAACCGGTCGAAGGCGTAACGCTCATAAGCAGTCCCGTAACCCTCCCCTAAAGACAGGTACAACCTTCCGACGCCGCCCCTTCCCGGCATGAGTCCTCACTTCCTCATCCTCATCCGCTCGCCGCCTCCTCGTCGGAGACGACCCTGTAGACCCTTTCCACCATGCCCGCCACCACGTCCCAATCATACGCCCTTACAAATTCCAACCCGCCAGCCCTCAAACGGCTGTGCAGCTCATCGTCGGCGAGCAACCTTCTTATGGCGTGCTCCAAGCTTTCCGGCGTCTCTGATGCGAGCAGCCCGTTGTAGCCGTCTCTGATGACGTCGACGACGCCGCTGCCCTCCGCAGCGACCGCAACGGGCGGCGTCCCCGCCGCCATGGCTTCGAGGAGCACGATGCCCTGCCCCTCTCGCACCGACGGAAGCACAAACACCCACGCCGACTTCATCAGCGCCACTAATCGCTCACGAGGCACGAAGCCGTAAAATTTCACATCGACCCCAAGCCGCCTCGAGAGCTCTCTCAAATACCTGCCCTGCGGACCCTCGCCCACGATGATGAGTTCTGCTTCCGGAAAGTTTCTTTTCAGCCGTCTGTATGCGTGGATGAGGACGTCCACACGCTTGTGCCGCTCCAAGCGCCCCGCATACAAAATACGCCCGTATCGTTTTTCTGCTGAAATGCCCTCGAACGGTTTTGGGTCGATCCCGTTCGGGATGACGACCACCCTGCCATGACCCGCGCCGAGCACTTCTGTCAGTTGCCACCTCACGGTCTCGGAAACCGCAACATTCATGCTTGCAAGCCTCGGCAGGATGAACTCCACGAAAAACGCCGGCGTCGCAAGGAGGGGGTTCAGCAGTCGGAAATTTCGGCGCCCCCACACCTCATGCCACGTCAGCACGAGCGGCGCACCCACACGGGCGGCGGCGAGCACGAGCGGCTTCGAGACGACGTTACAGTCCACAACATCAAAGTCTTCCTTCCGAACAGCCCTCAAAACGTCGAGGCTGAAGCGCAATTTCAGTACGTGATAATCCTCCTCGATGCTCCGCCCAAGTTCGACCCGCCGGAGTCTATGAACGTGCAACCCCCCGCCCCCCTCCGCCTCCGGCAAGCCCCCAACGCACTCGCATCCCGTGGTGTAAACGTGAACCTCATGCCTTTTAGAAAGTCTTTTCCCAATTTCGTAGAACCGCACTCCACTACCCACAACCAGTGGTGGAAACCACGTCGTCACCATCGCGATTTTCATCGGCAAAAGTTAATTTGCTCACAAAAATATGAAGTGGGAAGATGGTAAAGGCACTTGTCAATGCGGCATTGTACATGGTGAAGCTCAACGTCCTGAGGAGTTTGAACCGCACCCCACCGCCCCCGCTCCTCGTGCATTTAGAAGTGACGAAGCGGTGTAACCTGCGGTGCATACACTGCGCCATCAGAGCTGACGCCCCCAACGGGGGCGAAGAACTTTCAACCGACGAGATCAAGAGTTTGATCGACTCGCTTAGCTCTCTGGGCACGATGTACCTCAGCATGAGCGGGGGCGAGCCGTTCTTGCGGAAAGACATCTTCGATTTGGTGAAATACGGGAAAAGCAGGGGTTTGGGTCTCCATATTAGCTCGAACGGCACGCTCATTACGAAAGGAGCTGCTAGGAGGCTCAACGCCCTCGGACTTGACGCCATCACCATATCCTTGGATGCGGTCACGCCGGAGATCCACGATGAGATTCGGGGGGTGAGGGGAGCTTTCGAAAAAGCGGTATCCGCCATCAAAAACCTCGTGGAGTGCAAAAGGCGCACGCAAGTCGGCATTAATGCCATAGTTACCGACCTAAACTTCCACGAGCTTCCGGAGCTTGTGGACTTCGCCGCCGAGCTCGGCGCCGACGGCGTGCGGCTCCAGCCGTGGCACCCCTCGCTCGGGCGTCCGGAAACGGAAGACCTGCTGAGCGTGAAAAGGGAGCGTTTGGGGGAGCTGAGAAGGGTGCTGGATGAGGCTTTGCGGAGGGCGAGGCGAAACGGCATTTACATAAACAGTAGGACTTACATCCACGGCATAAGTCAGTTCTTCGAAGATGCTGAGAAGCTCAAGGTTGATTGCTTTGCAGGCTTCTTCTCGTGCAACGTGAGCTGGGAGGGTGTGGTTTATCCTTGTGCCTTCGTCCCGCCGGTCGGAAGCGTTAGGGACGAGCGCTTTGAAGAAATCTGGCGCTCGGAGAGGTTTAAGGCGGTGAGAGATGATATAAGAAGGGGGAAATGCCCGAAGTGTTGGATGAATTGCTTTATCGAGCCGAGCCTCCGATGCTCGCTGAAGTATGCGGTGCGGGAGCCGCTGAAATACGTCGGTGACCTCCGTTATTTTTACCGATCGTTGGGGGAGTTTTCGTGAGTGGTGGGCGATTGCGGAGGCTTCTCGGTTACCGGGGTTGGAAGGTGTGGGGGAGCTATGACATGCACGTATGCTTGTGTGCGGCGCTCTACTTCCTCCTCATCGCCGGCGGCGACCCGCTCAGGACCACGCTCCTCCTCACGTCCCTCGGCTTCTACTTCATGTACGGCTTCCTGATAAACGACTTCTTCGACATGCCGCTCGACGTCGCCGCCGGGAAGAGAAGGGCGGTGCACGAGCTTTCAAGAGCGGCTTTCGTCTCGCTCATCGCAGCCGTCATCGTGACGAGCGGGCTACACCTCTGGTATTTGAGGGAGCCGCTTTACGTTGCGGTGTACACGGCAGCTTACGCCCTCGCAACGCTGTATTCGGCGCCGCCCGCAAGGCTCAAGGAGCGAGGGGTCGCAGGCGTCGTGGTGAACGGGCTGATCGAAAAGGCGCTGCCAGTCCTCGCAGTCGTCGCCTTCTTCCACTCCTTCGGCTTTGATGCTTTCGTGCTCCTGACCGCCGCCTTCCTCATGGGAATCGCCGACATAGTGGCGCACCAGATATACGACTACGAGAGCGATGCGAAGACGGGCTGCGGCTCGCTCGTGACCCGCATCGGGAAGGAGCGTGCGATCGCGCTCTTCCGGGGCTTTGTGGCGCCGCTGACCTCCGCCGCCCTCTTCACGCTCTCGGCGCTCGTAAGCGTTCGGATCCCGGCTGCTGCCATATTTGTTGTTTTGACGGCGCTCGCATATCTTTACGTCTTCTTGCTCGTCCGGCGCGGAAGCTGGGAGCTGGAGGAGGAAGTCTTCCCTCTACACCTCTCGTGTGCGTTCAGGACGGTCAACAATGTTCTCCCCGTAGTCCTCGTGACGGTCTTGGGCTTCAGAGGGGCGAGCAATTTGATCCTCGTGCCCCTTGTGCTCTTCTCTCAATACAAGGTGGTTGTTCAGAGGCTGAGGATGCTAAAGGCGAGGAGGGTGATGCATGCTGAGATCGTTGAGGAGGCGTGAGGCGGCGTGGCGGGAGCGGGTGCAAGCATATGAGGAGGTCGACCGCAGCGCCCCAGATGCCAGAGAGCGTCTGAATGCCAAGTTTCAAGACGTTTTCGAGCTGGTGCTGCCGGAACTCGACGAATATGAGCGGCAGCTCGCCGAGGATGTCATGCGTCGCCTGTCCGGAATTCAAGATGTCGCTTCGTTCGACGCCTATTGCCGGAGCGTCATCAGGCGGGCGGAGCCCATAGTGCTGGCATCACCCCTCCAGAAGGCTTGGAGGAGGCTCGTGAACAGGCACCTGCGTCACCCCTATTTCTTATTAGCGGCAAGGCGTGCGGAGGACTACCTTCAACTCTTAAAGAGGCACGCCGCGCCTAACCCAGAGCCGAAGCTGGATTTGGGGTGCGCCGACGGGCAGGTCACGCAGGCTTTCGACAGCGTCCTTTCCAACTTCATAGGGCTGGACATAGAGGTTCCCAGCTTCCATGCGGGCGGCGTCCAGCTCGTGAAGGGGGACGCCTGCGCCCTCCCCTTCCGGTCGAACTCTCTCGCCCTCATAACCTGCATAAACGTGATAGAGCACGTGCGGACGCCCCAAATGCTCCTGAAGGAGTGCGCAAGATGCCTGAAGATCGGAGGTCTCCTTTTCATAATCGTGCCCAACCATCGCTTCTTCGTAGAAGCCCACACGCTGCTCCCACTTATATCCTACCTTCCTTCCAAAATGCGGGATGTGCTCTGCCGGCTGCTCACCAACAACGACTTCGAACACCATACTGCCCTCGTATCCTTAGAGGACTTAATGGAGATGGCGACCGCCTGCGGGTTCGAGATCGTGGGGAGGGGAGCGTTCTGGAGCGGCAATTACCTCTCAGGCGTGCTGTCTCTCATATACAAAGGGGCACGTGGGATCATGAAACTGCTCAAACTTCATGAGAAATTGCCCCCCTCCTATTACCTCGTGCTCAGGTTGGGTGGAGATGGTTAAGGGAAGGAGAAGAGACCTCCTGATCGTTGGCGTTCTCTTTTCAGCAGCCTTCCGGCTCCGTGCGATGAGATTTGAGGTCCCTATGTACGGGGACGAATGGCTCTATTGGTCATGGACGAAAATGATTTTAGCGAGCGAGTTCGTGCCGAAGGCGGATTTCTTCGGTTACGTCCCTCCGACGCTCTCATACGTCGCCGCCGCGGTCACGCTACTGTTTGATGGCAGCCTTCACACCATAAGGCTGATCTCAGTAGTCTTTGGGAGTCTGAGCGTCCCCCTCGTGTACTTCTTGGGGAAGGAAATGTATGACTGGCGGGTGGGATTACTCTCAGGCGTCTTCTTGTGCTTCTCAGCGTATCACTGTCTCTATAGCCGGATATTTATGCTTGATGTCTCAATGCTGTTCTTTGTCATTGCTTTTCTGTACTATTTCTGGCTGAGCCAGCGACCGGACAATCCGAAGCGGATGAGGCACGCATGCGTGGCGGGGGCGATGATGGGCTTGGCATTCGACATAAAATATCTGGCGATCTTCCTGCTACCCGCAGCTCTTGCATATAAGCTCTGGGTAAATCGTTTTAACCCCAGAGCCCTGTTAGAGCGCGACATGCTTTTGATGCTGGCGGTCGCATTTCTGATCTTCCTGCCGCTCCTCTTTTGCCTCCTGTACACGGGGGTCGGGCTTCATGGCTTTGAGTTCTATGCTGTCGAGAAGTACGAGAAGGAGAGGACGGTGCAGCGTCCGCTGGAGTTCCCGCTCGCAGACCTGTTGTACAGAGGCTGGTGGAGGGGCTGGGTGGTAGTGTTTGCGTGGGGCATGAATGCTCTGCCCCCGCCGTTGCCCTCCGCCTTTGCGATCTCCCTGACGCTCCTCGCCTTCTTGTCCCTCGCTCATCACTTCATCTTGACCGTGAAAGGGGACGAGAAAAGTAGTTTCCTCATATTACAGGTTCTAACACTGTCGCTAGTTGTCATCGTGTGCGGAAACTTCCCTCATTACCTCTTGAGCCTGCTACCCCCCTTCTACATCATGTTCTCGCAAGTAATTTTAGAGTGCAGAGGGCTCAAGCCTGTGATAATCCCTCTTGCGGTGGTGGTCCTCTCACTCTCCATGGCGATCGCCGTTACCTCTTACCACTGGGATACGGGGGACTACCGTCCGTGGCTCGAAGACGCCCTAAGAGTGGTGAAGATGGATATGATGCGTAAGGGAAATGAGGACCATGTCGTTATGGGTGGTGCGCCGATGGCGGAAATTTACGAGTATGAGATGAGCGAAGTCGGCTTGAACGCGACAGTGGTGCATATGCTGAAACAGCCGGGTGAGTACTCTCGCAAGCTCGTATCTTTGAACCTCGAGATGATAGAGACGCTGAAACCGGATTACCTCATCATGGACTGGGATTACTACCATTATTGGTTTGAGGACCTCAGGGAAGTTTTCGAGGACTACAAAGTGCTCTCCCTGCCTACTGAGGCGTTTCCATATCCCTATTACTGCTACATCTTCTTCAGGAAGGAGGAGAATGAGGAGGCGCTTGAGGAAATGAGCAGGGGGGTGGAGGGAGACTGGGTTTCAAAGGGCGTGTTCATGCGGAGCGTCCCCGCCGCGATGGAGGTCGGGCGTCCATACGTGATTCTTGTGCCTGTGAAGAACGTGGACAACGCCACGGAGTTCGTGGCAGGACTACGCGTCGATAAGTTCAGGATGTTCGTGGAGAACTCGTCCGTCACGTTTTTCATGAACAAGGGTAGCGCACGCACCCTCAGATTCAAAGTGGTACCGATCGTTCGCTATGAGGGGAAACTCCCTGTGACGTTCGATCTCTACGCAAAACTCGATGACCGATACACGAAAGTGGCTTCGTGTACTGATTATGTGCATGTGGTGAGATGAGAGGGGAGAAGGGAAGAAGGATCATCATCGTACTGATGGTCGCTGCTTTAATCAGTGCGATTCTGATAGCTTATTTGATAACTTCAAGCCGTGAAAAAGGTCTCTCCGAGGTGAGGGTTGCGGTTCTTTATGAAAGGGTTACGGATGGAATTTACTACCTTAACCGGAGTGTAGACGATGTGGCGTACATGCTTGGGGATTTACATGCAGATTTCGTATTTCGGGGCTGGTGGCGGTGGGGTCCGTGTCCCGAGTCGCCGGAGGAGGCACCAAGCTTCTTCACGAAAGCCGAAATCGAGGAGTATGCAAGGCGCGGCTACACCTACGAGCAGTTGAGGGACGCCGTGTCGAGGATCAAGAGCAGGGTGCCGGTCATATTCTGCGGAGCGATACCGGCGCAGAGGCTCAACGCCCGAGAGCGGGATCCGATAACCGGCAAGATATTCGACAGAAATGAAACGTGGAGCATGGCGCTGGACCCGGCGAAGTGGGGCATCACGAACGTCTCCAAGGAAGAGCTTCAGGAAAGACTCGCTCGGGAACTTGAGTGGGTTGGCGCCGAGGAGGACTATGACTGGCGGACCGCAGAGGCATACTTCCCGGACATCACAAACCCTGAGTTCCAAGAGCTTTTCCTAGATCTGGCGAAGAAGCAGATAGACTGTGGCGTCGACGCCATCTGGATTGATAGTCTGTTCAGGCAGGCATTTGTCCTCAAAAATTTGACTGGGGATCCTTATCATCCGGCGGTCCGAGACACTTGGAACGCCATACACAATATCGTTGATGAGATCCACCGCTATGGACACTCAAAAGGAAGGTATATTTACGTCGGCTCGTGGTTTGCATATCCGGCATTCCCCTACTCGCCGCCGGACCTGGACTTCGTCACCATGACCCCAAGCCCTGAGGAGGTTGCCAGCCGTAGATTGGACACGGCAAAGTGGGACTACATATCCAAGCTCAAGGACCGCCCTGTACTTGTGTTCTTGGATTTCGGATTTCAGGCATCGCCCCTATACGTGTTCAGTCAAAACCTGAGCGCGGATGAGCAGATGGAGCTGCTCAGAGAGTTCGACACGTTTTTCGAGGAGCGGGGAATGACGTTCGTGTATCCCATCCACTCGCTCGTCGCGAGAGATGTCGGAAAGCTTGCGTTCGGAAAGTATCCTATTTACGACGCCCTCGCGCCCGAATTCCAGACGTACGATGTCATCAAGGAGCTCGCTTCGAGGAAGGGGGAAGGGTAGAAATGCGAGTCTTGATGGTGGGGCTGGACGGGGCGTGCATGGATTTAATTCGGCGGTGGGCGTCCGAGGGCGAGCTTCCGGCGTTCCGGGAGCTGCTGGAGGAGGGGACGCACGGGCGTCTTGAGAGCGTCGTGCCCACGCAGACGATCCCCGCGTGGAATTGCCTCGCCACCGGGAAGAATCCTGGGAAAATAGGGTGTTTTGGTTTCCTACAGAAGGCGTATGGGAGCTACGAGTTTCGCCTCTCTGCGGCGATGACGCGGAGAGAGCGGGACATCTGGGACATCCTGAGCGAGCATGGGAAGCGAGTTCTCGTTCTGAATGCGCCGAACGTGCTTTATGCGTACGAGGTCAACGGGCGGATGGTTGCCGGTCCTTTGTACGTCTCTGGGGACGTGCTGACGTATCCAAGTGAGTTTGCGGAGACGCTGCGACGCCTCGGCTACGAATGGGACATAAGCGATCTGCGGACATTGCTCACGCTAAGCGACCGGGAACTTTCGAGAAGGCTGAGCGAGATAACGAGGAGGCAGTTCGGAGCGTTCCTTCGCATGCTCGACGACGGCTGGGATTTCGGCTTTATAGTACTTTCAGAGCTCGACAGGGCGCAACACAGGTTCTGGGGCGACGAACCCCTCGTTTTGCGACATTACCAGAACGTCGACCGCTGCCTTCACAGACTGCTAAGACGATTGGATTCGGATACTGCTCTTCTGATAGTCTCGGACCACGGATTTGGATCCAATGAAAGGGTTTTCCTCGTCAATGAATGGTTAAAGAGGCGGGGGCTTCTCACTCCGAGAAGAGAGCCGCTCCTCACGAGAGTTATTGCCCCGTTCCGGGAGCCGCTGTCGAAGTTGTATTCCTTACCGCCGCTCAGACAAGTATGGATAAAACTATCGTTACGCACCGCAGGGACGCAGATAAACTGGGAGAGAACGAAGGCTTTCAGCTACGGGACGTGGGGTCCGATATACATAAACCTGAGGGGGAGGGAGCCGCAGGGGGTCGTTGAGGCTTCCGAGTACGAGCGGCTGCGTGATGAGATCATAGAGGGGCTACGGGAGCTTTCGGTGACGGCGTACCGGCGGGAGGAGTTGTACAGCGGCGAGTACCTGCATCTGGCGCCCGACATCGTCGTCCAAACTGACGATTACGTGCACGGGATTAGTTCGAGAATCGGTTACAACAAGGATTTCATCAGGGATTCTGGTGGGAACCACCGCAAGGACAACGGGACGTTCATAGCTTGGGGACCCGACATAAAGAGGGGCTTTGGAATTCGTGCTCGTGCGAGGATTTACGACGTGGCGCCGACGATCCTGCACATGTTCGGGCTGCCGCTGCCGGCGGACATGGACGGGCGGGTGCTGAGGGAGATTTTCGAGGGCGAGCTTGCGACGAGAGGGATAAAGTATGAGAGAATCCGTGAAAGTGTGAGGGAGCGGGTGAAACGGCTGAAAAAGATGAAAAAACTGTGATTATCTCTTGATCTTGAGAATTTTTTCCAGGGTGCGTGGCTTGATGCCCACGTTCCCCGCCAGTTCGAGGAGCACGATCATGTCGTTCTCGTCGAAGCTTACGACGAGCGTGCAAATGCCGCACGTCACGTAAAATGAGAGCAAGAAGATTAGGAGCGTTAAGGGGGTGGCGGCGACGTTTAGGAAGAGCGGGAAGAGGGCGAGCGTGGCGACTGCCGACACGGCTGCGGGCTTCATGAACCTGGCTGCGAACGGGTGCACACGGTGCGTGCGGAATATCTGCAGTGATGTCAGGGCGTTCGTCGTGCAGACCGCCGCCGTCGATGCGACGGCGGCGCCGACGATGCCGAACTCAGGGATCAAAGCGACGTTGAGAGCCAAGTTCAGAGCGGCGCCCGCCAGGGTGTAAAGCATGTAGGGGCGCGTGCCGCCGATGGCGATCAGGGTTGCGCCGTTGGGTCCGAGGAGGACGTGGAGCAGCATGCCGGCGACGAGGATGCGGAGGGCGCCGTCAGCGGATGCGTACCCGCCGCCGAAAATCAGGCTCAGTACCGCCCTCGGGAAGAGAAGGACGAGCATGGCGGGCGGGAACGTCGCCAGGAAAACCCATTTTGTCAGCACGACGTAATACTGCCTCAACTCACGAACGCGGTTTCTTGAGAGCAGCTGTGCCGCTATCGGCGTGTAGATGAACGCCATGGAGTCGAGGCATATTTTCAGAAGCTGCGCCAGGGGGTGCGCCGCATTGTAAAGCCCAGCCTCCTCCGCCGCCCGCAAGTACCCGAGCAGCAAGGTGTCCGCTCGCAGAATCGCAATCCCCGCAACGCTCGCCACGAGTAGCGGCAATGAGAAGCGCAGCAGCTCGTGTTTCACACCGCTTGCGAGCCGCTCACGCCCGCTCGCCTCGACGGCACGTGCCTCTCGAGTCAAGACGCGCAATTTCCGCACGGCATACGCTGAAAACGCGAGCGCCGTCAAGACTATCGCCAGTGAGTAAGCAGCGACCATCCAGAGGAAGCCGAGTGCGGCGGCTGCGGCGACCAGCGAGACCTTCAGCACGCCCATCAGCAAATCTCGGAAGTAGAAGCGCTCCTCAACCCTGTCGAACCCCCTGAAAAGTGCAACAAGCATCTCAACCGAAACTGCGAACGGGACTGCGGCTGCGAACGTCCTGAGGACCGCCGGCGGTGAGTGGAGCGCTTCCGCCAACGGTCCGGCGAGCAGGAAGAGGGAGAGGGAGCAAAGGGCGCCTGCGGCGAGCGTAAGCTGCAAAGATGCGAGGATGATGCTGCTTTCCCGTCTTTCGCCGCGCCCTCTGGAGAATGCGATGAATCTCGGCGCGCCCTCGTGCAACCCAAGACATGCGGCGGTGGTAAGAATGTTCAGGAGGGCGAGAGAAATGCTGAACGCCCCGTACTCGGCTTGCGAGGCGTTCCTCGCCACCAGAACTCTTGCGACGAAGTCGAAGGCGGCGAAGAGCAGGGCGCCGACGAGTGCGATCGCCGTGCCACGGGCTGCGAGCTTCAGCGCGTCCTCGATGCTGCCCTGCGGTCCGGAGGCGTCGTGCTTTTCGTCGGCGTCTCCCATCCTCACCAACTTTAACCTGCTTGCAAAAATATTGAGCTGAAGTACCGGCTCATCGTCAGGTGGAGCACGCAGGAGGAAAAGGCATGCGCGCCTTCGGCATCCTGTATTGGTGGATCTACAACAACACGCCGCACAACGCGAAGGACGAGATGCTGGGCTATCTCCGGTATTACTGGGAAAGTCTCCGCAGGAAGTTGCAGCAGGGCGGTAAGCAGCAAGGTGGAGGCGCTGTGGATCTCGAAGAAGTGAATGCGGCGATTGAGAGGGGAGTGAAGTGGTTGGAGAGCACCCAGCGTAAAGACGGCTCTTGGGGAAGGCTTTGGGAGGTCTGGAACACAGCGAACGCCGCCCTTGCGCTCGCCGTCGTGGGTGCAGAGTCTGATGCTTTAAAAAAAGCTGTTGAGTTCCTGCTTGAAAGCCAGCTTGAGAGCGGCGGCTTCTTCTATGAGAACTTTCCAGCGTCTCGTGCGGACATAAGGGAGCGGAGGGATTTATACTGCATCGAGACGACGCCCGTGGCGCTGATGGCACTTTACAAGTACGAAGGGAGAATAACCCTAGAGATCCGGAAGGGGCTTCACTTTCTGGTTGAGAGGCAGCGGGCGTGCGGCGGTTGGGAGCTTCCTTATTTGGGAGACCCGGAAGTTGTGAACCCCAAGCTTAATTACTTCCCCTCAGTTACAGGGTACGCCCTTAGAGCCTTACTTATAGGAGATCCGCCGGAGTCCGTGTTGGAGAGAGGCTTGGAGTTTTTAGAGCGGACGCAACGCAGGGATGGAAGCTGGGGGCGTTCCCGTTGCTATTTCAACACCGAAGCTTATGCCATTCGGAACGTCGTCAGCGTCGCCGCAACGTTAGAAAAGCGAAGACTGCCGAAGGAGCTAAAGCAAAGGGCGAGAAGGCTCTTGGAAAGGGCGCTTTCATATGCTTTGCGCCACCAGAACGCCGACGGCAGCTGGTCTGCGATAAGCATAGCGACGAAGGAGCTGGCGACCGCCCTCTACCTGCAGAGTCTGCTGGCGGCGGGTGTTGGCGGCTCCGCAGTTTTTAAAGCGGTGGACTGGCTGCTCAAGAGGCAACAGAAGGGTGGTTTCTGGAGTGGTGGTTATTACGGACGTTTGATGCATCCGAACTTGGGTTACATAGACGAGGTGAACAACGACGTGTTTACGACCTCGGAGGTCTTGGTCGCCCTAGACGAATTTAGAAGCTGGGTGGAGAGAGTTGGTTGATGAGCAAAGCTTAAGGAATAAAATTGACGTGAGCGAACCTTCAGGGATGAAGCTCGTGGAGGAGATAGAAAGGTTGAAGACCAAGAAGAATGCGTTGATACTGGCGCACAATTATCAGCGGGCGGAGGTTCAGGATGTCGCCGATTTCGTCGGCGACTCGCTGGAGCTGGCGCGGCGGGCGGCGGAGGCGGACGCCGACGTTATCGTGTTCTGCGGCGTTGACTTCATGGCGGAGACCGCCGCCGTGCTCAACCCCGACAAAAAAGTTCTGATCCCGGACGCCGGCGCCACCTGCCCGATGGCGCAGATGCTGACGGCGTCCGCGCTCCGCCGCGTCAGGGCTGAGCATCCGGGCGCCGCCGTCGTTTTGTACATCAACACGCTCGCCGAAAGCAAGGCGGAGGCGGACTGCGTGTGCACGTCGGCGAACGCCGCCGCGGTCGTGAACGCAATGGACGCCGAGACCGTGATCTTCGGACCGGATGCGAACCTCGCTTACTACGTGCGGCGGCGCTCGCCGAAGGAGCTCGTGGTCGTGCCCGAGCGAGGACTCTGCCCGACGCACCACCAGATTGCGATGGAGGACGTGGAGGCGGCACGCCGCCGGCACCCGGGGGCGAAGCTCGTGGCGCACCCGGAGTGCGTGCCGGAGGTGCAGGACGCCGCCGACCATATAGCGTCGACGTCCGGGATGGTGCGGTTTTGCAGGGAGGACGCCGCCGCCGAGTATCTGATAGCGACGGAGATAGGGCTGCTGCACCGCCTCAGGCGGGAGGCGCCGCAGAAGCGGTTCCACGCCGTCTCGGAGACGGCGGTCTGCCCGCAGATGAAAATGCACACCCTCCCGAAGATCCTGAGGGCGCTAGAGCGAGAACGCCCGACAGTGACCGTTCCGAAGGAGACGGCAGATGCCGCCCGTGAAGCCATACAAAGAATGCTGGAGCTGGAATAATGATTTCGTCTCGAAGCCGCTCGCCGTATGCGTGCCGTGGGGTTAATGCAATTTCTCTCTCATGTGCCGCCGCGCGTCAGTTTCTCGCCCGCAAGCAACTCGCCCCCCAGCCTCCTTTTAACCTCGTTTGCGTAGATGTGCGCCAGTCTCGTGGGCTCCGGCAGCTTGTACCCTCGCAGGCACTCCCTCACGAGCCTCAGCGCCGTCTCCGCCGAAACTCTGTGTCCGGGGGCGACGACGATGGGCTTGCAACCCCCTTTGCTTTTCAGGAGGAAGCCCACGAGCCTGCCACGGTAGCGTAGCGGGCATGCTTCGCCCTCCGCTGTTGGCGTTCTGGCGTCGCCGCACAGGACGCTCTTCGCAACGCCGACCGTCGCGACGTCGAGGAGCACGCCGACGTGCGTCGCCAAGCCTGCGAATCGCGGATGGTTCACGCCGCAGCCGTCCACGAAGAGCACGTCCACCTTGCTTTCAAGCCGCCGGAACGCCTCCATTATGAGCGGAGCCTCACGGAACGCCAGCAGCCCCGGCACATAAGGGAAGTCGAGCGGTCTGACGACGCACGCCCGCTCCACGACCCGCAGCTCAGGAAACCTGAGAACGACGACGCCCGCAACCGCAAGCTCCGCATCCCCGGCGGCGATGAAAGCCAAGTCGGCACCTGCCACTAATTTCGGACCTTGAAATTCATCCCTGAGCACCGCACGTGCGGCTATTCCCCTCTGCTCCTCATACAACCTTTTAAGCTTAGCGCTTTCCAATTTACTTGCTGCTGGCTTGCTCATTCTCGTCTCGCTTACTCATCATCCTTCTCAGCAGGTCCAGCCGCTCGTTGATCGCGCGCCAGTGGCTGCCCTCCCAGTAGATGCGGCGGCACCGCTCGCAAACCCAAAACTCTAGCTTCCCGATCATCTTTTTCGGCACGTAGTCGGTTTCGAGCAGCAGCTGCGTTTCGTCCTCCCTGACACGTCGTATCGGCGCGTTGCAGTCGCTGCATCGCATAAACCTCATCTCAAGGCGCAGGGGCACGCTCTCCGCAAGCTCGTGAAGCTGCCCCAGCACGTCGTTTCCCGTCATGAGGACGCACTGCACCCCGCTCTTACGGGCTTCCGCCGCAAGCCTCCTGTCCTTCGTCAGAAGTATCCTCTTCTCCCTTTTTGCTAGGGAGAGCAGGAACGCATCCTCGTCGTCGCCGCCACCCTCGCCGCTCACGTCGTTCGCATATACGGTGTCGTAGCCCAGCATCCTGAGCCACGAGACGAGCCTGCCGAGCATCCTGTCCACCAGAAACCGCTCCATCTCACTCCACGAGGACGGTGTCCTCATGCGAGTACGGCGGGCTGCAGTGGCACAGAAACCGCAGGGGCACGTCGCCGACGTTCTCTATGCAATGCGCCTTCCCCGGCGGAATCACGATCGCCTGCCCGGCGGCGACCTCCGCACGCTCCCCCTCGACCTCCATCACGCCCCTCCCCTCCAAGATGAAGTAGATTTCCTCAGAAGTTTTATGGAAGTGTTTCCTCGTCCTCATCCCGACCGGAACCGACGCCTCTGCGAGGCTCAAGTTCTCGGAGCGGTGGAACTCCCGAATTTCAGAGCCGTCTTTCGTCACGAAGGGCTTCAGCTCGTCCCGCCTCACCACCTTCATCCCGTACCCCTCTCAATCACTCATCATCCACCCTACTGCCCCTCCCCCGCCCTTTTCACCTTGCTCAGAACCCTAATCTCCTCGATTTTCGTCGTCGGGTAATTTCCGGAGTCGTCCTTTTCAAGACCCTTGACCATGTCCCAGATTGTGAGGAGGGCGACGGCGACGCCGTGCAACGCCTCCATCTCCACGCCCGTCTTCCCGACGGATTTCACGGTCACGAAGACCTCGACGACGCCGCCGTCGCCGTCGCAGCCGAGGTTGAAGTCCACGGAGACGCCGCTTATCCCTATGGGGTGGCAGAGCGGGATCGTGAAGGGGGTGTTTTTGACTGCGAGGATCGCTGCGGTCTCCGCGCAGCTGAGAACGTCGCCCTTCGGCACCTCGCCCCTCTCTATCGCAAGCACCGTGTCCCTCTTCAGCCTGAGCCTGCCGTACGCCTCCGAGATGCGGACGACGTCTTCCTTAGCGCTGATGTCCACCATTCCCAGTCTCATCTCAACACCCTGCTACGGCGGCCACACTCCGTAATATATCTCAAGAGCGAGGACGACGGCGCCTATCAGAACCCCCATGAGGACTATCGTCTTCGGCGA